>NZ_AUHY01000123.1 GCF_000423425.1 Meiothermus rufus DSM 22234 | reverse complement strand
TTTGCTCGATAGCCCGCAGTTGTTCATCCTCTTCTTGGCTCAACTCAATGTACCGAAAGTTTCCCACTGTAAAAGTCTATCGTGAGTGTACTTAGCGTGTGGACTCGGGATCTACGCAAAGGCCGGGAAGTGGCCGCGCGTATCCAGGCGGGCACGGTCAACGTCAACGACAGCTACGCTGCGGCCTAGGCTTCTATGGAGGCTCCTATGGGAGGGTTCAAAGCCTCCGGTTTGGGCCGACGGCATGGTTTATCGCTTTACCGAGGTACAGACCATCGCCATAGAACGCTTTGTGCCGCTTACGGGCCCTGCTTGGCTGCCCAGGGGGTGGTACGCGCACGTGGTGGTGGCAGCCCTAAAGACCTTGAAGCAGGTTGCCCGCTGGTGCTACCGGGTTTGATACCTACTTTCGCTGAACCTTTCACCACTGAAGATATGGGCTTGTCAAGGGTATTCCACCCTGACTTTGTCGGGGTGGGGTGGAATCGCGGGGATTGCACCCTTATTGCACCCTAAACCCCCTTTATGCAAAGAGTGCATAAAGGGGGTTTTCCGTCCTAGACGTGGTGGGCGACGAGGGACTCGAACCCCCGACTTTATCCTTGTAAGGGATACACTCTACCAGCTGAGTTAGTCGCCCACTTGGTGACCCCAAGGGGATTCGAACCCCTGTTACCGCCGTGAGAGGGCGGCGTCCTAGGCCACTAGACGATGGGGCCTTGTTTTTTAGCTCTGGGGGATTGGGCCCCCTCGAGACCGTTCATAAGGTTAGCACAGGCTCGTCTCTTCGTAAAGACAGGCCCCCGGCCAAGCGGGGGCCAGACTGGTGGACCGCACAGGACTCGAACCTGTGACCAACCGATTAAAAGGTGACTTCGGGCTCAAACAATGCCACACACTGACCCACAAAAGCGCTGTGCTGAAGCCAACTCCCCACACTTCCACGCACAATAGAACACTTCCGGTTTTGGGTCAATTTTTGGGTCAATTTGGGTCAGGATTTGGGTCAGGATGTGTGTCAGTAGGGGGCATATATTG
>NZ_AUHY01000122.1 GCF_000423425.1 Meiothermus rufus DSM 22234 | reverse complement strand
TGGTAAACTGCACCTGGGGAACCTCCTTTCTTGGTTGGTTCCCCTCTTTTTATCCCAGCTTAGAGTCTCACATGTGTTTGTCCGGGTTCAGCCCTACCTGTTTGACTCCGCTAAACTCATCTGCGCTGCACGCAATTGCAAGGCCCTTAGCAGGTCGGTTTTGCTCAGGATACCCACCAGGTTGCCCAGTGAATCGGTGACCAAAAGCCTTGAGAACCCCTGCTCGGCCATACGCTGCAAAGCGGCTAGCGCCTCGGCGTGTTCGTCTATCTGCAAGGGGGGACGCATGCGCTCGAGCACGCGGGTCTGGGGCGAGGCCCCTTGCAAGTCTTCCAGGCTAATGAGGCCCAAAAGCCGTCCTTCTTCCATCACCGGATAGCCCACGTGCCGTTCGCGCATCATCTTGTCCAGCAGCTCGGCTATGCTCAGGCTGGGTGGTACCCAGGAGACCTCGCGAGTCATCAGGTCGCGCACCCGCAGGCCCTCGAGGGTGCGGTTGAGCATGGCCTGTTCGGCCTCGGCACTGGCCGCCATGAAGACGAAAAAGGCGATGAGAATGAGAAACAGGTTACCCACCAAAAGACCCAGCAAGCCCAGGGCAAAGGCCAGCACCTTGCTAACCGCAGTGGCGGTGCGGGTGGCCTCGAGGTAGGGCTTGTAAAGGGCCAACAGGCTGCGTAAAATCCGCCCGCCATCGAGCGGCAATGCGGGTAGCAGGTTGAACAGGGCCAGGCTCAGGTTGATGAAGCTCAGGTAGCCCAGCAAAAACTGCCCCGCCCCCGCGGGCACCAGCCCGCGCAGCGCTCCGAACAGCACCGCCAGCAGCACGCTCACAATGGGGCCAGCGATGGCGATCACCGCCTCGGTGCCCCGGCTGCGGGGGATGCGTTCGAGCTGGGCGACCCCCCCCAGCAACCACAGGGTAATTTCGCGGGTCTGCACCCCATAGGCCCGCGCGGTAAGGGCGTGGCCCAGCTCGTGGATGAGCACGCTGAGGAAAAGCCCTATGGCCGCCAGCAGGCCCAGCAGGTAGGGGGTTAAGCCCTGCAAGAGTTCCGGCTGGGGGCCAAGCTGCAGCAGACGCAGGTAGACCGGAAGCTGGCTGCCAATCAGGAAGGCAAAAAGGGGCAGCACAATTAGGAAGCTCAGGTCGAGCGAGAGGGGGATACCCAACACCTGAAAGGGGAGCCGGATGGTTCGGGAGAACACCCCGCTCATGCTACACCCAACCCCAACGCCTAGTGTGTAACCCAAGTTGCCACCTATCATCGCCGCCCAATGGGATTAAGTACACTCACGATAGACTTTTACAGTGGGAAACTTTCGGTACATTGAGTTGAGCCAAGAAGAGGATGAACAACTGCGGGCTATCGAGCAAA
>NZ_AUHY01000121.1 GCF_000423425.1 Meiothermus rufus DSM 22234 | reverse complement strand
CTCGGGTTTGACAGTTGACGGCCCTTCTCGGTGCCACGCCGCCCCAGGAACCCGCATGAATCAAGGGGTTTCCATGGGGCGGCGGTTCTTTGGGGTCAAAAGTGTAGTGCCACGTTTTTCAGATAAGATCTTGAAGGCGAATAGTTTTGATGCTACGTTAGTTGTGCCATGTTCATCCGCCAGAAGGCCTTCAAGAACAAAGACGGCTCCACCCGCACCTACCTCCAGCTCGTCGAGAGCGTGCGCCAGGGCGGCCGCGTCCGCCAGCGGGTGGTCGCTACCCTGGGCCGGCTGGAGGATCTCCAGGACGGCCGGCTCGATGCCCTCATCGAGAATCTGGCCCGCTTCTCCCAGAGCACCTGGCGTCGGCTGGAGGAACAAGCCGAGCGCCTGAACGTCCGGTGGTCCAAGCAGTGGGGACCGGCGCTGATCTTCGAACGGCTGTGGCGCGAGGCCGAACTGGACAAGGCCTTCGAGGCCCTGCTGGAGGATCGCCAGCTGGCCTTCGACGTGGCCGAGGCCGTCTTCACCATGGTACTCAACCGCCTCACCGACCCCTGCTCCAAGCGGGGCCTCGTGCGCCAGTGGCTGCAGGGCGTCTACCGGCCCCAGGCCGAGCAGCTGGAACTGCACCACTACTACCGCGCCCTGGACGTCCTGGCCGAGCACAAGGAGGCGATCGAGGATCGCCTTTTCGCCCGGGCTCGCGACCTGTTCTGGACCGAGGTGGACGTCGTCTTCTGGGACACCACATCTAGCTACTTCGAAGGCCGGGGGCCCGAGGGCTTGGCGGCCTACGGGTATTCCCGGGACAAGCGCCCGGATCGGCCCCAGCTGGTGGTGGGCGTGCTCATGACCCGGGACGGCTACCCCATCGCCCACGAGGTCTTCCCAGGCGACACCGCCGACAAGGCGACCGTGGAGACCGTGCTGGATGCGCTCAAGCGGCGCTTCCACCTGCGCCGGGTGATCTTCGTCGCCGACCGGGGCATGGTCAGCCGCCAGATCCTGCGGGCCATTGAAGAGGCCGGGATGGAGTACATCGTCGGCATGCCCCTGCGCCGGCACCGGGCGGCCGAGGCGGTCTTGAGCCAGCCGGGGCGGTATCGCAAGGTGAACGACCAGCTCCAGATCAAGCAGGTGACCCACCAAGGCCAGCGCTATGTGCTCTGCTACAACCCCCTCCAGGCCGAGCACGACCGCCAGGCTCGGGAGGCGGCCCTCGCGCACCTGAAGCAGCGGATCGAGCGCGGCCAAGCCAAGGAGCTCCTGCGAAACCGTCTCCTGGCCCGTTACCTCAAGGCCCTGCCCCAGGGCGCGCTGGTGGTCGACACCGATGCCGTGAAGCGGGCGGCCCGCTACGACGGCAAGTACCTGCTGCGGACCAACACCGACCTCGACCCGGAGGC
>NZ_AUHY01000120.1 GCF_000423425.1 Meiothermus rufus DSM 22234 | reverse complement strand
TGGTACGAGGCCAAGGCGTCCATTGTTCGCGAGGCAATACGAAGTTATCTCGCCCATCCCCTCCACATCCTTCAGCCAACTGCGTAAGTCCTAATACAATAAGAAAAGCAGCAACTATAACAATAACTCCGAAGTGGGTTAGCATATATCAAATCCCCGTGCTGTACCTCTCAAAACAGCCCTGGACCATTGCCAACCACGCAAAAATCCCTTCATAAAGCGCCCCAAGAATCCTATAATTACTGGCACTAAAGGTAATGGCGCATGATGAAAAAAGAACCGCACTGATGACTCATTAAAATAAAGTGCTAAGCGCGGGTTCTTTCGACCCACACTAGCAGATTCTTTGTGAAGCACACGAGAATTTTCTGCCACAGCCAACTTCCACCCCGAACGGCGAAGACGAAAACAAATATCTGCATCCTCCCAATACATGAAATATCTCTCGTCAAGGAGGCCTTCTCGTATTAGGGCATCACGACGCAGCAGCATGCTGGCCCCAGTTATGTAATGTGGCTCTCCGGCAGCCATGAGGTGGCGTGAATAGCCAAAAACCAAGCTGACACGTCCTCCACCCCAGGCTTGCACACGACTTGGTTCATTCATGTAGTAAAGAATAGATCCCACAACGCCTACCTTGGGATCGCTTTCAGCTAAATCAACCATAGCCGTTAGGGCATTTGGATCAACAACCGTATCATTATTTAGCAGCCAAATATAATCGGCTCCCTTATCTAAAGCGTAGCGAATTCCAACGTTATTTCCCCCCGCAAAACCCAGGTTTGAACCTATCTCTATTAAGGTGACATCCGGGTAGGCCTCTCGAATGCGAATTACAGAGTCATTAGTAGAGCCGTTGTCCAAAACAATAATTTCATACTTCGGATATTGAAGACTCTTTAGAGATTCCACGCATTTTATCGTGTCTTTCCAACCATTCCAGTTCAAAATCAATATATAAACCCTAGGAACTTCTCGGAAGAACATAGTTATATTCCCAGAATCTCCATCATACGTTGAACACATCTATTCCAAGTATGTTTTTTAGCTTCCATTATTCCTTGTTGGGACAATTGCAAGCGAAGCCCAGCATCTTCATACAACGCTATTATAGCTTTTGCTGTCGCTTCCTCATCCCGTGGAGGAACAACATAAGCGTTAATTAAGTGCTCCACATAATCTTCTACCCCATATGGAGTTGTTATAACCGCAGTACCACATGCCATTCCCTCCAAAGGAAAGAGGGGAAAGCTTTCATACCAGGAAGTAGCTAATAGCACATGGGCTTCCGAATAAGCCCGCCGCAGTTTTGTGCCAGTAATGAAACCCAAGGGAACATAAGAAGCAATAGAATTGTTTGGCGGGAGAAGAGCTGTACTGCGCCCCTAAATTTGCACCACCTCACCGGTCAGTTTAGTCAGGGCTCCCACCCCCTTTCAACAGGCTGTCCACAAAAGCTTCAGGCGT
>NZ_AUHY01000119.1 GCF_000423425.1 Meiothermus rufus DSM 22234 | reverse complement strand
CTGGGGAACCTCCTTTCTTGGTTGGTTCCCCTCTTTTTATCCCAGCTTAGAGTCTCACATGTGTTTGTCCGGGTTCAGCTGAGATCCTGCGCGACTACCCTGAGCTCGAGCAGGAGGATATAGATGCTGCATTGCAGTACGCCGCCCTTCTGGCCGAGGAACGTGAGGTCGCGATTTGAAAATCCTGCTGGACATCAACCTCACCCCCCGGGGGGTGTCCTTTTTTCAGGCTTATAGAGGCTGTTCGCTGGTCGGAAGTGGGGCCGGCCAATGCGAGTGACCTCGAGGTGCTGCGCTTCGCGGCTTCCCGCGACTACCTACTCCTGACCCACGACCTCGGCTTTGGCGACTTGTTGATGTACAGCCGCGAAACCAGACCCAGCGTCCTGATTTTGCGCGAGATAGACTTGCGGCCTGAGGTCAGCGGGGAACGCTTGCTACAAGTGCTGCTCGCCGCAGCAGAGGCCATTGCGAAAGGGGCTATAGGGATAATGGACGCTAGCCGGGTTCGGGTGCGGCTACTGCCCTTGGTCTAACAAAGATTACAGGCCCGTCCGCCTTCATCCACGCATAATGGGGCCATGCGCGAGACCTTTAGCCTGGCCTGGCAGAACCCCTGGGTGCGCCTGGCGGTGTACCTGGCCCTGGGCCTGCTGCTCGCCTGGCTGCTGGCCTGGGTGGCGGCCAAGGCCCGTATGGCCCTGACCATTGTGGGCCTGTCCTTTATCCTTTCCTACCTGGCCAGCCCGGTGGTGCGCTGGTTCGAAGAGCGCCGCCTGACCCGGGCTTTAGGGGTGGTGGCGGTGTTCGTGGGGGGGTTGTTTTTCCTGGGGCTGGCCACGGTGCTCTTGCTGGGGATGACCAGCCAGCTCAGCCGCTTCCTGGTGAATCTGCCGGCTATTCTGGCCCCCCTCGAGGGCTGGGTGCAACAACTGCCCGACCGGCTGGGCCAGGTGCCGCTGCCACCCTTGCTGCGCGAGGCTCTGGCGCAGGCCACCGGCAACCTCGAGCTCTTGCTAGAGGTCTTTACCCAGACCCTCCTTCGGGGGTTGCAAAGCCTCCTGGCCCAGGGCGGGGGCAACCTGCTGAACTTTTTTGCCGCGCTTTTGGGTGGGGCCTTCCAGCTCCTCACGGTGATTACCCTGTCCATCTACCTGCTCTACGACCTGCCCCGCATTGGGGCCCAGCTCTTCACCTTCATCCCCCGGCCCTACCAGCCCCGCGCCGCCGAGCTACTGGAAAAGGCCGACCGGGCCTTCGGCGGCTACGTGCGCGGCACCATTCTGGGCGCACTGGCCAACGCTGGGCTGGTCACCCTGGCCATGTACCTCTCCTTCGGCCCCTTTCAGGGCTTTAGCGGCGAGGTACTGACCCAGTCCATGGTTCTGGGTTTTCTGGCTTTTATCTTCAGCTTTGTGCCGGTGATTGGGGTGCTCATCTCGGCGGTGCCGGCCTTGCTGCTGGCCCTGCCTTTGGGCCTGGGGCCTCTACTGGTGGTGGCGCTGGCGTTATGGATTTGCAACCAACTACAGGGGGTGATCTGGCCCCTGATTATGCGCCAGACCACCAGCCTGCACCCGTAGGACTTACGCAGTTGGCTGAAGGATGTGGAGGGGATGGGCGAGATAACTTCGTATTGCCTCGCGAACAATGGACGCCTTGGCCTCGTACCAG
>NZ_AUHY01000118.1 GCF_000423425.1 Meiothermus rufus DSM 22234 | reverse complement strand
CCTCGGGAAGGCTGGGTAAGTCGGCTACCAGTAGTAGGCTGTGCCGCGGAGCAATGGGGCGACGCGCTAGGCGCATCCCCGCTTCTTCGGGTGTGTAGAATACGGCCCATGTGTTGGCTCGAGGCCACCTACCTAATTCGCTCTACTCCTGAGCAAATTGAAGCCCGGGCCCAGGCTTTAGCTATTGAGCAAAGCCTTGAAATGCCCCCAGAGGCCGTACAGCAGCCCTGGATTTTGACCCAGGTACTGGCCCAGGTAGCTTCGATTACCCTCACCGAGAAGGACACCTACAAGGTGGTGCTGCGCCTAGCGCTAGAGACCACGGCTAAAGACCCCATTGGCCTATTCAATGGGCTTTTTGGCAACTGCTCCCTACAAGAAGACGTATGGCTGCAAGATGTGGAGCTTCCCGGTGATCTGCTGGAGGCCTTTCCAGGCCCCCGTTTTGGGATAGCCGGTCTGCGCCGGCTCACCGGAGTCTACCACCGTGCCCTAACCTGCACCGCCCTCAAGCCCCAGGGTCTCTCCCCTAACGAGCTGGCCCGCCTGGCCTATACCTTCGCCCTAGGCGGTATCGATATCGTCAAAGACGACCACAACCTCACCAACCAATCCTATGCGCCCTTTGCTCAGCGGGTACCTGCCATCGCTCGAGCCGTAGCCCAGGCCAATGCCGAGACTGGCCGACAAACCCTTTACGCTCCTATGCTGGCAGGCAGTCCCAAGAAGCTGGCGGCCCAGCTCGAGGTAGCTCGCTCGGAAGGGATTCGAGTAGCCCTGGTGGCTCCTATGTTGGTGGGTCTACCCGTCTTTTACGAGCTGGCCCAGGAAGCGGGGGTGGCTCTACTGGCCCACCCTGCTTTTGCGGGCAACCGTATGGCCCCTAGCTTGTTTTTGGGTAAGCTCTTCCGGCTGCTAGGGGCCGACGCCAGCATCTTTCCCAACTATGGCGGGCGCTTTGCCTACAGCCCTCAGGAGTGCCAGCTTCTGGCGCAAAACCTGCGCAACCCGTGGGGGCCCCTCCAGCCGGCCCTACCCGTTCCGGCTGGGGGAATGACGGTGGAACGGGTTGATGAGCTCTTGGCATTTTATGGCCCCGATAGCATGCTGCTCATCGGGGGCAATCTGCTGGCTGCGAGAGAAGAACTCCTGGAGCGCACCCGCCGCTTTGTTGAGCGGGTAGCAGCCCGCTCGGCGCAACCCTCCCAAGAAGCGCCCTAGAATAAAAAACATGACCAAGAACAAGCGCTCCGCGCAGGGCTACACCTGGGAAGGTGTGGCGGTTCACGCCTACAAAACCGAAGGACAGGCCCCCTTCAAAGCGGTCACCCGGCAGGTGCTCTTTGAGGGCGAAGGCCTAGCCGCACAGTGGCGCTACTTTGAGGTAGCTCCTGGAGGCTATACTACCCTCGAGCGCCATCAACACGTGCATGCGGTTATGGTTATCCGGGGGCAGGGACACTGCCTGGTCGGAGAGGAGATACACCCCATTGGCCTCTTTGACCTGGTCTGGGTTCCCCCCCTCACCTGGCACCAATTTCAGGCCACCGCCGATGAACCCTTGGGGTTTTTGTGCCTGGTCAACGCTGAGCGCGACCGGCCCCAACTGCCCAGCGAAGACGACCTGGCCGAGCTAAGACGAAACCCCCACATAGCCAAGTTTATCCGGGTATGATTCTCACAAATAGGACTTACGCAGTTGGCTGAAGGATGTGGAGGGGATGGGCGAGATAACTTCGTATTGCCTCGCGAACAATGGACGCCTTGGCCTCGTAC
>NZ_AUHY01000117.1 GCF_000423425.1 Meiothermus rufus DSM 22234 | reverse complement strand
CCCTTGCTGAAATAAGCTCTTGGGCAGCATATTCAAACAACTGGGAAGTATCGTTGGTGTTCAAAGCATGGCGATAGGCACGGTCATACCCTGGGACCACATCTTCTGGGGATGGCTGCTCTGATGCTACCCAAACCCTCTTAAGCCCAAAAATGGCGATTGCAGCTAAGAGTGCAACCAAGAAAGCAGGTGCCCAGAACAAAAACCTAGACTTGCTTTTTGGTGCATCGGAAGTAAAGCGGGGGCGAACTTCAAGCGGGAGTGTTTTTTGCTCAGCCTGCTGTCCTAACTGGGAAGCAAAAACGGACTCCGGAGATGGAATATGAGGCACAAGCTCAAAAGTACTTTGCGGTTTAGGTAAACTAGCAGGCTTACCAAGTTCCAAACCAATTTCTTGCAAAAGTTTTTCATCTCGATAAATAGAGGCAAAGTATAACTTTTGCAACTCATGCTTAGTCCAAAGAATAGTCTTGTTGTACGCCGCCAAACGTTTAGCTGGTTCAGAAAAATCAACTGCATTGCTCATCGCTATGGAGTGATGGGCTCCGTAAGCGGCTTTTGCTGCTACAGCTTGCTGCACCGCTGAAAGTCCAATTACCTTTTCATCGTCTTGGCGGTGCTTGGCTTGAATAACATATCTGATGCCATCTGGGTTGTCTAAAACCAAGTCGCCGCCCATATCACGTGATCTTTTGGTTACATATACCTTCCAACCCAATGGCCTAAACATGCTCAACAAATCAGCAACATAAAGCTCTAAACCTTCACCATCGAGCTTTTCTAATCGTCTTGTGATGTCCGAATCTGGCTCAAATAGAGGTTCGTGCTCCATAGCTAAATGTTCAAATACGAACAGGTTTGTTTTGGTTCATTCATCACAACCTCCCCCCCACCGGATCGTGGTAGTACACCCGCCCCACAATCCGCATCTCGGAAGGCCGCCAGGGCCGGTAAGCGGGGTTGTCCGACACCAGCCAGAGCTGACCGTCGTCCAGGCGGCGCACCCGTTTGATGGTGTGACCGTCGCCCGGTATCTCGCAGATGTAGATGCGCCCCTCGCGTAGCTCGGTTTCGCTGGGGTCTACATACACCCGGTCGCCATCGTGAAGGGTGGGGGCCATGCTGTCGCCCTCCACCCGGTACAGCAGGCTGCCGCGCCGCCACACATCCGCCAGCACCGGCACCCCTTCCGGGTCTACCGGCTGGCCGGCACTGGCCAGGCCGCGCACGGGTTGGATTAGGAAGCGAACGGGGGTGACGCGCTCGCGGTGATCAAGACTGGGTACTTTGCCTCGAACTAGGTAAATCAAATCGTTAACCGGAATATCTAAAGCATATGCCAAACGCTCTAAAGTTGAAAACTGCACCTCTTTCCAAGATGAAATGCCTCTAATCAGGTTGCCAAGATGAGTATGGCTAATTCCAGCCATGCTAGCCACTTTTCTAACTGACAAACCCAACTCTTTTATCCTTTTCTGAACGAACAAAGAAACATCATCTACGGGCATTATGGTGACCACTTTATTTGCTTGGGTGGTAACTGTAGCTGTCATTTGTAAACAACCTAACACAACTCATTGCAACTGTACTTGACATCCGGCTGAGTAAGTGGTATTTGTGATTGCAATGCGGAAACTACAGTTGCCATCCAGATTGACCTACACCGTTCAAGAAGCAGCCAGCCTCCTGGGCGTTCATGAAGAAAGTTTGCGCCGGGAAATAAGAGCAGGACGTCTTGTTGCTAGCCGTCTAGGCCGAAAGCTGCTGATCCCAGTCGAAAACCTCGAGGAATACATCAAAAAAGGTCAGTCGGTATCCCAGGAGGCCCCCCGTGAATGAACAACCCAAGGAACTGCCCAAGGTTGCATACCGGGT
>NZ_AUHY01000116.1 GCF_000423425.1 Meiothermus rufus DSM 22234 | reverse complement strand
CGGTTCCCGTTGGTTGATTCCCGCGAGCGCTCTACGCGAATGGCTCGAGGGGCACGAGAACAACCCCGCCCGGGGCGAGGGCGGGGAGCGCTAGGAGGTGGACCGTGCAACAAAAAAAGTATATCAGCATTCAACTCGCGCTGCTACAACAGGCCCGCGCCGCGCTCGAGCTAGAGGGCTTCGAGGTAGAGACCCCCCCGCCCGATCTGCTCGAGAAGGGCGTGCTGCTCACCGCCTACCGCCCCGCCGATGGCGAGGGCTACCTGCTCTCGCCTGAAGAGGTGCGGCTGCTGGCCTGCCACGGCCTAGCCGCCCTCGATCCAGAGCACCCCGACCCCCGCCCGCGCTGGCAACGCCCCACGACCCGCGACCGTGAGCGGGCCTATGCCGAAGCCGCCCTAGCCCGTGCCGTGCTCGAGGTGCAATCTGCCTCTGTAGGGCAAAGAAACAACGCCCTGGCCCGCGCCGCGTATGGGTTGGGCCAACTCGAGCGCCTGGGGCTGGATGAGTCGCGGGTAGTACAGGCCCTTATTGACGCCGCGCTAGCCACCGGCCTTGAACACCGAGAAGCCCTGAGCACTGCCCGAAGGGGGTTCAAAAAGGGAACCGAACACCCCCGCGACTTGCCCCCGGATTTAGTGCAAAGTGCAGGGGGTAGTGCAAGGCCCTTTGCACTAAATCAACGCGATAACAATCGGCAAACTCGATTTAGTGCAAACAGTGCAAGGCATCAAAGCGTGTTTGCGCGAAAAGGGGGGAGGCGGTGAGCGGCTTCACGTGGCGCACCGCCGACAGCCTGCCTACCGCCTCTGAGGTGGCCTGGCTGTGGGAGGGGTACATTGCCGCCGGTACGGTGAGCGTCTTGGGCGGGCCTGCCGGTGCGGGCAAGTCCACCCTGACGGCCGCCCTCGAGGTGGCTGTAGCCGCCGGGGTGGAGTTTCTGGAGGCCCCCACCCTCCAGGGCGAGGTGTGGCACCTGGACTTCGACACCGACCCCCGCCTTCAAGGCCCTTGGTACACCAAATGCGCCGCCGGGCTGGGCGTGGGGGCCGAAGCGCTGGGGCGTATCCGCTACCTCGAGCCCTCCAACCCCTCCCAGGGTCTCGACCTCGACCGGCTGGCCGAGCTGGAGGGGCTGGTACGCATCAGCCCGCCCGCCCTGCTGGTGATTGACGCCTGGACATCGGCCTTCTTTTACGCCGATTCGAAGAAGGCCGAGCACGTGGCCGAGGTGATGGGCCGTCTCCGGCAAATCGCCGCCCTGGGGCCTGCGGTGCTGCTCTTGGATCACACGCCCAAGCCGGTGCAGGGCCTCACGGTGCTCGAGCGCGGTGTAGCCGGCTCCTACTACAAGCTCGGTGGAGCCCGCAGCGCCTACCTCTTGCAGCGGGTGGCCCCCAAGCTCACCGGCGGGCTGGACGTGCTCCGGTTGGACTGCCTCAAGAACAACCTGGCCGCCATCGGTGAGCCGCTGGGCATCGCCCGGCACTTCGAGCGGGACAGCCTGCGGTTTGAGATCACCGATTTGCCCGAAGAGGAAGCCGCCCACGCGCCCGCCCTGACCCGCGCCCTGCGGGCCGTGCGGGAGGTGCTGGGAGAAGGCCCGCTGTTGCGCGGGGAACTCATCCGCAAGGTGGCCGAGCGGGCCAACGTAAGCGAGCGCACCATTGCCGAGGCCCTACGCAGGCTCAGGGCTGCCGGGGAAGTCGAGGCTCGAGAGTCCAGCGGCAGGGGTAGCCCTGCGCTATATGCTTTGCACTTTGCAGCAAATGCCCAAAAAGCCGATGAGCATCGCACGGATTTAGTGCAAACCCCTTTGCACACCCCTGTGCAGCTTGCACTAAATCAGCCCGACCCCGACCCGACCCCCGACCTCGAGCCCGAGGCCGAAGAAGAGTGGGTGACAGACCTATGACCCCCTGGGCCGCCCTGCTCTCCCGCGTCAAGCCCATCGCGGCCAAGCTCGAGGCCCTGCACCCCCCGCTGCTGGTGGTCAGGGTTGACGGTGAAACAACCCTGGTCAGCGTTTGGCCGAGCGCCGAAGACCTCGAGGCGCACGCCCGCTTCCCCGGCATGCCGCGCCTCACCCTCGAGCGCCGGATAGCCGAGGTCATGGACAGGCTGGCCCAGCTGTACCCCAGCCCCCGGCAATCAGTCGAGGTGTGTGGACAGTGGCCCGGCAATCCGCCACGGCTGGAGGTGGTGGCCGTGGCCCGCAGGAGCACCCGCGCCGGTGCTGAGCCGGCCCCCGCCCGGCAAGGAGCGCTTGCGTGAGCCGCTTGAGCACCATCGCCGCCCGGCTGCTGCTCGAGGCTTTGAGCCCCGCCGCATTTTCCTAAGCTGGAGACAATATGCCAAAGAAACCTGAGACAATCGAGACTGATGCCCTCTGGGAGGCCCTCTTCGACCGGCTGCCCCAACTGGTGGCCCGGC
>NZ_AUHY01000115.1 GCF_000423425.1 Meiothermus rufus DSM 22234 | reverse complement strand
TGGTACGAGGCCAAGGCGTCCATTGTTCGCGAGGCAATACGAAGTTATCTCGCCCATCCCCTCCACATCCTTCAGCCAACTGCGTAAGTCCTAAATTTATCATTATGTCTAAAAAATTGAAAACAAATAGCATGTAAAAGCGATTTTTTTTGCAGAGTGTAAAAGATAAAATGCCCATAAGTAAAAAAATATTTGACAACTTGCAAAGCTGCCCCTATAATCTTGCCGAGGAAGGTTAACTTCCTTGCCCCAGGCGCAATTTATGGAAACCGCTACCGGCACCCCCACCCATTGCTGCTTCTGTGCCATGCAGTGCGCGATGCAGCTGCACCCCGACGGCACGGTGAGGCCCCTCCCCCACCCCATCAGCGGCGGCAAGCTCTGCGTGCTGGGCCTGACCTCGGGCGAGCTGCTGGGGCACGCCGAACGCCTGAGGACCCCCTTGGTGCGCAAGGGTGGGCGGCTCGAGCCTGCGAGCTGGGAAGAGGCGCTGGAGGTGGCGGTGCAGGGCTTCCGGCACATTGCCGCCGAGCACGGCAAAAGCGCCAACGCGGTGTACGGCGGGGGCAGCCTGAGCAACGAAAAAGCCTACCTGCTGGGTAAGTTCGCCCGGCTGGCCCTGGGAACGCCGCACGTGGACTACAACGGGCGCTACTGCATGTCGGCGGCGGCAGCGGCCCAGAACCGCGCGCTGGGCCTGGACCGGGGGCTCAACCGTCCCCTAGCTGACCTTCCCCAACACGACGTGATCCTGCTGGCGGGCTCTAACGCCGCCGAGTGCCTGCCCATGCTGATGCCCCACCTGCAACGGGCCAAAGAGGGGGGAACCCGCTTCATCGTGGTAGACCCCCGGCGCACCACCACCGCCAACCTCGCCACCTTGCACCTCGCCCCGCGCCCCGGCACCGACCTCGCCCTGGCCAACAGCCTGCTCTACCTGCTCGCCAGGGACCAGCGGCTCGACTATGGCTTCATCGCCGAGCACACCCAGGGGCTCGAGGAGGCCCTCGAGGCCGTGCAGGGGTGTACGGCGGCCTGGGCCGCGGAGGTCTGCGGGCTGATGCCCCACGAGATCGAACAGGCCGCCGAGTTGCTCGCCGGCGCCCGCAAGGCCCTCGTCCTCACCGGGCGCGGGGCCGACCAGAACTCGCGCGGCGTGGCCACCAGCCTGGCTTTCATCAACCTGGCGCTGGCGCTGGGGGCCGGGTTTGGCACCCTCACCGGCCAGGCCAACGGCCAGGGCGGGCGCGAGATGGGCCAGAAGGCCGATCAGTTGCCGGGCTACCGCGACGTCGAAGACCCCGCCGACCGCCGGGCCGTCGCCAGGGTGTGGGGGATCGAGCCCGAGCAACTCCCCGGCAAGGGCCTATCGGCCTTCGAGATCTTGCAGGCCATCGCCCGCGGCGAGATCCGGGGGATGCTGGTGATGGGTTCCAACCCCATCCCCTCTTCCCCCCGCTCGGACTGGGTGCGCGAGGCCCTCGCGCGCATGGAGCACCTGGTGGTGATCGACTCCTTCCTCTCGGAGACCGCCCGCCACGCCAGGGTGGTGCTGCCCGGTGCGCTGTGGAGCGAGGAGGACGGCACCACGACCAACCTCGAGGGCCGCGTGGTGCTGCGTCGGGCGGTGCGTCCCCCGCTCGAGGGGGCCAGGGGCGACCAGGAAATCCTCTGTGCCCTGGCCGCCGGGCTCGGGGCAGGGCAGTATTTCGACTACAGCCGCCCCAAAGACGTCTACGACGAGCTTCGCCGGGCCACGCGGGGTGCTAAGGCCGACTACTACGGCATCACTTGGGAGCGCCTGGAGGCCGGGGAGGAGCTGTTCTGGCCCTGCCCCTCCGAGGATCACCCCGGAACGCCCCGGCCCTTCACCCAGCGTTTCGCCCACGCCGACGGGCGCGCCCGCTTTAGCCCCACCCCCTTCCGGCCCAGTGCCGAGGCGCCCACCACTCACCACCCTCTCTACCTCACCACCGGGCGGGTGCTCTACCACTACCTCACCGGCAACCATACCCGCCGCCTAGGGCGCCTGTTCAAGAAGTGCTCCGAGCCGCTGCTGGAGGTTCACCCCGAGACCGCCCAGCGGCTGGGGCTAGCCGAGGGCGCGGTGGCCGAGGTCAGCAGCCAACGTGCAAGCGCCCGCTTCCGGGTCAAGCACAACCCCAGGATTCGCTCCGATACCCTCTTCGTGCCCTTCCACTGGGACGGATCGCAGGCCGTCAACCGGCTGACGAACCCAGTGCTCGACCCCATCTGCCAGATGCCTGAGTTCAAGGTAGCCGCGGTGAGCCTCGCCCGGGCCGAGGACGGCCCGGCAAAGGTTAGCCAGGAGGCGTCATGTATTACCCCATAATGCTCGACCTGCACGACAAGAAGGTGCTCTTCATAGGCGGGGGCTTTGAAACGGAGAGCAAGGTACTTCGGCTGCTGGAAGCGGGGGC
>NZ_AUHY01000114.1 GCF_000423425.1 Meiothermus rufus DSM 22234 | reverse complement strand
GATGCAGGAGGAGTCGGTTCCCCAGTCTCACATGTGTTGACCGATTACACCCCTATTGACACATCTGCGAGGCTTTGATATGCTTCTCGTTGCGCCCCGCGGAGGCGGAGAGTGCGAGGATCATGACAAAGGGGTAGATGAGGTTAGCGGGAGGCTGTCCTGCACGCGGAAAGCGGGCGGGGTAGTTGAAGGCGAATGCGACGCTTGGGGGGAACTCCAGGCGATGAAGAAGGTCAAGATAGAACGGGCACACGGTGGATGCCCTGGCACCTAAGCCGATGAAGGACGTGATTACCTGCGAAAAGCCCGGTGGAGCTGGTAGTAAGCGTTGATACCGGGATGTCCGAATGGGGGAACCCGGCCTGTGGGAACACAGGTCACCGCGGAAGCGGGGGGAACCTGGGGAACTGAAACATCTTAGTACCCAGAGGAGAAGAAAGAGACATCGATTCCCTGAGTAGCGGCGAGCGAAAGGGGAGGAGCCTAAACTGCTGAGCGTGCTCAGCGGGGTTGTGGGGCTGGCGATATCGAAGCGGAGGCCTAGTCGAAGGGTCTGGGAAGGCCCACCATAGAAGGTGAAAGTCCTGTAGACGAAAGGCGGAGGCTAGTAGCCAGTACCCGAGTAGCCTGTGGTTCGTGGAGCTATGGGTGAATCTGCGCGGCCCACCGCGTAAGGCTAAATACTCTAGGTGACCGATAGCGGACCAGTACCGTGAGGGAAAGGTGAAAAGAACCCCGGGAGGGGAGTGAAATAGAACCTGAAACCGTGTGCCTACAAGCAATCACGGGGCTATCTGCCTTAGGGCGGAGGCTTTGTGGTGTGCCTATTGAAGCATGAGCTGGCGACTTACGGTAGCGGGCGAGCTTAAGCCGGTAGGCGGAGGCGTAGCGAAAGCGAGTCCGAATAGGGCGATAGTGGGCCGTTCGCGGCCCGGAGTCCGTTGCCGTAGACCCGAAACCCAGAGAGCTAGCCCTGGCCAGGCTGAAGCCGAGGTGACACTTGGTGGAGGGCCGAACCGGTTGGAGATGCAAATCCTTCGGATGAGCTGGGGTTAGGAGTGAAAAGCTAACCGATCTGGGAGATAGCTGGTTCTCCTCGAAATGACTTTAGGGTCAGCCTCGGATGCTGATTTGGGCCTGTAAAGCACTGATAGGGCTAGGGGGCCTACCAGCCTACCAAACCCTTTCAAACTCTGAAGGGTCCAAAGGGGAGTCCGGGAGTGAGGGCGCGAGTGCTAACATCCGTGTCCAAGCGCGGGAACAACCGAGACCGCCGATTAAGGTCCCCAAGTGCGGGCTAAGTGGGAAAAGATGTGGGGTTGCCCAGACAGCCAGGAGGTTGGCTTAGAAGCAGCCATCCTTTAAAGAGTGCGTAATAGCTCACTGGTCGAGTGACCCTGCGCTGAAAATGATCGGGGCTTAAGCCTGCCACCGAAATCGCGGACTTTCGCAGCGATGCGGGAGTGGTAGAGGAGCGTTCCCTATGCCGAGGAAGCCATACCGTGAGGAGTGGTGGAGGTATGGGAAGTGCGAATGCCAGCATGAGTAACGATAAAAGGGGTGAGAATCCCCTTCGCCGTAAACCCAAGGTTTCCTACGCGATGGTCGTCATCGTAGGGTTAGGCGGGGCCTAAGGATAACCCGAGAGGGGAAGCCGACGGACAACTGGTTAATATTCCAGTCCTACTTCGCGGTGCGATGGGGGGACGCTTTAGGCTAGGCAAACCGGAGCCATGGACGAGCCCGGACAGAAGCGCGAAGGGGGCTATAGGCAAATCCGTAGCCCATATACCGGCGCGTGGTGTGGAAGCCGCAAGGTGACAACTTGCCGAAGCCATGGAGCCAAGAAAAGCCTCTAAGCACAACCGCGGAGTACCCGTACCGCAAACCGACACAGGTGGGTGGGTGTCAATGCACCAAGGCGCGCGGGAGAACCCTCGCTAAGGAACTTTGCAATCTAGCCCCGTAACTTCGGGAGAAGGGGTGCCTACAGCGATGTAGGCCGCAGTGAATAGGCGCTGGCGACTGTTTACCAAAAACTCAGCTCTGTGCGAACACGTAAGTGGAAGTATACGGAGCGACGCTTGCCCGGTGCTGGAAGGTCAAGGGGAGGGGTGCAAGCCCCGAACCGAAGCCCCAGTGAACGGCGGCCGTAACTATAACGGTCCTAAGGTAGCGAAATTCCTTGTCGGGTAAGTTCCGACCTGCACGAAAAGCGTAACGATCAGCGCGCTGTCTCAGCGAGGGACCCGGTGAAATTGAACTGGCTGTGAAGATGCAGCCTACTCGTGGCAGGACGAAAAGACCCCGTGGAGCTTTACTGCAGTCTGGCCTTGAGATTCGGCCGTTTCTGCGCAGGATAGGTGGGAGCCTATGAAGCCGGGGCTTTGGCTTCGGTGGAGGCGCCGGTGAGATACCACCCTGAGACGTCTGGATTTCTAACCCG
>NZ_AUHY01000113.1 GCF_000423425.1 Meiothermus rufus DSM 22234 | reverse complement strand
CATGGGCATCACCCCCTTTGGAGAAGCTTGGCTAAGCACTCTCCTCCTAGCACACAGAAGAATGTCCAGTCAACTGCAACTGCGTAACTCCTACCAAAGTACAAGAAGCTTACCTGGGAGGGACCGCATGAACGCCCTGGAGGTTCAAGGGCTCGAGGTGGCCTACGGCGCGGTGCGGGCCCTCAAAGGGGTGAGCCTTTCCGTAGGCCAGGGGGAGGTGATCACCTTGCTGGGCGCTAATGGAGCCGGCAAAAGCACTACCCTGCGGGCCATCTCCGGACTGGTGCGGCCCCGCGCGGGAAGCATCACCTATAGGGGAGAAGCCCTGACCCGGCTGAGCCCAGCCCAGATCGTACGTCGAGGGATTGCCCACTGCCCCGAGGGGAGGCGGGTCTTCGCCGGGCTCTCGGTGCATGACAATTTGCTGCTGGGAGCCAGCGGACGCCGCGACCCGGAAATCGGCCTTGATATCCAGAGAATGTTCACGCTCTTCCCCATCCTCGCCGAGCGCCGCAACCAGGCGGCGGGGACGCTTTCCGGGGGGGAACAGCAGATGCTGGCCCTGGCCCGAGCGCTGATGAGCCGTCCCACGCTGCTGCTGCTGGATGAACCTAGCTTGGGTCTGGCTCCGCTGGTGGTGCGCAGCATCTTTGCCACCCTCAAGGAATTAAAAGCCGCCGGGATCACCATTTTGCTGGTCGAGCAAAACGTGAAGCTGGCCCTGGAGCTGGCGGACCGGGCCTATGTGTTGCGCACGGGTCAGGTAGTCCTCGAGGGAAAGGCCGAAGAGCTTCGCGACGATGCGCGGGTTGCCCGGGCCTATCTGGGAGGGGCCGCGTGAGGACAACGCTGCCCGGGGAGACATGCCATGAGTGAGCTCGAGTACATCCTGCAACAGCTCATCAACGCCCTCTCCGTCGGCAGCCTCTACGCGCTGGTGGCGGTGGGTCTTTCCATCATCTTCAGCCTGCTGCGGCTGACCAACTTCGCCCACGGGGACATGATGATGATCGGAGCCTTCGCTACCCTCTTCGCCCAACTCGCGGGGATGTCCTTCCTGGCGGCGGTGGGGGTGGGTATCTTGGTCTCGGCCCTCGCCGGGGTGATCATCGAACGGGTGGCCTACCGCCCGGTGCGGGGGGCGCCGGACGTGACCATGTTGCTGACCTCGGTGGCCCTGACGTACATCCTCGAGAACCTGGGGATTCTGCTCTTTAGCTCGAGCCCCCGCAACTTCCCCTTGCCTGAGTGGATGAATCACCTTTACCGCTTCGCCGACGGTCGCATCACCTTCAACAACATCAACCTGCTGACGCTAGGGGTCACCTTGCTGGCCTTGCTGTTTCTGAACTGGTTTGTGCGGCGCACCCGGGTAGGGCTGGGAATGCGGGCCGCGGCCGAAGACCTCACCGCCGCGTACTTGGTGGGACTGGACGTGAATCGGGTGATCGTGGTGGCCTTCGTACTGGCCTCGGCCTTCGCCGGGGTAGCCGGGGTATTGTGGGCGGCCCAGGCCGGGGTGGTGGAGCCGCAAATGGGGTTCACTCCACTGCTCAAGGCTTTCGTGGCCGCAATCATCGGCGGCTTCGGCTCGATCCCGGGGGCCATCGTGGGTGGCTTCGTACTGGGGGGACTAGAGGTACTCATCCAGTCCCTACCTGGGCAGTGGGGCTTATCGTCCTACCGCGATGCGCTGGTATTTGCCTTGCTGATCGCATTCTTACTCTTTCGCCCAGGGGGCATCTTGGGAGTTCGGCAGGAGGTGAAGCTGTGAAGTACGCACGCCTGCTCGTGCTATTATCCTTGACTGGGTTGTTGGCCGGGTTGGGCCCACACTTCCTGCCGGAGTACTGGGTGCGGGTGCTAATCGTCCTGGGGATTAACGTCATCCTGGTCTCGAGCCTGGGCCTCTCCAACGGCTTCACCGGGGTGTTCTCGCTGGGCCACCCGGGATTCGTTGCGCTAGGGGCGTATGCTTCGGGGATTCTGACCCTCGAACTCTCCAAGAAAGCCGCCTACCTACCCGACTTGCCGGGGTTTCTGGCGGGAGTCCAGCTGCCTTTTCTTCCCGCGACGCTCCTGGCCGGGGCACTGTGCGCACTGGTGGCCTCCTTGATCGGCATCCCGCTGATGCGGCTGTCGGGGAACTATGTCTCGGTGGCGACGCTGGGCTTTTTGGTGATTGTCAATGTCGTGCTGGTCAACGCCGAGCGGTTCACCCGGGGCTCGCGCACGTTTACCGGTATCCCGCCCTATACCGACCTCGGATGGGTGGCCGGCTGGGCGGTGGTAACCCTGTTGGTGCTCTCGCGGGTGGCCTACTCCCCGCTGGGGCGGGCCATGCGGGCTACCCGCGACGACCCCATCGCCGCCTAGGCGGTGGGGATCCACCTCCTGCCCGCACGTCTGCTGGCCTTCACCATCGGGGCGTTTTTCGCTGGGGTGGGCGGGGCCTTGTACGGGCACTACTTGGTTTCCTTCTCGCCGGCCACTTTCTACGTGGCGATGCTCGTCCAGCAACTCACCATGTTGGTGCTGGGCGGCCAAGCCAGCCTCACCGGGGCCGTGGTGGGGGTTACGGCCATCACCGTGCTCTCGGAGGTGCTCCGGAACCTCGAGCGCGGCTTCAGCTTGGGGGGACTCCAGGTTCCGGCGGTATTCGGTGCCAGCCAGATCGCGCTGGGCTTCATCTTCATCCTGGTTAGGACTTACGCAGTTGGCTGAAGGATGTGGAGGGGATGGGCGAGATAACTTCGTATTGCCTCGCGAACAATGGACGCCTTGGCCTCGTA
>NZ_AUHY01000112.1 GCF_000423425.1 Meiothermus rufus DSM 22234 | reverse complement strand
CCTGGGGAACCTCCTTTCTTGGTTGGTTCCCCTCTTTTTATCCCAGCTTAGAGTCTCACATGTGTTTGTCCAGGTTCAACCTCATACTTACAAGTGCAACCGGTGAGTTGCTTCGATGGAAAGCGCTCTTGTAACCGCTTACAATCACGGGGGCGCCTTTTGCACAAGCTTTCGTTCTACCTACTGCTAAGATGGCTTTGGCATGAAAGGCTTGATTCTCGCTGCGGGCCGCGGCACTCGTCTTCGGCCCCTTACCCATACCCGCCCCAAACCGGTTATCCGGCTGGCTGGCAAACCCATCATTCACTACGCGCTGGAAAACCTAGCCGACGCAGGTATCACCCAGGTGGGGGTGGTGGTCTCGCCGGATACCCAGGAGGATATCCGCCAAGCCCTAAAGGACTTTCCTGGCCTACAGATTGACTACATCGTGCAGCAAGAGGCCCTGGGCATTGCCCATGCGGTAGGCACAGCCAGGGACTGGCTAGGTCAAAGCCCCTTTGTGCTCTACCTGGGGGACAACCTGTTCCAAAAGGGAATTAAGCCCTTTGTGGAGGCCTTCCGGCCTGGGACTGGGGCGGTAATCGCTCTGGTACGGGTCCCCGACCCCCGGCAGTTTGGTGTGGCCGTACTGGAACAGGGGCGCATCGTCCATCTGCTAGAAAAACCCAAGGAACCCCCCTCCGATCTGGCGGTGGCTGGGGTGTACGTCTTTGGCCCAGCGGTTTTGGAAATTATTGCTGGGCTCGAGCCCAGCGCCCGCGGCGAGTACGAAATTACCGACGCTATCCAGACTCTGATAAACCAGGGCCACCTCGTCTTGGGCCAGGAAGTGGATGGTTGGTGGAAGGACACCGGCCGCCCCGCCGACCTGCTGGACGCCAACCGCTTGCTGCTGGTAGAGCAAAAAAGCCCCACCCCGGTGATCGAAGGCCAGGTCTTCGATAGCCAGATCACGGGCCGGGTGGTTATTGAAAAAGGGGCGGTGGTGCGGAACAGCACCGTACTAGGCCCGGTGCACATCGCCCCCAACGCCCTTGTCGAAGGGGCTTATATCGGCCCTTTCACCTCGATTGGCCCGGGGGTCACAGTACGCCAAGCTGAGGTAGAGTTTTCTATCCTGGAGGACAATTCGGTGGTGGAGGACGTACCCCTACGGCTGCACGAGTGCATCCTGGGCGTGGGCGCCCGGGTCACCCGGCGCAATGGCCTGCCCAAGGCCCACAAGCTGGTACTGGGTGATCTGAGCAGTGTGGAGCTGGCCTAGGCCCCGTTGATTGCCCTTGACCCACCCTTCACGGGTTTGGGAAACGAGTGGAGCCCGGTACGACCCTACCCTGCGGCATTGCTCGCCGGAAAGGCCCTCTACAACCTCGGAGCACCGCCAGAGGAAGAGGCGTTGGGTTAGGCGTGTTCGCTCCATCACCCCCGAGAAGCGGCTATCGGAGGACATCCGCCGGGTTTGAACCAGCTGAATTCTCCTAGCTAAAATGCCACCATGGAAGGGCTTAAACTAGTCGGTTGGTTGCTGCTGGTACTAAGCGCGGTAGAAGGCGTGGTCTGGCGCATACTAGCCCAGCGCAGTCCGAATGCCCAGCGGGTTCTCCCCGTGTTACTGGCCAGCGCAGTGCTCAGCGGGGTTGTGGGCCTGGTGCTGCTGTTGCTGAGCTAGCCTTGATTTCTGTAGCGGCGCAATAGCTCGAGGTCCTCTTGCACCAAGTCGTCGCGCCAGGCCAGGGACTCCAAATGGTGGCGCAACTCGTGCAAAAGGGTCTCCCAAACCTCGCCCTCCCAATCGAAGCCTGGGTCTTCCGCAGCTAAAGCGGCAAATGAACCATAAAACAAGGCAATGTGCCGACCAATGCCCTCATACCCTCCCAGCAGCGACGGGTAGCCCGGGTCGTAGTACTCGCCCAGACGCAGCAGGCCCGGCTCATCCGGATCAGATTTAAGGTGTTCTAGCACATGCAGGCCTTGCAAACCCCGCTTGAATTCGGCGGGAATTTCCGCCCACAGACGGTCGGCTAACTCTACAAACGCCTCATAGGTCATCAGGGTTCAGTTTGCCACAACATAAAGGGCTACAAAAGCCGCTTACCTGGCCACATGACGCCACAACCAGAAAGCCACCGACCCCCCAGCCCACAGCAAAAAAAACAGTGGCCACAAAAAAGCCGTAGTACTAGGAGCCGAGCGAGGCTCATTGGAGCAAACGGGGTTGCGGGGCTTTATTCGCTCAATTCGGCTGAACTCTGTCTTAGCCAGCAGGGGGTGGCTCGAGGGCCAAGCACTTTCAGAAAAGGGTTTGTTGGAGGTAGAGGCCACGGGCACTTTTGCGGGTTGCCCCATCCTTTCTTCAAGAGCCCGGGCTAAGCGCTCCAGCTCCAGGTCGCCCGGGAAGAGCGAGGTGGCATGGATAAGGGCATGCTGGGCTTTGTCTAGCTCTCCCAGTTCCAGCAAAGCGCGGATGCGCACTACCCACAGCGGCAGGTGGCTAGGGTTCTCGGCTAGCCCCTCCTTTGCGCTACTAGCTGCTTGCCTGTACGCCCCCAGGCGCAGGTAGGCCTCAGCCCGAACCTGCCAGTACTCGGGCCAGCCCAGATCCATCCAGGAAACCCGGTCCAATACTCGCAACGCCAGTACGGGCTCGCCATTGGCCAGGTGTTGCAAGGCCCGTTCAATTCCAGTCGCAGCATCGAGTTGGGTCATAATCGCCAGACCACCCCCACGCTATCAAAGACCACCTCAAAGGCTTGTGATTTCTGCTGCTGCAAAGCTCGTCTTAACTCGGGTTTGACAGTTGACGGCCCTTCTCGGTGCCACGCCGCCCCAGGAACCCGCATGAATCAAGGGGTTTCCATGGGGCGGCGGTTCTTTGG
>NZ_AUHY01000111.1 GCF_000423425.1 Meiothermus rufus DSM 22234 | reverse complement strand
CGGTGGTAAACTGCACCTGGGGAACCTCCTTTCTTGGTTGGTTCCCCTCTTTTTATCCCAGCTTAGAGTCTCACATGTGTCCGTCCAGGTTCAGGAGCCGCCAGGCGTAACATTAAGGGCCGCTTAATCCCCACAAACAGCGTATGATGGGCCAGGGATGGTTTCGAGGAAAGGTCGGCGGGCCAGGCCAAACACCCGCGAGCGCATTTTGCAAGCAGCCATAGAGCTGATTTCCCGCGAGGGCCTCGAGGCGGTCTCCACTACCCGCCTGGCCCAGGCTGCCGGGGTGGTGCAGTCGGGGTTTTATGCCCACTTTACCAGCCTCGAGGAGTGTCTGGTATCGGCGGCTGAGGTGGTAGGAGGGTGCATCCGGGCACTTCTAGGGCGCAGCCTAGGTGAGCTAAGGCAAGCCGGTGCTGCCGATTTTGAAGGCATTGTCCGCCTCTACCAATAGGTGCTGCAAGAGCTCGAGGCTAACTGGCAGTTCGTGGAAATGTTTATCCGCTACTTTCGCGAGCCCACCCCTTTGGGCCAGACCCTGGCCCGTATCCAGCAGGGGCTGCGACAGGATATCAGCGAACATCTAATGCAGGTTCTCAACCGCCAAGGAGCAACGGCTAGCCCCAGCGAGGTGGCCCTGATGGCCGATCTTTTGGTGAGCATGACCCTAGCTGCGGCACAAACCTTGCGCTGGGAAGCAAACCTAAGTCCAACCAGAGTAGCCCGTTTGCTGGCCGGACAAACCCTACACCTAGGGAGCCAGATAGTCCGCTAGGCCTCGGCTTTTTGCTGCTCAGCGATGATCTTTTGTGCCAGGTTGGGAGGCACCTCGGCGTAGTGGGAGAACTCCAGGCTGTACGCCCCGGTGCCCTGGGTCAGGCCGGAAAGTGTGCGGCTGTACTCGAGAATCTCGGCCAGGGGGGCCTCGGCGTTGACCACAGCCAAGGTGCCCTCCTGGTCCATGCCCAGGATACGCCCCCGGCGGGACTGTAGGTCGGAGAGGATGTCGCCGACCCGGTCTTGCGGCACGAAAACCTTGAGGGTGTAGATGGGCTCGAGCAGGGTCGGGCTGGCCTGCGCGACCACGTTTTTGAAGGCCAGCTGGGCCGCGATCTGGAAGGCCATGTCGGAGCTATCTACCTCGTGATAGGAGCCATGGTAGACTGCGGCTTTGAAGCCAATCACCGGATAACCGGCCAAAGGGCCTTGCTTGGCCGCTTCCTTAATGCCGGCTTCCACCGCTTCCATGTACTTGGTGGGAATAACCCCGCCGGTAATCTCCCAGACGAAGGCGTAGTCTTCGTGGGGCTCGAGGCGCAGCCATACATCGCCGTACTGCCCGTGGCCGCCGGTTTGCTTTTTGTGTTTACCCTGCCCTTCGGCCTTGCGGCGGATGGTCTCGCGGTAGGGGATTTTGGGGGGACGGCTTATGATTTTGACCCCGTAGTCGGCCAGCCGCTCTTTGGCGGTCTCCAGGTGCAACTCGCCGTGGCCCCACAGGATTTGTTCTCCCGTTTCGGGGTTGCGCTCAAACTTTAGGCTGGGGTCTTCCTCCAAAAGCTTGCGCAGGGCATCGCCTAACTTGGCCTCGTCGTTGCGGGACTCGGGGGCGATAGCCACCATCACGTTGGGTTCGGGCAGGCGGGCCGAGGGGAACTCGGGGCGCTCGCCCAGCCATAGGGCCATGCCCTTGTGCAGGGTATCGGCCTTGGGTAGGGCCAGGATGGTGCCGGCCTCGGCCTCCTCGAGCTCGACCAGGTCCTTACCCTTGGCGGTGTACAGGTGGGCCAGGCGCACCGGGCCGTTGTCGGACTGCAGGGTATCACCTGCTTTAAGCCGACCCCGGTACAGCCGGGCGAAGGCCACCTGCCCCATGAAGGGGTCCACCTGCACCTTGAATACCTTGGCGGCAGGGCTGCCCTCCCCCCAACGCTCGGCGGGTGAGGGCAGGGCTTCCAGGAACAAATCCAACAGCATGTCCAGCCCAATCAAAGCCCCAGAAGAGCCAATGGCTACAGGGAAAACCTGACCCTTGCGCACCGCCTCGTGGAAGGCCCGGGAAAGCGCCACCTCCTCTACCTCGCCGCCCTCGAGGTACTTTTCCAGCAGGCTTTCGTCGGTTTCGATGATGGCCTCGCGGGCCTCGTGGCGGTACTGCTCTACTTTGGGGCGCTGATCCTCAGGGATACTGGCCACCACCGGGCGGCCCTTCTCGTAGCGGAAGGCGCGGTCGTGCAGCACATCGATTAGGCCCACCCACTGGCCGTTCTCGTAGAGGGGCAGATGGGCCGGGAGGATGGGGCCCAAAGTCAAGCGCAGGTCTTCCAGGAGGGCAAAAAAGTCGCCCCCTTTCTCCAGCTTGCTCACCACCACCATCCGGGGTAGTTCCAGCCGCTCAGCCACCGTCCAGGCCCGCTCGGTGCCTATCTGCACACCGCTTTCGGCAGAGACCACCACCACTGCGGCATCGGCGGCCTCCATAGCCCCGCGAATTTCCCCCACGAAATCGGCATAACCCGGTGCGTCCAACAAGTAGATGCGGTGGCCTTGGTAGACGAGGGGCAGCACCGCGGTGCGAACCGAGACCCGGTGGGCTTTTTCCTCTGGGGTGTAGTCCGAGGTGGTGCTGCCCTCTTCAACCTTGCCCATGCGATCCTTGCCCCCGGTAAAGTAGAGCAGGGCCTCACCGAGGGTGGTCTTGCCGCTGCCGCTGTGCCCCACAAGGGCGACAGTGCGAATCATGATCTACCTCCTTGGTGGCCTCAGTATAAGGGGTTTCCCCGGACAAAAATACCCTGCCCGCTCTGAACCCGGACAAACACATGTGAGACTCTAAGCTGGGATAAAAAGAGGGGAACCAACCAAGAAAGGAGGTTCCCCAGGTGCAGTTTACCAC
>NZ_AUHY01000110.1 GCF_000423425.1 Meiothermus rufus DSM 22234 | reverse complement strand
ATGGGCATCACCCCCTTTGGAGAAGCTTGGCTAAGCACTCTCCTCCTAGCACACAGAAGAATGTCCAGTCAACTGCAACTGCGTAACTCCTAATGTGTTGACCGATTACACCTTTACTTTGCGGGGTAACGTCTATGGGCTGCCCAAGGACTTCAACACCCTGGCGGTGCAGTTTAACCGCGACCTCTTCGACGAGGCCAAGGTGCCCTATCCCAACCAGACCGATACCTGGGATACCTTCAAGGACAAGCTCAAGCGGGTACAGACGGCCCTATAAGGATGTAGCGGGGTTGTGTGTGGTGGCTGACCACGCCCGTTTCGGGGCTTTTGCCCACGCCACTGGCTGGCGCCCCTTCAACGCCCAGGGTCGCAGCGTCTTGGACGCTAACTTCCGCCGGGCCTTTGAGTGGTACACCAGTCTGGTCAAGGATGGGGCGGGCAAGTACGCCCAGGACCTGGGGGAGGGGTGGACCGGCGGCTGCTTCGGTGCGGAGAAAGCCGCAGTAGCCATCGAGGGGGCCTGGATTGGCGGCTTCCTGCGGGATAAGGCCCCCAACATGCGTTACGGTACCACCTTTATTCCCCTCGACCCGGTGACCCGCCAGCGGGGCAACTTCATCTTTACCGTCTCCTGGAGCATGAACGCAGCTTCGCGCAACAAAGAGGCTGCGGCCAAGGTACTGCGGGCCCTTACCAGCCCTGAGGCCCAGAACTGGATTCTCTCCCGCGGTCTGGCCCTGCCTAGCCGCAGCGCTCTGGCCAACAGCCCTATCTTCCAACGCCCAGGCAAAGAAGCTGAGCTCAATCGGGTCGTCTTCCAAGGTTCGACCAGTGTGGGCGGGGCGGTACTGCCCTTC
Source organism: Meiothermus rufus DSM 22234 (assembly GCF_000423425.1). GTDB lineage: Bacteria > Deinococcota > Deinococci > Deinococcales > Thermaceae > Meiothermus > Meiothermus rufus. The sequence continues at coordinate 2,567 of NZ_AUHY01000110.1, read as the reverse complement.
AAGTTCGGGGCGCTGGATGGGGGTAACTGGATGCGTCCCATCAACGAGGCCCTGCAGGCGGTCATTACCGGGCGCAAGACGGTGGATCAGGCCATCGCCGATGCCCAGGCTGAGTTGGATCGCATTGTGCGTTAGGGAGCGACGATGAAATTGGAGCAGGGCCCAGCCCTGCTCCAATCCTTAGGGGGTTCTATGCTTCGTTCGCAGCGAACCGAGGTGGTGTACGCGCTTCTCTTCTTGGCGCCTTTTCTGCTCCATCTGGGGGTGTTCTTCGTCTTTGCCTTCGTGCGCACAGTGGGGTTTAGCTTTACCGATGCTACCCTGATTGGCCAGACCAGCCGCTTTGTGGGCCTGGCTAACTTTGCTGAACTCTTCCGCGAGCCGCGTTTTCTGGCGGCTCTGACCCACTCCATCAGCTTCATGCTCATCGTCACTACCCTGCAGACCTTTTTAGCTTTGGCCCTGGCTGCGGTGCTCAATCAGCGTTTGAGGGGGATTACCTTCTTTCGCACCGTTTACTACGTGCCCAGCGTGCTTTCCTCGGCGGCGGTAACGGTCATTGCTATCTGGTTTTTCCAGAAGACCGGCTTTCTCAATACATTTGTGGGGTATTTGGGGGCAGTGGCCCCGGTCATTCTCACCTTTTTGGGCCTGTTTGCCCTAATTCAGGCTCTGCAGGTGATCCTCGAGCGGGCTCGAGGGCTGCCGGTAGCCCCCACCGATCCGGCCTTGGCCACGGTCTCGCTGGGGTTGGGGCTGGCCCTGACCTGGGCGCTGGTGGCCCTAGGCTGGGTAGCCCCCCGCACCCCCCAGCCACCGGAGTTTACCTGGCTGACCAACCCCGACCGCTTCCTGGGGGTGCCTATTCCCTTGTGGAGCATCATCATCCTCAACACCTTTACCACCATTCCTACCCTGATGCTGATCTTCCTGGCCGGTTTGCAGGACATCCCCAAAAGCCTCTACGAGGCAGCCTCGCTGGATGGGGCCACACCGCTGCAGCAGTTTTTCTGGGTGACGGTGCCCATGCTGCGCCCAGTGACCTTTTTGGTTATCACCCTTTCCCTCATCGGCACCCTGCAGATATTCGACCAGGTGGCCCTGATGGGCGATGCCGCTCCCCTGGACTCGATTATCGTGCTAGCGTACTACGTCTATAACAACGTGTTTAGCGGGGAAGGCAAGGTGGGGTTGGCCTCGGCGGCGGCTTTGGTGCTGGCTGGTTTAACCTTTGCCATCGTGTTGCTGCAACGGGCTTTGGGCATCTCGGAGAAGGCCCACTAGGAGGCAGTATGGCTACGGATGCGGTAAGGTTGCGCAAGCTGGATGAGCGCCACTTGGCCCGGCAGCGCTGGGCCCGGGCTGGCTGGGTGTATGGCACCATGCTGGCCTTGGCGGTTTTCTTCATGGGGCCCTTTTACGTGGCCTTTCTGGGAAGCCTGAAGGATAACCCTCTAGAATGGCCTTTTCGCTATAGCTTTGCCCAGACCCAGCCCAAAAACTGGGTAGCCGCCTGGCGGCTGGGCCAGCTTGGGGCGGGCAATCCCTGGACGGGGGGGTTCGCCCCCGGAGCGGTGGTGCCCTTCCAGGTGAGCTACTTCCTAGCAGAGGGCCAAGAGCCCGAGCCTCCCTTGGTCAGCGTGCCTAGGCGGCGGGCCGGGGCGGGGCTGGGGGCCATCTTCGAGGAGGTGCAGGCGGCGGAGTACGCCCAGGTCTCTCCCGTAGAGGAGCTAAGCCGCCGTCCGGCGGTTTTAGAGGGGCAAGTGGGGCAGATCGTGACCTATGGGTTTACCGTGCGCTACGTGGGTGAGGGGCCCCGGGTGCCGCGTCTGCCGCTGGATATAGAGGCCCCCAGGGGCCAGCAGTACTACGGGGCCACCCTAGACCCCAACCGGCTCGAGCGCCGGGGCCGGGTGGCGAGCTGGGACAGCCTCACCCCGGGCTTGTTTGGCTACGTCTTCCGTAACTACCTACGGGTTTTCAACGAGGCCCGCGACCCCAACACCGGGGCTAGCTTCTTTTTACGCTGGACCGCCAACACCTTTTTTGTTTCCCTAGCGGTGGTGCTCACCACCCTGCTCTTTGCCTCCTTAGGGGGGTATGCGCTGGCCCGCATGTACCTGCCAGGCAAACAATACCTCTTCGCCTTCATTGTCTTCACCATGACCGTGCCTAGCCAGGCTACCTTCATCTCCAACTACCTGGTGTTGCGCGACCTGGGTCTTTTGGGGAACCTCTGGGGTATGGTGGTCTGGAGCGCGGTGGGGGCCGGGGCGGTCTTCATCATGAAGCAGTTTTTCGAGTCCATCCCGCGCGAGATTGAGGAAGCCGCTCTCCTCGATGGGGCTACCCCTATCACCACCTTCTTTCGCATCATCCTGCCCTTGGCCACTCCAGCCCTGGGGGCCCTCACCATCCTGACCTTCCAGGGCATGTGGAACGAGTTCTTCAAGGCTGCAGTGGTGCTCTCGGGACAGCAGGCCAACTATACTCTACCCCTGGGCCTTTCCTTCTTCCGTGTAATCGGTCAACACATGTGAGACTGGGGAACCGACTCCTCCTGCATC
>NZ_AUHY01000109.1 GCF_000423425.1 Meiothermus rufus DSM 22234 | reverse complement strand
GATGCAGGAGGAGTCGGTTCCCCAGTCTCACATGTGTTGACCGATTACAACCCCTTGATTAACTCGTGGCACCCGTATATACTTCTAGGGTTGCGTTTCCTCAGGCCAGCCCCGGCCCTGAGGGCACTTCGGTTGCGCTTACGGGAGAACCGTTGCGCACGGCGATTCTTGAGAATCCAGGGGCGAGATTGGGCCAGTGGCCTGGTTCGCTTCTCGACGGGACCCCGCACCGAGCGCAGCGAAAGTACGCAAACCTCCGTGTGGGGTTTCAGTTTTTAGAGAAAGGATGTGATTACACTGCCAACCATCAACCAACTCCTCCGTAAAGGCCGCGCGCCCGTGGTCAAGAAGAGCAAGGTACCGGCCCTGAAGGGAAGCCCCTTCCGTAAAGGGGTTTGCACCGTGGTGCGCACCGTCACCCCCAAGAAGCCCAACTCGGCGCTGCGCAAGGTGGCCAAGGTGCGCCTTTCGAGCCAGTACGAGGTCACCGCCTACATCCCTGGGGAAGGCCACAACCTCCAGGAGCACTCGGTGGTGCTCATTCGCGGAGGCCGTGTGAAGGACCTGCCGGGGGTGCGCTACCACATCGTGCGGGGTATCTACGACACCCAGGGCGTGAAGGATCGCAAAAAGAGCCGCTCTAAGTATGGGGCCAAGCGTCCCAAGGCCGACGCCAAAGGGGCGGCTAAGGGCAAGAAGTAAGTTTTTGCCGCCGCATAGGCGGGGTTTGGTGAGGTAGAGCATGTCGAGAAGAAGACGCGCTGAAGTACGCCAGCTCGAGCCCGACCACCTCTATGGTGATGTTCTGGTCTCGGCCCTGATTAACCGCATGATGCGCGATGGCAAGAAGAACCTAGCGATTCGCATCTTCCGCGATGCTTGCCAGATTATTCAGGATAAAAGCGGCCAGGAGCCCCTCAAGGTTTTCAAGACGGCCTTAGATAATGTGCGTCCTCGGGTAGAGGTGCGCAGCCGCCGGGTAGGGGGGGCTAACTACCAGGTACCGGTGGAGGTTTCCCCGCGCCGACAGCAAAGTCTGGCCATTCGCTGGATTGTGCAGGCTTTCAACAACCGCAGCGAGCGTGAGGCCCACCAGCGCCTGGCCGCCGAGCTGCTCGAGGCCGCTGAAGGGAAGGGTGGGGCGGTCAAGAAGAAGGAAGATGTCGAGCGTATGGCCGAAGCCAACCGGGCCTACGCTCACTACCGGTGGTGAGTATGTCTGTCAAAACTGGCTTTGACCTAAAACGCTTCCGCAACATCGGGATTGCGGCGCATATCGATGCGGGCAAGACCACCACAACTGAGCGCATCCTCTACTACACCGGGCGCATCCACAAAATTGGCGAGGTGCACGAGGGTGCAGCCACCATGGACTGGATGGAGCAGGAGCGCGAGCGGGGCATCACCATCACCGCTGCGGTAACCACCGCCAACTGGAAGCATAGCAAGACCGGGGTGGAGCACCGCATCAACATCATCGATACCCCGGGCCACGTGGACTTCACCATCGAGGTGGAGCGCTCTATGCGGGTGCTGGACGGGGCGGTGGCAGTCTTCGATGCTTCGCAAGGGGTCGAGCCCCAGTCCGAGACGGTCTGGCGCCAGGCTGATAAGTACCGGGTGCCCCGCATTGCCTTCGCCAACAAGATGGACAAGACCGGGGCCGATATCTGGTTGGTGATTAACACCATGAAGGAGCGCCTGGGGGCCAGGCCGGTGCTGATGCAGCTTCCCATCGGGCGTGAGGATACCTTCCGGGGTATCGTGGATGTATTGCGCCAGAAAGCCTATACCTACGGCAACGACCTCGGTACCGATATCAAAGAAGTCGAGATTCCCGAGGACATGAAGGCCCAGGCCGCTGAGTACTACGAGAAGCTGGTAGAGACAGCGGCAGACTTCGATGAAAACATCATGGTGAAGTTCCTCGAGGGGGAAAAGCCTACCGAAGAGGAGCTAATCCAAGCTATTCGCAAGGGCACCATCGCCATGGAGATTTTCCCGGTGTTCTTGGGCTCGGCCCTAAAGAACAAGGGCGTACAGCTTCTCTTGGATGCGGTGGTGGATTACCTGCCCTCGCCCTTGGATATTCCCCCCATCCGAGGGAAGACCGAAGGGGGAGAAGAGGTGGAGCGCCCCGCCGACCCCAATGGGCCGCTGGCAGCCCTAGCGTTCAAAATCATGGCTGACCCCTACGTGGGCCGCCTGACCTTTATCCGGGTCTACTCCGGTACCCTGCGCTCGGGTTCCTACGTCATCAACACCACCAAGGGCAAAAAGGAGCGGGTGGCCCGGCTTTTACAGATGCACGCCAACCACCGCGAAGAGGTGGAGGAGCTACGGGCCGGCGAGCTAGGGGCGGTGGTGGGCCTCAAGGAAACCATCACCGGCGACTCGTTGGTGGGCGAGGGGGATGAGCCGATCATCCTCGAGTCCATCGAGGTACCCGAGCCGGTGATCGACCTGGCCATCGAGCCTAAGACCAAGGCTGACCAGGACAAGCTTGGTGTGGCCCTGGCTCGCCTGGGCGAGGAGGATCCCACCTTCCGGGTTTCCACCGACCCCGAGACGGGCCAGACCATTATCTCCGGCATGGGTGAGCTGCACCTCGAGATTATCGTGGACCGGCTCAAGCGGGAGTTCAAGGTAGATGCCAACGTAGGCAAGCCCCAGGTGGCCTACCGCGAGACCATCACCCGCCCGGTGGACGTGGAGGGCAAGTTCGTGCGCCAGTCGGGTGGGCGCGGCCAGTACGGCCACGTCAAGATCAAGGCCGAGCCGCTGGGCCGTGGCGCGGGCTTCGAGTTCGTCAATGCCATCGTGGGTGGGGTGGTACCCAAGGAGTACATTCCTGCGGTGCAGAAGGGCATCGAGGAGGCCATGCAGTCCGGGCCCCTTACCGGCTTCCCCATCGTGGACATCAAGGTGACCCTCTACGACGGTAGCTACCACGAAGTGGACAGCTCGGAGATGGCCTTCAAGATCGCCGGTTCCATGGCCATAAAGGAGGCCATGGAGAAGGGGGGCGCGGCTATCCTCGAGCCTATCATGCGGGTTGAGGTTATCACCCCGGAGGAGTTTCTGGGTTCCATCATCGGCGACCTCAACAGCCGCCGCGGGCAGATTCAGGGTATGGAGGAGCGCGGCAACGCCCGGTTGGTTCGGGCATTCGTGCCCCTGGCCGAGATGTTCGGCTATGCCAACGACATGCGCTCGATGACCCAGGGTCGGGCCCAGTTCTCCATGTTCTTCGACCACTACGAGCAAGTGCCCCAGAATATCGCGCAAAAGCTGATTAAGGGGCAGTGATAGACAGCGAAGGAGTGTAATCTTATGGCGAAAGGCGTATTTGAGCGCACCAAACCCCACGTGAACGTGGGGACCATCGGACACGTAGACCACGGGAAGACCACCCTGACGGCGGCGAT
>NZ_AUHY01000108.1 GCF_000423425.1 Meiothermus rufus DSM 22234 | reverse complement strand
AACGGTGGTAAACTGCACCTGGGGAACCTCCTTTCTTGGTTGGTTCCCCTCTTTTTATCCCAGCTTAGAGTCTCACATGTGTCCGTCCAGGTTCAAATCCTCGAGCCAGGCCAGATCCTGCGGCGTAAGGGCGGCCTTTTCCAGCAGGTCGGGCCGGCGCTGTTTGGTGCGCAAGAGGGCCTGTTTACGCCGCCAATCGGCAATTTTACCATGGTGGCCCGAGATAAGCACCTCCGGCACGGCTAGCCCCCGAAAGATGGGGGGGCGGGTGTAGTGGGGGTAGTCCAGCAGACCGCTAGAAAAAGAGTCCTGGCGGTGGCTTTCGGCCTCCTTGATCACCCCTGGGATAAGCCGGGCGGTGGCCTCCAGAATCACCAAAGCCCCCAGCTCTCCCCCCATCAGCACGTAGTCGCCGATGGAAATTTCCCGGGTCACGAAGTGCTCGATACGGGCATCAATCCCCTCGTAGCGACCACAAAGCAGCACCAGATGCGACCGCTGGGCCAACTCCTCTACCAAGGGCTGGGTAAGGGGGCGCCCAGCCGGCGTCAGCAGAATGACCTCGTCAGCAGATCCGACAGCCTCGAGGGCCCGCACCACTACATCCACCCGCATCACCATGCCCGCCCCACCGCCATAAGGGGTGTCGTCCACGGTGCGATGCTTGTCCTCGGCATAATCGCGGATATCGCGTATCTCCACCTCGAGGAGGCCCTTAGCAATGGCCTTCTGCAAAATAGACTCCTGCGTCCAGGGCCGTATCAGCTCGGGAAACAGGGTCAGGACGGTATATTTCATAAAAGGAGCTTCCAGCCGTACTCAGCTCAATCCAACAGGCCAGGGATAGGTTCGATGCGAATGGCCTCCGCCTCGAGGTGCACATACGGGGCTTGCAGCGGCACCAGGTGGGTCTTGTGCTGAGCCCTTAGCGAGCTACCCTTAGGTCGGATGACCAACAAGTCCTGTGGCCCGTCCAGAATATCCACCACCTCGCCAAATAGCTCCGAACCCACAAACACCGGTCTGCCGATAAGCTCGAAGTAGTAGTAGGCCCCTTCCTCCAGCGGGGGAAGATCGGCCTGGTCGGCGTAGACCCGCAGGCCCACCAGGCTTTCGGCCTCTTGGCGGCTGCGCACACCAGCCAGGTAGAGGATAATCTCGCGGTTGTGCTCCTCCACCGCCTCCACGGCCCGGTAACCCAAGCCCTCTAGGTAGACCCGCTCGAGGTCGAAGATCACCGCCTCACCACGGAACTTCAGGCCCCCTTCTAGGCCGTAGGACTTGCCGATACGCCCAATCTCGATGCGCCGCAGGCCACCCACCTCCCCTTTAGCGCACCTCTACGTTGACCCGCCCCTTAGAGAAGGAACGTACCACCACGCGGATACTCTCGATGACCCGGCCCTGGCGGCCAATGATGCGCCCCTTGTCCTGAGGGTGGGTCTCGATGTAGTACACCAATCCCTCGCGCCCCCGGCGCTCGTCTACCCGGATCGAGGCAGGATGATCCACTACCGCTTTGGCGAGGTACTCAACCAGGTCTTTCATACCGAGAATAGCTTACGGCCAAAAAGGAAAAGCCGAAAGCCAGCACGCCTTCGGCCCCTACCTGGAAGCGACCCTAGGCCTGCGAGCTGGCCTGCTTGATCAGCTTCTTGACCGTATCGGTAGGCTGCGCCCCAACCGAAAGCCAGTACTGCACGCGCTCCAGGTCGAGCTTGAGCCAGTCCTTGGTGGTCTTGCGGGGGTCGTAGTAGCCCAGTCGCTCGATGTAGGCCCCATCGCGCTTGGTGCGGCTGTCGGCCACCACAATCCGATAGTGGGGGTTGCCTTTGGAACCGAAACGGGACAGACGAATCTTGGTCATGTTTTCCTCCTATTGTCTACAGCGAGAGTTGTACTCCTCCCTTACCTGCCGCAAACCTCGGCTTGCGGCCTGAGACCTAACGCCTAAAAATCCCCTTTCCACGCGATTGCTGTTTGGCCAGGGTCTTCAGCATCTGCTTGGTATCCTCGAAGGTCTTGATCAGGCGGTTGACCTCCTGCACCGAGGTACCCGAACCAGCGGCAATGCGCTTACGGCGCGAAGCATTGAGAATTCGGGGGTCGCGCCGCTCCTTAGGGGTCATGGAAAGCACGATGGCCTCCATGCGGTTGATCTGCTTTTCGTCAACGGAAAACCCCGGCGGCAGCATGCGCGACAAACCGGGAATCATCCCCAGAATTTCAGCAAAGCTGCCCATCTTGCGCATCTGGCGCATCTGCAGGATGAGGTCTTCCAAGGTGATGTCTTTGAGGTCCTTTTGGGGGGCCTCCAGCTCGGCCTGCTTTGCCTTTTCTAAGAGGGTCTGCAGATCGCCCATCCCCAGGATGCGCTGGGCCAGGCGGTCGGGATAGAAAGGCTCTAAGCCCTCGAGCTTCTCCGAGACCCCTGCGAAATAGATGGGCTTACCGGTCACATGGCGGGCCGACAGCGCCGCCCCACCCCTGGCATCCCCATCGAGCTTGGTCAATACCAGCCCGGAGACTCCAATGCGCTCATCGAAGGCCTTAGAGACGTTCAGCGCCTCCTGCCCAGTCATCGCGTCCACCACCAGGAGGGTCTCGCTAGGCGAGAGGACCGCCTTGAGGTGGGCTAGCTCTTCCATCAGGGCCTGGTCAATCTGCAAGCGGCCCGCAGTATCCACAATGACCAAGTCACGGTAGTCGAAGGTCAGGTGCTGCTGCAAGCGGGCCTTGGTGGTTTCGGGCCGCTCCCCGTCGGCCACCTCCAGCACCGGCACCCCAATTTTTTCCCCCAGGATGCGTAGCTGCTCGCGGGCCGCCGGGCGCTGGGTATCGGCGGCCACCAGCAAGGGCCGACGGCCCTTGGCCTTGTAGTACAAGGCCAGCTTACCGCTGGTGGTGGTTTTACCCGAACCCTGCAAGCCCACCATGAACCACAAGTTGCCCTGATCCTTGAGCACCGGCTGCCGGGCCTCCCCTCCCAGCATCTGCACCAGTTCCTGGTAGACTACCGTGAGAATCTGCTCCGCCGGAGTCAGGCTCTCCAACACTGCCTGCCCCAGGGCCTTCTCTTGTACCGCATTCACAAAGCCCCTGGCCACCTCGAGGTTGACATCAGCCTCCAGGAGGGATACCCGAATCTCCCGCAGGGTGGCCTTGAGGTCGGCCTCGCTGATACGACCCCGGCCCCGCAGTTTATCCACTGCGGCACGAATGCGTTGGGAAAGGGTTTCAAACATCGTTCTGGTGCCCAAGAAATCACTAAAGGCAGTTTTGCGATTTTTGCCTTACTTCTGTAAGGCCGCCCGCTAGGGTAGCAGCAATGGGTTGCGTGTGTCAATATCAATCCATCTGAATTTTCAACCCTCAAGCTAGGTTTGCTGAACCCGGACAAACACATGTGAGACTCTAAGCTGGGATAAAAAGAGGGGAACCAACCAAGAAAGGAGGTTCCCCAG
>NZ_AUHY01000107.1 GCF_000423425.1 Meiothermus rufus DSM 22234 | reverse complement strand
GTCAGAATCTGCCGTTTCCTCCCTTTTACTTTCTTTGCCCCGTCGTTTCCCCGGGGCCCCCCTTTTCCCCCGTCTTCACCGACTGGCTGTCCATGACCAAGGCACTGGGGGGGGCATACCGTCCCTCTCGCTCCCGGTCACGCCGGACCAGGGCCTGGGCTACCTTCTCCCAGACCCCTTCCTTTTGCCACTTGCGGAAGTAGTGGTAGACCGTGGACCAGTGGGGCAGGTCATGGGGCATAGCCCGCCACTTGATGCCGTTTTCCAGGACGTAGAGTATGGCGTTCACTATTTCCCTTCTGGGCACCTTGGCGGGTCGGCCGCCGGGCTTGGGGGCGGGGATCAAGGGTTCCAGCAAGGCCCACTCTGCGTCCGAGAGGTCGCTGGGGTAAAATCTACGTGTAGGCATCACCCTTCCAGTATTGCGGACTTTTACAACAGTTTCTAAGCTCCGGTAAAGCCTCGGCTTGCGAAGGTTGGGGGCCCTGCCCCCAGCAAGGCCCGCTCCCGGCCAGGGCTTTTGTCCTATACCCACCCCAGGTGGGGTGGGCTATGATCGCCACAGGAGGTCAACGTCATGGAGGTGACCCGGAACAAGCAACCACCTGGGCCTGGTGCCGCTTCGCTTTGCTTGCCCCTGCCGCAGGTGAAGGACACCGCGCGGGCGCGAGCCCTGTCGCACGCTCTAAGACAGGTCGCGGGCATCGAGGCGGTGCAGGTCAACCTGGCCCGCCAGGAGGCGCACCTCACCTACAACCCCGGCGCCATCAGCGTGGCCGGTGTGGTCGAGGCCGTAGAACGCGCGGGCTACTCGGTGGGCCGGGCCGAGCTCAGGGCCCACATCGCCGGGATGCACTGTGCGAGCTGCGTGGCCCGCATCGAAGACGTCCTGCGGGCCGTGCCCGGGGTACTGGACGCCAGCGTCAACCCGGCCACCGGGGTGGCCACGGTCGAGTACGTTCCAGGCACCGCCGATTTCAGGGCGATCCAGGCCGCGGTGGAATCTGTCGGCTACCAGACCGCCCACCCCCTCGAGCAGCCCCCGGCCCCCGAGGAGGAGGCTGAAGCCCACGCCCGGGAGTACAAGAGCCTGATGGCCAAGTTCTGGTTCGCCGCCGCGGTCTCAGTCCCGACCGTGCTGGTGGCTTACCCCAACGTGAGCTGGCTCTACGCCCCCTACCTCTTCTCCTCGGCGATCTCCGAGGGGGTCGTCTGGCTGTTGTGGGTGCTGTCGGGGCTCGTGACCCTGCCGGTGATGTTCTACTCCGGGCGGCAGTTCTTCACCGGGGCCGCCTCGGCCTTCCGCCACCACGCCGCCGACATGAACACCCTCATCGCCCTGGGCACCGGCGCGGCCTGGCTCTACTCCACGGCGGCGCTGATCTTCCCGAGGCTCTTCCCCGCGGGCACCGCCGAGCCCTTCTACGACGTGACCGCGGTGGTGACGGCGCTGGTGGTGCTGGGGCAGGCCCTGGAGGTGCGGGCCAAGGGACAGACCAGCCAGGCCATCAGGAAGCTGATCGGCCTGCAGGCCAGGACCGCCCGGGTGCTGCGCGAGGGGCGCGAACTGGAGATCCCGGTCGAGGAGGTCGAGGTGGACGACGTCGTGGTGGTGCGCCCCGGCGAGAAGATCCCGGTGGACGGGGTGATTATCGAGGGGCAGTCCGCGCTCGACGAGAGCATGGTCACCGGCGAGAGCCTGCCGGTGGACAAGCAGCCCGGCGACGAGGTGATCGGGGCCACGGTCAACACCACCGGAAGCTTTAAGTTCAGGGCCACCAAGGTGGGCAAGGACACCGCGCTCGCCCAGGTCGTCAAGATGGTGCAGGACGCGATGGGCTCCAAGGCCCCCATCGCCCGGCTGGTGGACGTGGTCTCGGGCTACTTCGTCCCTGCGGTGATGATCATCGCCGTCCTGACCTTCCTGGCCTGGCTCAACTTCGGCCCCAGCCCGGCCCTGGCCTACGCGGTGGTGACGGCGGTGACCGTGCTGATCATCGCCTGCCCCTGCGCGGTGGGCATGGCGGTGCCGCTGTCGCTGGTGGCGGGTCTGGGCAAGGCCGCCGAGCACGGAGTGCTCATCCGCAACGGGGAGGCCCTGCAGACCGCCAGCGCCCTCAAGACCGTGGTGCTGGACAAGACCGGCACCATCACCAAGGGCAAGCCCGAGCTCACCGACGCGCTTCCCGCGCCCGGTTTTGACGAGAAGACCCTGATCCACCTGGCTGCCAGCGCGGACCGGCCCTCCGAGCACCCCCTGGCCCAGGCCATCGTCAAGGGGGCCCAGGCCAGGGGGCTGGAACCCCTGGAGCCCGGCGCCTTCAAGGCCGTTCCCGGGCACGGGGTGGAGGCGGCCGTGGATGGAAAGCGCGTGCTGGTGGGCAACCGCAAGCTGATGGAGCGGGAAAAAGTGGACACCACGAGCCTGGCTGAGGCTGTAGGGCGGCTCCAGGGCGAGGGCAAGACCGCCATGTACGTGGCGGTGGACGGCCAGGCCGCCGGGGTGGTCGCCGTAGCCGACACCCTCAAGGAGGACTCCGTCGAGGCCATCCGGGTGATGCGGCAGATGGGCCTCGAGGTGGTTATGCTCACCGGGGATAACGAGCGCACCGCCCGCTCGATCGCCCGCCAGGTCGGCATCGAGCGGGTGCTGGCCGAGGTGCTGCCGGAAGAGAAGGCCAACCAGGTGCACGCCCTCAAGGCCGAGGGCAAGAAGGTGGGGATGGTGGGCGACGGGATCAACGACGCCCCCGCCCTGGTCGAGGCCGACGTGGGCTTCGCCATCGGCACCGGCACCGACGTGGCCATCGAGGTCGCCGACGTCACCCTGATCGGCGGGAGCCTGAAAGGGGTGGCCTACGCCATCGAAGTCTCCAAGGCCACCATGCAAAACGCCAAGCAGAGCCTCTTCGGGGCCTTCGTCTACAACGTGCTGGGCATCCCGGTCGCCGCCGGCATCCTCTTCCCCTTCTTCGGCATCCTGCTCTCCCCCATCCTGGCCGGAGCGGCCATGGCCATCTCCAGCGTCACCGTGGTCTCCAACGCCAACCGCCTGCGCTTTTTCAGGGCCAGGAGCTTTACGCGGGCTTAACAGGAGGGAACTATGTTGACCTTGGTCAATCTCTTAGGGCTGGCGCTCGTCGCCTGGATCGTCTGGTACTTCTGGCTCTACAAGAAGGAGGGGGTAGCCGTGACCGAGGTGGCAGGGGTACAGGAGATCAACATTACCGTCAAAGGCGGCTACGACCCCGACGTGATCGTGGTCAAGAAGGGCAAGGCGGTGCGGCTGCACTTCACCCGGCGGGAGTCGGCCCTGTGCAGCGAGATGGTCGTTTTCGACACGCTGGGCCGGTCGGCCAAGCTGCCCGAGGGCGAGACGGTGACGCTGGAGTTCACCCCCCAGCAAGCCGGCGAAATCCCCTTCCAGTGTCAGATGGGGATGCTGCGCGGCAAGGTAGTGGTGACGAGTTAGCGGAGGCAAGGCATGGTTTTACACCCCGAACCCTTCGGACACGTCGAGCGGCGGCACAAGCCGTTCGACCTGCAAGCCCTTCTCAAGGGAAGCAGCGCTTATCTGAGCCTCTTCGGGCTGGGCTGCAGCAACTGCGCCGCCCACGTACACAACGCCCTACTGAGCCTGGACGGGGTGTGGCTGGCCGAGGTGTTCCTGTGGGAAAGGGCAGCCCTGGTCGCCTTTGACCCCAAGCGGGTCGAGCCGGAGCAACTGGCCGCGGCGGTGGCGGGGGCGGTGAACGACGGCACCCGCTTCTTCCGGGCGGAGGTGAGGGAGACCCGGCCTGCCCGGGAGACCCTGAAGATCATCGGCGGCGAGCCCTGGTGGTGCTGGCCAACCCCCTGCCCGGCCGATTGCCCCGGCGCCTGGAGCTGAGGAGAGGAGTGAAGTTTATGGCACAGGAGGTACGGGACCCGGTCTGTGGGATGATGGTGGACCCCGAGAAAGCTGCAGGGAAGTCGGTGTATCAGGGCCAGACCTACTAAGTATTTCCCCATTAGATTTTTACCTCCACAGCCCCCAGTAGGTCCAAGGCTTGCAACAGGGCTTGCTTGAGGTGGGAGAGGCTAGCGTAATGGCGGCGGGGCAGAAGGTAGGCTTTGAGCTTTCTCCAAAAGGTCTCGATGAGGTTGAGCTGAGGGCTGTAGGGAGGCAAGAAGCGTAGATAGAGGTTTTGCGCTTGCCAGGTTGCCAGCCGAGCCTGGATCAGCTTGGCTTTGTGGAAGCTGGCATTGTCCAGCACCATGACCGTGAGCTTGTTTTGCTGGCTGGCTTGTTGGGCCTGCTTCTCAAGAAAAGCCAGTACCGCTTCTTTCGTACATCTACCTTCCAGTA
>NZ_AUHY01000106.1 GCF_000423425.1 Meiothermus rufus DSM 22234 | reverse complement strand
GTACGAGGCCAAGGCGTCCATTGTTCGCGAGGCAATACGAAGTTATCTCGCCCATCCCCTCCACATCCTTCAGCCAACTGCGTAAGTCCTAACCGGATTCAAAAAGATAGTCATCCAAACCAAAGGCCTCCAGAGGCTATCTTTTTGAATCCTAGAGCACACCCCTCCCTTGAGTACCGGCGCTAGCCGGGGGCCGATGGCCCTTCACTGACGGTCGGCGAAGAAAGCGTATCCCTTCCAAGGGGCGGTATCGCCCTCCGGTACGCGGATAACTTCGGTCGGGTCAGTTCGTCCCCGAATGGGGACGAACTGACCGAATCGGGTATTACACGCCGGTAGGGGTGAGGTCCTCCCCTCCAGAAAGGCCTGCTGTACCGGGGCTGAATCGGAATGTGCCCTATCTGCTACCTGATTGCTACCTCGGGCTGGCTAGGTTTAGGAAAAACGGAGGTGATTGAGATGGTGGGTACAGGTACTCAAAAGGTGAACAGCGTTCGCGAGTTTTTGGGGCTTCTTGCCGACGATGATAATTTTAGGGACTCGTTGCAGCAGAATCCCGGGTTGGCTCTGAAGTACCTGGGTGTGCTGGGAAATAGCACTCCGGTGATCCCTGATACCAAGTATATAAGTCTTCCGCCGAAGGAGGAGGTGCGTCGAGTACTCGAGCAGTTTGACTTCGCCTTGGAGCATACCGGCGATGGTATGGAACTGCAAGGCTGGGGAGCTTGGGCTGCTTGGGTTTTTGCTTTCTTGAGTGCAAAGACCTACGGAACTCAAGAGCCCTTGAATTGAGTCTCATCTAATGGTGAGGCGATGGACGTAAAGCGATCCAAATATGTTGCCTTTTTTTCTTACTGATGGCACCATGCCAGATTTCAGCGAGTTACTTCAGGGCAGGATCGCACTGAGAAACCAATCCATGGTGCTTGCTGCTTCGGCTATTGCCGAGGCAGAATCTTTGCTTTGCTTAGATGAGTTCACTGAGCTTCAGAACATTCCTTCTCGCTCCTGGGTTGAGGCGTCTAGCCTGAAAAAGCCCGAGCGCGTAATGGCGTGGAGTAAGTCCGGACTTTTGATCACTAATCTCAGCGAAGACTGGGCCAGCGCGTATCGCCAAAAAGAAGAGCGTCTAGATTCCGAACTTTGGCATTGTAGGAGCGCTGTTTATCACTTTCTTTCTAAGTGGAAAGGAGTCTCTCTTTTCCCACCGATGCCTGGAGGTTCTGACTACCTTTACCGAGAGGGAGGCTGCAGAAAGGGCGGTTCACTACGCAGCAGGCCAGCCCTACGTGTTGCACGCAGGCGCGCTGATCATTATGGCGTCCCGGTTTTACCGCAACCACTGGAAGTATAGGCGCAACGAGCGAACCTACATGGTTATGGCTATGGACATAGGCCATCTTGGCCAGACGCTGTATCTGCTTTCGACAAAGCTTGATCTGGGTTATTTCTTCACAGCAGCAGTCAATGCTGCAGATATCGAATCCGATCTATACCTGGATGGTGCACAGCAGGGGGTGATGGCGATGTTTGCTGTCGGTGTCAAGCACCCCCAGGCAACTCTGGAGTTCAGCCCGTTTGTTTCTCGGAGGTTCTGAAGTGGGCATCATCGAGGTCTCCGACTTGCGCAAACAGTACGGCTCCATCCCAGCGCTGAAAGGTATCAGCTTTACGGTGGAGGTGGCTGAGCGGGCGGTGGTACTGGGGCCGAACGGATCGGGCAAAACCACTACTCTAGATATTTTGGGTGGTTTTCTGCGGCCCACTGCGGGCCGGGCCAGGGTTCTGGGGGCCTATGTCCCGCACCTGCCGCTCAACGTGCGGAGGCAGATGGGATTTGTCTTACAGGACAAAGCAGGGCTTTACCCAGAGCTGACCGTCCGGGAGAGCCTCGAGCTCTTCGGCAGCTATTACCCCAACCCCCTTCCAACCTCGGAGCTTTTGGAAAAGCTGGGCCTCGCGGATCGGCGGGATCGCTGGGTGCGCAACCTGAGCGGGGGCGAGCGCAGGCGGCTCGAGCTCGCCGTAGCCATATTAGGCAGACCCCGCCTGATCTTCCTGGACGAACCCACCGCCAATCTTGACCCGGAAGCCCGGCTGCTTATCTGGGATCTTATCGAAGAGCTAACGGGGAGCGGGGTGACCTTCATTCTGACCACCCACAACCTGGAGGAGGCTGGACGGCTGGGTCGGCGGGTGCTGCTGCTGCGAGAAGGAGAGCTTATCTTCGACGGCCCCCTCCAGACAATGATCGCCCAGGCCGGCCTTCCTTACCGAATCAGCTTCCGGCGGGCTGACGCCGCGCTGCCTCCTGCTTTGGCCGTGCGGGCGAGGGTCGAGGGGGATCGAATCACCCTTCCGAGCTTGCAGCCGGACGAAGACCTCTTAGACTTGCGCAAGAGCGGGGTGGGGCTCGAGGACCTGAGCATACAAAGTCCCACCCTCGAGGAAGCGTACCTGGCCCTGTTGAAAGGAGCTTCACATGAACATCACCACCCCGCCGCCAGCACCCCTTCGCTTGCTGGCCAATGAAACCGGATGGCAGATTCGCCTTTACCTCAGGGACCGGGCCGCCACCTTTTTCACCTTCGCTTTCCCGCTGCTGGTACTGCTTTTCTGGAGCCGGCAGTCCTGGCAGGATGTTCTTTCGGCAACGGCCTTTGTAGCTGCGCTTGCGCTGGCTATGGCGGCGTACGCGGGTCTGGCCATGGGCATTGCCTCGGCCCGGGAGGTCGGCTTACTCAAGCGGCTAAGGAGCACACCCCTACCTATGGTCGTACACATCGCGGCTAGGGTAGCGGCTTGTGCGCTGCTGGGGACGTTTGCACTAATACTTACCCTGGGGCTGGGAGCCTTTTGGCTGGGCCTGTCCCTTAGCCTGTCCAATTTCGCCGGGTTGCTGCCTGGCCTGGTGCTGGGCTTTGCGGCACTTGGGAGTTGGGGACTGTTGGTGGGCAGTCTGGTTCGCACCGCGAATGCAGCCTCGTATCTGGTCAATGCTACCCTCTTTCCCTTGTTTCTGCTCTCAGTGGCAGCCCAGCGCGGGATGCTTCCGGAGTGGGCGGCGGCCCTTACCCCGCTGCTACCGCTACAAAACCTGGCCCTCCTGATCCAGACTGCCATCAAAGGCGATGGGATGCTGCTGCACCCGTTGTTGACGCTTCTTTGCTGGGCAGCGCTGGGGGCCGTTGTGGCGGCCCGACGGCTGTCCCGGCCATTGTGAGCGGCGGCTTGTGGTTGTCCCTTCTATGCCCTCGTTCGTCGGGGTGCCCTGACTCACCCATTGGGCTTTTGCCTTTCGTAAGATGCTTCCATGGATCTGGAAGCTGCCTGGAGCGCAGGCCAGCACCAGGAGGGGTTGGCGTGGTGCTTAGAGCGGCTTTGCCAGATCCCCGTTTCCGATCCGCTGCTTTCGCGCTATGCCCTCGAGTTTGCCCTCGAGCTCGGGCAGGAAAACGCGCTCTTTTTACAGTTCCCCGACCTAACCCACAGTCAGCACCCAGAAGTACAGGCGCTTTTGAGCCGGATCGCCTGGCAGCGCGGCCAGCTTTCCCAGGCCCTAGAATTGGCCCAGCAAGCCTATCAGCAAAGCCCGTGCTTCCTAACCGCTTACACCCTGGCTACAGCGGCCGTTTTGCGCAGCCCGCACGAGGCTGGGTGTTGGCTGCGCGAGGCCTTACGGCAGGCCGAAGCCGCGGGCCAACCGCAGCGGGCGGTTCAGGCGGCAGCGGCCCTGGCCCTGCTCGAGGTGACCCTGGGTGCTTATGCCCAGGCTGAGGTCTGGGCGGCTTGGGGCCTGCGGGTTGCCGAATCCATTGGGCTAAAGCATCCATCCCTGCGCAACACTTTGAACATGGCGTGGGGCTACGCCCAGATTTTAGGGGGACGGCTGGGGGTGCTTCCGCCGCTGGAAATAAAGCATCCAGACGCCCTGCTGGCGCAGGGGGACTTTTTGCTGGCCCTGGGGCAGGCCGAGGCGGCCCTCAAGGCTTACGCAACTGTGGACGATCAACTGCCTCCCATCCGGGCCCGGCGACTGCCTATCCTGGTCCGCAAGGTGCGGGCGCTCTTAGAGCTGGGCCGCCTGGAAGAGGCCCAGCGCCTGGGCCTCGAGGCGAAGGTGCTGGGGGAGGAAACCCTGGACACGTTTCGTGACTGGGGTGAGCTAGCCTACCTACTGCCGTTTTCTCTGCTGAACCCTTCGGAGGCCGTGGAGCCCCTAGCAGAGCTTCTGGGGCGTTTCCTGCGGCGACCTAGCGCGCCCCGTGCGGCCATGACGGCACTGCACCTGGCCAGGGCCTATCTCAGCCTGGGCCTAGAAGCCAAAGCCCGCGCTACCCTGGCTGAGGCGTCGTGGGCTCTCGAAGGTTTGAGCGCAGAGGGGCGGGCCTTTCTGGCTGGTCAGGCGGCTTTTTTTCAAGAGTAGGAGTTACGCAGTTGCAGTTGACTGGACATTCTTCTGTGTGCTAGGAGGAGAGTGCTTAGCCAAGCTTCTCCAAAGGGGGTGATGCCCATG
>NZ_AUHY01000105.1 GCF_000423425.1 Meiothermus rufus DSM 22234 | reverse complement strand
TAGATGTACGAAAGAAGCGGTACTGGCTTTTCTTGAGAAGCAGGCCCAACAAGCCAGCCAGCAAAACAAGCTCACGGTCATGGTGCTGGACAATGCCAGCTTCCACAAAGCCAAGCTGATCCAGGCTCGGCTGGCAACCTGGCAAGCGCAAAACCTCTATCTACGCTTCTTGCCTCCCTACAGCCCTCAGCTCAACCTCATCGAGACCTTTTGGAGAAAGCTCAAAGCCTACCTTCTGCCCCGCCGCCATTACGCTAGCCTCTCCCACCTCAAGCAAGCCCTGTTGCAAGCCTTGGACCTACTGGGGGCTGTGGAGGTAAAAATCTAATGGGGAAATACTTAGCTTTACCGGGCAGCGGGGATGGAAGGGACAACCTTTGGGTGGATTGAGCGGACTGGGTACGCTGCCCTCCAATACGGGCCGCCCGCCCGCTAGGTAGCGGTTTTCCAGCCGGGGAATCGAGGCCAGCAAAGCCTGGGTGTAGGGGTGCTGGGGTCGGTGGTAAAGCTCCTGGCTGCGCCCGACTTCCACAATTTTGCCCAAGTACATCACCGCTACCCGGTCGCTGATGTGGTAGACCACCCGCAGGTCGTGGGAGATGAACAGGTAGGTGAGGCCGAAATCCCGCTTGAGCTCCTCCAGGAGCTGCACAATCTGGGCTTGTACCGACACATCCAGGGCGCTGACCGGCTCGTCGGCCACCACCAGACGGGGGCGTACCGCCAGGGCCCGCAGTATGCTGATGCGCTGGCGCTGCCCGCCCGAAAGCTGATGGGGATAAGCCTCGATGAACCGCTCAGGCAGGCCAGCCCGCTGTAGCAGGGCCCGGATCTCGAGTTCCTGTTGCCGGGGGTCACGCACCCCCCGGGCTTCCAGTGCTGAGCCCACAATCTGGCGCACGCTCTTGCGCGGGTTCAGGCTGGAGTAGGGGTTTTGAAAGATAATCTGCAACTCGCGGCGGAGCTGACGCATCTGGGCTGGGCTGGCTTTTCCCAGCTCCAGACCGTTGTAGCGAATCAGGCCCTGGGTAACCTCCTGCAGCCGGATGGCCAGACGCCCCAGGGTAGACTTACCGCTGCCCGACTCGCCCACTAGCCCCAGGGTTTCCCCTTCGTAGACGACCAGGCTGACCCCGTTGACCGCGTGGACGGTGCGGTCGCGCTGGCCGGCCAGCCAGCGCCCCAGCAGGCTGGCCCGCAGGTGAAAGTGTTTGTGCACCTCCTGTAGCTCGAGCAGGGGTTTCATGCTAGGCCTCCGTAAAGGAAACAGCGCACCTGGTGGTTTTCCTCCACCTCGAGCAGGGCTGGCGGGGTGCTACAGGCCTCCATCGCCCGATGGCAGCGCGGGGCGAAGGGGCAGCCGGGCGGCAGGTGGGCCAGGTCAATCTCGCCTGGGATGGGCATCAAGGGGGTTTTTTCGGGCCGGATCTCCGGCAGGGCCCCCAGAAGGCCCTGGGTATACGGGTGTTTGGGGTGGCGGATAACCGCCTCTGTGGGGCCCTGTTCGACAATCTGGCCGGCATACATGACCAGAATCCGGTCGCAAAACTCGGTGGCCAGGTGCAGGTCGTGGGTGACCAGCACAATGGCGGTGCCCCGCTGGCGGTTAATCTGGTCCAGCAGGCGCATAATCTGGGCCTGGACGGTAACGTCCAAGGCGGTAGTGGGTTCATCGGCTAGGATGACCTCGGGGTCGCAGGAGAGGGCAATGGCAATCATGGCCCGCTGCTGCATACCCCCGCTGAACTCGTGAGGGTAGGCCTCGTAGCGTTCCTCGGGCGCGGGAATTCCCACCTCGGCCATCAGCCGCAACACCCGTTGCTTTTCCAGGGCCTTGCGCCGCGAAGCCGGAACCCGTTCCTCCCCCAGGTACTGGTGAACCCGCAGGCTTTCGCGGATCTGCTCGCCCACCCGAAAGACCGGATTGAGGGTGGTCATGGGGTCCTGGAAGATCATGGCGATGTGCCTTCCCCGCATCTGCCTTAGCTCTTGGGGGCTGGCCTCGAGCAGATTCCGCTCCTTGAACCAGACCTCACCCCGGCGTATCCGACCCGGCGGGGGGGTCAGGCCCATGATGGTGAGCAGGGTCATGGATTTACCACTGCCCGACTCCCCCACAATGCCTAGCCGTTCGCCTGTGGCAAGCTGAAAGGTGACTCCATTCACCGCCCGCACCTGGCCGTGGGGGGTGGGAAACTCCACCAACAGATCCTCTACCCGCAGTATGGTTCTCACGAACGTTCCTTTAGTCTTGGATCCAGCACCTCGCGCAGCGCCTCACCCAGCAGGTTAATGGCCAGCACCAGAACCAGCAGCGCCACCCCAGGAATGGTGCTGACCCACCAGGCCAAAAACAGCACATTGCGGCCTTCGGAGATCATCGAGCCCCAGGCTGGGATGGTGGGTGGGATGCCAACCCCCAGGAAGGATAGGGAGGCCTCGAGCACCATGAAATAGCCTATGCGCAGCGTACCCAGCACCAGAATCGAGGGAAAGATATTGGGTAGGATTTCCCCAAACAGGATGCGGAGGTGGGAATGCCCCAGGGCCCGGGCGGCCTCCACATACTCCCGGGTGGTCTGGGCCAGGGTCTCGCCCCGGGCCAGCCGGTAAAACTCTACCCACCCCTTCAGGGAGAGGGCCCAGATCAGGTTCCAGAACCCGGGGCCCAGAAAGGCCATCATCCCGATGGCAAAGATCAGGTAAGGGAAGGCCAGAAGCAGCTCGGTCAGGCGGGCGGTCAGGTTATCGAACCAGCCGCGAAAGTAGCCACCGAACATGCCCAGCAATAGGCCGGCCAGGGTGGTGATGCCCACCGTCAACAAGCCGACCAGCAGGCTGACCCGGGTGCCCCAGATGGTACGGCTGAGAATGTCCCGCCCGATGGTGTCGGTACCGAACCAGTGGGCCGCCGAGGGGGGAGCCAGCCGCGCTGTCAGGTCGGTGTCGGCGGGGTCGTAAGGAGCAATGAAAGGGGCCAGCAGGGCCAGACCCACATATACCAGGATGACGCACAGCGAGACCAGCCCGGTACGGTTCCGCAGCAACCGTACCAGCACATCCAGCAGGGCTGAGCGGCGGGGGATAGCCGGGAGGGAAGGGGTGTTGGTCATGCCTCCCCCTCTCCGCTCTGGCTGGAGCGGGTTGTGCTGTCGCTCCGCTCTGGGGACAGAAAAAGCCTTGTGGGAGCGCGGGGCTCTTTCATAGTTCGATCTTGGGGTTCAGGATGGTGTACAGGATATCTACCAGCAGGTTGGCCAGGACATAAGTGATGGCGTAGAGCATCACCACGGCCTGTACCACCACATAATCGCGGGCAAAAATCGAGCTCACCGCTAGGCGGCCCACCCCCGGCCAGGAGAAGATGGTTTCCACGATCATGTTGCCCCCTAGAAGCTCGCCAAGCTGGAGGCCGGCCACCGTGACCGCAGGAATCAGGGCATTGCGGAAGGCGTGTTTTAGCACCACCTGCCATTCCGGCACCCCCTTAGCCCGGGCAGCGGTCAGGTACTCCATGCGCAGGGTCTCGACCATGGAGGAGCGGATTACCCGCGCCAGCACCGCCGAGAAGACGATGCCCAGCGTAAAGGCTGGGAGTAGTAGGTGCTTGAGGGCGCTACCCAGGGCGGCCCAGTTGGCCTCGAGCAGGCTGTCCAGCACCAGGAAGCCGGTTCGACGGGTAAGGTCGATGGCCGCGTCTATCTGGCCCGAGGTAGGCAACCAGCGCAGCTCGACTGCGAAGAACAAGATGAGGGTGGAACGGCCTGGATAAGCTGCACCTCGCCAGAAAGGAGCGCAGCCACCCGGGTCGAAGGCTCGGGCATCATGTGGAAAATAACCCGCCGCAGCCGCGGCGCTCCATGGAAGTAGTTCTCGTTGCGATCTAACACGATTTCACTATCCAGCCGGGCCCGCACAAAGCTAAAGGCCCCGGTGCCCACCGGACGGGCTAGGAAGTTGGCGTAGCCCCCCTGCTCGATGTAGCGCTTGGGAACGATCTGGAACTGCACCAGTGATTGCAGGATCAGGTTGGGTGGGAAAGGAGCACTGTAGACGAAGCGCACCTGATTGTCGCTAACCTTCTCCACCCGCTCGATGGGCCCCAACAAGCCCTTGCGCGGGCTGGTCTGGCCACCCACAGCCCCCTCTTTCAAGATGCGTTCGAAGGTAAAGACCACATCATCGGCGGTAAAGGGGTCGCCGTTGTGGAAACGAACCCCCTGGCGCAGGGTCACCAGGAAACGGGTCGAGGTCTCGTTGCGCCAGGAGGTCACCAGCAGGGGTTGCACCTTGCCCTCGGGAGTACGCAGCACCAGAGCATCGAAGATGTTGCGCAAAACTGCTTCGGTATCGCGGTCGCGGTGCATGGCGGGGTCCAGGGTGACCAGGGCGTTGGTGCGCATGCCCACCGTGAGGGTATCGCCGCCGCGCAGGCTGGCCTTGCTCAGGTTGATACCGTTAGGAGTTACGCAGTTGCAGTTGACTGGACATTCTTCTGTGTGCTAGGAGGAGAGTGCTTAGCCAAGCTTCTCCAAAGGGGGTGATGCCCATGAACCCACCGAAGTGCGATGACCTGGACTA
>NZ_AUHY01000104.1 GCF_000423425.1 Meiothermus rufus DSM 22234 | reverse complement strand
GGGTCTTGCTCCCTTGGAGTATTTAGCTAAGATGCAGGAGGAGTCGGTTCCCCAGTCTCACATGTGTTGACCGATTACATCAGCTTGACGCTTCTAGGCGTGCCCTGTAGACTCGTCTTTGCCTCAGGGGGCACGAGCCTGCCTTGTCCCGGGAGGAATTTTGGAGTGGTGCCCGAGTGGTTGAAGGGGCACGCCTGGAGAGCGTGTATAGGGTGTTCGCCCTATCGAGGGTTCGAATCCCTCCCACTCCGCCAAATCGCCGCCCGGCTTTGGGCGGCTTTGTCATAGAAAAGACTCCAGAGCCAGCCGCTCGAGGCCCTCGGCTGGTTGTAGACCTGAATGAAAGCCAGCCATGGCTCATGGGTCTAGGGCCAGTTCGTCTGGCGGCTGGCCTAGAAAGCCCGCCAGCACCTCCACCACCAGTTCGTGGTCCTCCCGCTGCGGCAGGCCAGAGACGGTGATGGCCCCGATGCAGCCCACCCCCTGCACAAAGATGGGAAAACTACCCCCATGGGCTGCATAGTCGCGCGGGTTCAGGCCGCGCTCCTCTAGGCTGCGCTGCTTTTGCTTGAGCCACAGGCCCACCGCATACGAACTACGGTGAAAATGCCGCACCACGTTGCGCTTGCGCCGAAGCCAGGCCACATTGTCCGGGGTGGTGCCAGGCATAGCGTAGAAAAACAGCGGCTGGGCGAAAAAGCCAATGTCAATGGCTATCGGGCTGTGCAGCGCCTCGGCAGCCTGCTTGAGCCGGAGGCCCAGCTCCCAGGCATCCCGGGCATCAAAGCGCTCGAAGCGCAGCCGGGCTTCCTGTTCAGCAATGCCCTTTAGGTCCTGCTCAAGGTTCATGCGTTCACCTCCCCTGCCCTTAGAAGGGCACTACCGGCCCTTGGTCGTCCTTGGCGCTTCGGCCCCCGTTCCCTTGGGCTAAAAGGGTTTCCCGGTCGGGAATAACCCGGGCCTCGAGCCAGTCTAACTCCTTAAGCAGCGGCAGGGCTTCCTCACTGGCACGCACCTCACGGGCCTCTACCAAAGCCCATCCATCCGGCCCCCGCACCTTCATCTGTACCGGCAGGGCTCCGGGGTACTCATCCAGGCGGCTTCTTAGGTCCAGAAGCTTCTCTTCATCCACCAAAGCCAGATCGAGTTCCAGTTCCAGCACTTTGGGCAGACCCTCGAGCTCGTGGTGGGGGAAAACCTCCTGGGCCACCACCCGCAAACCCTCGCCCTCCCCCTCGGGCTCCACCTCCACCACCACCAGCACGGCGGCATCCTCGCGAAGGCGGGGCGAGATGCGCTCATAGGCCTTGCCAAAGGCCACCACCTCCACCGCCCCAGTTTCATCGCTCAAGACGAAGCGGATCAACATCCCCCCCGATTTGGTGGGCTTGCGGGCGATACCCTCCACCATCCCGGCCAGTATCAGCCGAACCCGGTTGCGGCTACCCCTTAGCTCGGCAAAGGCCTGGGGCAGCTCCTCGAGGGTACAGCTCGCCGCCTCGCGCAACCCCACATGGCGTAGAAGGGGATGACCGGTCACGTAGATGCCCAGGGCCTCTTTTTCCATGCGCAATTCGGTAATGGCGTCCAGCCGAGGCCCTTTGGGCAAAGCTGGCTCCTGTGAGGCAAAGAGGCCCATCATGCCGGACTGGGCCATCTCCCGCTCGGACTGGGCCCACTTCAAAAGGTCGTCCAGCGCCGCCAACATAGGCCCCCGGGGGCCAAAGGCATCGAAGGCTCCAGCCTTGATGAGCGATTCCACCACCCGCTTGTTGGCCACGCTGCCATCCAAGCGGCGCAGGAAGTCGGGCAAGGATCGGAAGGGTCCGCCCCGCTCCCGTTCGGCCAGGATTTGCTCCACCGCAGCCTCGCCCACGTTCTTGACCGCGGAAAGGCCAAACAAAACGCTTTTTTCAAGGGCGCGGAAGCTAAAACCAGAGCGGTTGATGTCGGGGGGCAGCACCTCCACCCCGGCTATTCGGGCAGCGCGGATGTACTCGGCTACTTTGTCGGAGTCGCCGCGTTCTACTGTGAGCACCGCAGCGAAGAATTCCACCGGAAAATGGGCTTTTACGTAGGCGGTCTGGTAGGTCAGGATGGCGTAGGCCGCCGCGTGGGACTTGTTGAAGCCGTAGTTGGCGAAGGCCTCGAGCAGATCGAAAAGCCGGTCGGCCTCTTCGGCAGGAATACCCTTTTTCGCTGCACCCTCCTTGAAGACCTGCCGGTGCTTTTGCATCTCCTCCATCTTCTTTTTGCCCATGCTCCGGCGCAGCAGATCGGCCTCCCCCAGGCTATAGCCGGCCACCGCCGAGGCGATCTGCATGATCTGCTCCTGGTAGACCGGAATACCGTAGGTCTCCTCTAGGATGGGGCGGATGTACTTCTCGCAGTGGGGAAACTGGGGGTACTCCACCGGCTCACGCCCGTGGTGCCGGCGGATGTAGGTGGGGATGTTCTCCATAGGGCCGGGTCGGTACAGCGCCCCCAAGGCGATGATGTCCTGAATCCGGCGCGGCTTGAGGCCCCGCACCGTGCTGGTCATACCCGCCGAGTCCAGCTGGAAAACCCCTTTGGTCTCGCCCCGGCCCAGAAGCTCAAAAGTGGCCCTATCCTCCATGGGCAACCGGTCGAAGTCCAGCTCCACCCCCTTAGACTCCTTGACGATGCGCTTGCACTCGTCCAAAAACGAGAGGGTGCGCAGGCCCAAAAAGTCCATCTTCAAAAAGCCCAAAGCCTCCACCGAGGCCATGTCGTACTGGGTGACCTTGGCCTCACCGTCGCTGGAGCGCATCAAGGGAATGTAGTCTTGCAAAGGCACATCGGCGATGACCACCCCGGCGGCGTGCACGCTGGCCTGGCGGTTCAAGCCCTCGAGCTTCTGGGCTACCTCCATAACCCGCTTCACCAGGGGGTCTTTGGCCATCTCGGCCTTAAGGTCGGGTACCGTCTCGATGGCTTGCTCTAGCGGGATGGGCTTGCCAAAGACCACCGGTACCAGTTTGGCCAGCTCGTCGGCCTTCTTAACTGGCAGGCCGAACACCCGGGCCGCATCCTTGATGGCCGCTTTGGAGGCCAGGGTGCCAAAAGTGCCGATCTGGGCCACCTTATCGTCGCCATAGCGCTGGCGCACATACTCGATAACCTCGCCCCGGCGCACGTCGGAAAAGTCGGTATCGATGTCCGGCATGGAGACCCGGGCTGGGTTGAGAAAGCGCTCAAAGAGCAGGTTGTACTCCAGAGGGTCAATATTGGTGATGCCGCTAGCGTAGGCTACCAACGAACCCGCTGCCGAACCCCGCCCTGGCCCCACCGAGATGCCCTGGGCTTTAGCCCAGTTGATGAAATCGCTAACGATGAGCAGATAAGCGGAAAAGCCCATCCGCTCCACCACGCTAAGCTCATACACCGCGCGGGCTAGAATGGCCCAGGGACCCCAGGGGGGAGCTGGCTCAGGCAGTTGGGCGCGGGCTGCCTCGAGGTCCACCTCTTCGGCCAAGGCCCGCACCAGCACCGTTTCGTCTCCATGAGGGACTGGCCTCTTTAGCTTGCGCAGGAATTCCCGGTAGATATCGGCGGTAATCCGATCAGGGTAACGCTTCAAAAGGCCACTAAAGGTAAGCTCACGGAAATAGCTCACCTCGGTGCGCCCCTCGGGCAGGGGGTACTTGGGAATGCGGTACTGCACCTTTTTGGGCACCAGATCGACCTGGCACATCCGGCCTATAGCCAGGGAGTTGTCGAACAGCTCTTCCAGGCGAGAGCCCCACAGCTCGCGCTCGTCCTGAAAGGTCTGGTGCATCTCCTCCGGGCTTTTGACGTAGAACTCGTCGCAGGGGAACTTCCAGCGGTCGGGGTCGTCCCAGGTGGCCTTGGACTGCACCGCCAGCAACACCGCATGGGCTTCAGCGTCCTCCTTGCGCACGTAGTGCCCGTCGTTGGTGGCCACCAGGCCCAGGCCGTACCTGTCGGCTAGCTCCTTCAAGACCCGGTTGACCTTGTGCTGCTCGGGCAGGCCATGGTCCTGTATCTCGATGAAGTAGCGTTCCGGGCCAAAGATGGAAAGATACTCCTCCAGGCGACGCACAGCCTCCTCGAAGCGCTCCTGCAGGATGAACTGGGGTATCTCGGCCCCTAGGCAGCCGGAAAGAGCGATAATACCCGCGTTGTGTTCACGCAAAATCTCCCGGTCGATGCGAGGTTTGCCGTAGAAGCCCTCGAGGTAGGCCCGGCTAGCCAGGCGACAGAGGTTCTGGTAGCCCTGCATGTTCTGGGCCAGTAGGGTTAGGTGAAAGTAGCCCCCATCCAGCCCTTTGCCCTGCTTACGGTCGAAACGGCTCTCCGCCGCCACATAGGCCTCGTAACCGATGATGGGCTTGACGCCCATCTCGCTGGCATACTTGTAAAACTGCACCGCCCCAAAAAGGTTGCCATGGTCGGTCATGGCCAGCATGGGTTCCTGGGGGGAGACCTGCTTGACCCACTGGAGGAGGTCTTTCAAGCGGGCCGCCCCATCGAGAAGGGAAAACTGGGTGTGCTGGTGCAGGTGGGCGAAGTTTCGCCTCGAAGGGGTTTGGGAAGAGTGTCCATTCGCCATTATGCAAAAAGCATAAACCATAG
>NZ_AUHY01000103.1 GCF_000423425.1 Meiothermus rufus DSM 22234 | reverse complement strand
TAGTCCAGGTCATCGCACTTCGGTGGGTTCATGGGCATCACCCCCTTTGGAGAAGCTTGGCTAAGCACTCTCCTCCTAGCACACAGAAGAATGTCCAGTCAACTGCAACTGCGTAAGTCCTAAGGGAATCTACCTTGGGGGCCTGGCCGTTCTCCCGGCACCATTCGGCGTAGAGGTTGCCCATCTCCCGGGCCACGGCCTGGGCGTGGGCGTCGCGCACGCAGAAGATCACCGTCTTCTGCTCTGGCCCCCCGGTCTCCAGCAGCCGCTGGAAGAGGTCGGCGCACATGGCCTTGACCCGGTCGGGGAGCATGATGCGGTCCTCGAAGCTGGTCTTCTCGTAAAGCTCCTCCAGCTCCTCGCGGCTTAAGGGCCGACCGGTGATGGCGTCCACGGGTTTGAGCGCCAGGATCTGATCGATGCTCAGCCCGGTCTCGTCGATGTCCACCTGGGCCCGCACCACCTCGCAGGCGGCCAGATAGCCGTCCTCGATGCCCTGTGCGAGGTCATATTCGTAGACCGGCTCCCCGAAGTGGCGGATGTTGTCGGCGGTGATGGCCTCGTCCTCGAGGGCCCCTGCGGTCTTCTCCGGGAGCTTGAGCTGCCGGGGGGTGGCGGTCAGGCCGATCTGCACCGCGTCCGGGTTCCTCAGGAGCACTTGGCTCCACTTGCCCCAGGCGCTGCGGTGGCACTCGTCGATGATGATGTGGCTGAAGTAGTTCTCGGGGTAGTGCTCGAGCAAGAAGTTGGCCGTGCCGTCCTCGTTGCCCACGTCCAGGGTCTGGTAGGTCGCGATGTGGATGCGGGCGTTCTTGGCGTGGTTGCTGCCGTCGGGGTTGCGTTTGACCTCGGCGGCGTCGGTCCCGAAGACGTTGGTGAAGGCGGCGAGGGCCTGCTGCCGCAGCTCGTCCCGGTCGCAGATGAACAGTGCCCGGCGCAGTTGTCCTGCGTCGGCGACGCGCTTCAGAAGCTGCACGGCGATGAAGGTCTTCCCTGCTCCGGTCGCCAGGGTGAGCAAGGCCCGGCCCGGCTTCTCCTGGGTGGCGTCCCTGGCCAGCTTCTCCAAGGTGGCGCGGATGGCGGCATCCTGGTAGTAGCGCCGGGTGCCTTCTCCCCCCGGATACCGCACCAGAAGGGGGCGGGCCGCCGGGCTGTCCAGGCGGAAGCCCATCATGGCCTCGTAGCGCGCCCGGAGCTCCTCCGGGGTGGGAAACTCGCTCATGGGACGAGGCTCGGAGGTCAGGCCGGTGCTCCGGTCGAACATGACCCAGAAGTACCCGTTGGACGAGAACACGAAGGGCACGTTCAGCCGTTTGGAGTCGGCGTAGAGCCGGGCCTGCTCGAGGCCGTGGTCGGGGGGAAGCTGGTTCTTCTTCGCCTCCAGCAGGGCCACCGCGACGGGCTGGGCGTCCGGCGTCACCCGCACGCGGAGGGTGTAGTCGGTCCGGCCCCGGCGGCGTTTGCCCCGGCCGTCCACGATGTCGATCGCCCCCGCGGTCTCCTCCCGGCGGATGTGGGCTTCGGTCCACCCGCGCAGGCGTAGCGCGGGATCGATGAGCTTCGAGCGGGTGTCGGACTCGGATAAGCGCTCGTCGCGGTAGTCGGAGTCAGGCGGAAACATAGTTGGCAGCTTTATTTACCGAGGCGCTTCTGGATTGCCTGCTGTAGCTCTGTGTCGGAATTAAGCTGTGCTAGTAACGCTCGCAATACCTCACGCGACCTCCGCCCGGCGTACGTGGAGCAGGTCGCCCTCCTCCACCGCCCGCACTTCCTCGGGGGCGAGGGTGAGCACCCCCAGGGTGTGGCCGGTGAGGGTGGCGAACTCCACCTCGTAGCCCTCACCCTCCCCCCAGACGTGCACCACCGTGCCCACATCCCCGGCCTCGAGGCCGAGTTCCGGCTTGTCCACCCGGAGCACCACGCTGTCCAGCTCGCGGATCATCCTCTTCCTCCCTCCGCGGGATAGGCCGTGACCAGCCGCGCCCGGGCGTACCGCGTAGCGGTCCCAACGGGAATCTGCCCACGAGTGCACGGCTCCGCCCCCCCGCAGCCCTCCCCGACCCACACGCTCACCACGCGGGCGCTGCCCCGTGGACCCAAGTGAAGCCGCTCCGGCGGCCCGGCGATGCCGGTACTCAGGAGCTTCCCCCGAGCGGCCCACTTGAGGCCGAAGGCGGTAGCCTCCTCCTGCACCTCGGGGGTCACGCGGGCCTGTAGTTTGAGGGCCTCCGCCAAGTCCAGGGGGTTCTCGGCGGTGAAGCCCAGCGCCGCGAAGAACCGGGCCTTGTGCCGGCCCAAGGGGTGGGTGGGGGAGAGCAGGTAGTCGGTGAGCTTCCGCAAGGGCACCTCCAGCTCCATCTCGGCCAGGGGGTTCACCGCTTTCCCCCGGAGGCGGCCGTCCTCACGGCTTGGCCTCCCCCTCCTTCACGCGGTCGAAGGCCTCGAGGGCCTCCTTCCCGCCCAGCAGCCGGGCGGCCTCCTCGCGGGGCACCCGCCAGGTTCGCCCTACCCGCACGCCCCGGATCTCGCCCCCTCGCAGGCGCTTGCGGATGGCCTCCTCGCTGACCTTGAGGGTCCGGGCCAGCTCCTCCACGGTGTAGTAGAGCCCCACGGGCGCATCTTACCCAACCGGGGCAACCCGGGCAATGGGCGCTGGCACCGGTGCCGTCATGGCTGCCTCATTCAAGGCGGCCCGCGCGGTGTGCGGAAAAGGACGTGGCGTGCAAGCTTTGTTGTACACTGTAAAAAGGCCAGACTTCGAAGAGTCTGGCCGTACGGTGAGGTGGATATGCGAAGCGTCGTTGGGATCTATTCTGCAGCCTTGACGTTGCTGCTTTCCTGGTCTTTTGCCCAGCAGGTGAACCTGCCCAAACCTTCGGGGCCCGTTGTGGAGGTGTTTTCGGAGACGCTCAACGCCACCTTCAGGCTCCAGGGCTGTGCCCGGGATCAAGAGGATAAGGCGGTCTGCTCCCTCCAGATTCAGAGCAACGCCCGTACCAACCAGCAGGTCACCGTTCAGCATCAGAGCATTCGGGCCATCTCCGCCCGGGGTTTCAGCTACCCGGGGTATTTGAGCGTAGAGGGAGGTCGGCTAGAGGCCGCCCGCAGCACCTTTGCCCTCCCTGCCGGGAACCGCGCGGTAGGGAAGCTGGTGTTTCCCTCGGTGCCCAAGGAGGAAAGCTTCCTCGCGGTCATCTACCTGGGGGGCGTGGAACTGCGCGGGATTCCCATCGGTCAGGCCCAGGCCCCGCAGGTTCAGGCCCCGGCGCAGAGCCCTTCCGCTCCGGCGGGTGGCGTGTGGGACTACAAAAAGTTTACCGTGGGGCCCTTTACCTTCGAACTGAAGGAGGGTCCCAGAGTCAAATGCTGTTACGAAATGGTGTTTGCTTACTCGGTGACGGCCTCGCAAGACGCCAGGCTGCAGATGCGCTTCAATGGTGCCCGTACCATCCTCTCGGGAGGGTGGCAGGGTGGAGGTGGCTACTTTGAAGTTACAGGTGGCCGAACGGATTTCCTCGCAGGGATCCCCCTGAACACCTGGATCTACCTGCGTGCTTCTGAAGGAACCGGTGGATCCGACCAGATCCTCTACACCGAGTTTGAGGTCTTTGACGGGAAGGACTGGCAGAAGGTGGTCTTCAGAAACGTTCCCATTCAGAGGTAGCCGTTATTCAGTGCCATGGGGCCGGGGAAACCCGGCCTCAACTGCTGCAGGGTGCGCTTTCAGGTTCCTGGGGGCAGCCTGGGAAGATCCGCCTGGTGTTGGGGTTGGCTCTGCGAAGCTTGCTCCGTGCGGATGGCCTGTGCCCACTGGCGTACCCTCTCCTCCACGCCCCAGAACAGGCATAGCTCGCTCAGGGCGCTTACCCGGCGGTAGACTTCTCTGCTCACCGGGAGCGGGGCCCCGTCCCGCCCCTGCCCCTCGAGGCACTCCGCCAAGAGCAGCACCGCCTCCTCGCCCAGGTCGGTCCTCCCCTTGGGGATCCCCAGGAGGTCCATCAGGGCTTGCAGCATCGGGTCGCTCAGTATCATGCCGTGATGTACTTCCACACCTCCCCCATTCCCTTGTAGAGCCCCACGGGCGCATCTTACCCAACTTGGCAAATAGGGGCAAACTGAAGTCAGTAATTGCTGATTGCAGTAACTACTGATGAACCTGGACGGACACATGTGAGACTCTAGAAGCCCCAGGTGGGATAAAAAGAGGGGGACCGACTCCTGAAGGAGGTCCCCCAAGTGCAGCTTACCACGGTTGGCAAAGCGATATGGCAAGGAGCGAGGAAGGCCCAGGAGCTGGGAGCGGCCGGAGCCAGCGACCCCCTGGTCCAGGAACGGCTACGCAAGCTCAAGCAGGTGGAGGCGTTCAGGAAGCACGGGGTGAGCTGGCCCGAGATCCAGGCCCTGGTGGGGATCAGCCGGGCCACCTATTACCGCTGGCGGAGGAGGCTCAAGGGCCAAGGGCTTAAAGGCCTTCTTCCGAAACCCAAACGACCCAGACGCCTACGGCGGAAGGTGCACTGGACCTCCGAACTCCTCATCGCAATCGAAGACTTGCGGAGACAAAACCGCACCTGGGGCCGCTGGCCGATCTGGTGGAGTTTGAGGAAGCGAGGCTTTGGGGTGAGCGAACGCACCGTGGGCCGTATCCTGGCCCACCTGGAAGCGCACGGCCGCGTTGAAGGCGTGGCCGCCTTCCTGGCCCGGGCAAAGCGGGGGAAGACCAGGCGGAAGAGCCATCGTCCCTACGCGCGGAGGAAACCCAA
>NZ_AUHY01000102.1 GCF_000423425.1 Meiothermus rufus DSM 22234 | reverse complement strand
CTCCAAGGACGGGGAGGCGGAGTACTGGGCCACGAACCATCTGGGGATGAGCGAAGAGAAGCGGGCGGAGTTAGAGCGGCAAGGATGGGGGATCGAAGTGTACCATCGGGGGCTCAAGCAGTGCTGTGGGGTGGAGCGGGCCCAGGTGAGGAAGGCGGTCTCCATCCTGCGGCACCTCCTCCTGGCTTTGCGGGCCTTCCTCCGGCTGGAGGTCTACCGGCTGCGCAGGGGGGTGAGCTGGTACGAGGCCAAGGCGTCCATTGTTCGCGAGGCAATACGAAGTTATCTCGCCCATCCCCTCCACATCCTTCAGCCAACTGCGTAAGTCCTATTTGGGATCGGATTGCACTTCCGCCGGGGTGCCTTCGGCGATGACCTGGCCATAAGCCAGCACCTGGATGCGCTCACATAGGTTCATCACCAAGTCCATGTCGTGTTCGATAAGGAGCACCGCCAGCCCAAACCTGTCGCGCACCTGGCGGATCAAGCGCAAGAGGGTGAGGGTCTCGCTCGAGTCAAGCCCGGCGGCTGGCTCGTCTAACATAAGCAGCTGGGGAGCGGTGGCCAGCGCCCGGGCGATCTCCAATCGCCGCTGATTGCCGTAGGGCAGGCTACCCGCAGGCCAATCGGCCACCGCTCCCAACCCGACCATCTCCAGCAACTCCCAGGCCATCTTTTCGCTGGCGGCAGGGTGGATTTTTGCCCGGCCGAGTCCGCTCACGACCTCCGCCAGGTTTACCGGATAGCGCAGCTGGGCTCCTGCCCGCACGTTCTCCAGCACGCTCAGGTTTTTGAACAGCCGGGTGCCTTGGAAGGTGCGGGCGATCCCCAACCGGGCGATGGTGGCCGGGGCCAGACGGCTGATTTCGCGCCCCTCGAACCGCACCCCGCCTTGGCTCGGACGCAAGAAACCGCTAATAAGG
This sequence comes from Meiothermus rufus DSM 22234, assembly GCF_000423425.1. Lineage (GTDB taxonomy): Bacteria > Deinococcota > Deinococci > Deinococcales > Thermaceae > Meiothermus > Meiothermus rufus. The sequence goes on along the minus strand of NZ_AUHY01000102.1, from coordinate 4,542 downwards.
TTGAACAGGGTGCTCTTGCCGGAACCATTAGGGCCGATTACCCCCACGATCTCCCCCCGCTGTAGCTGTAGATGGTGCTGCTGAAGGGCCATCAGCCCGTTGAAAGTTTTGCTAAGGTCATGGGTCTCGAGCATAAGGATGCAAACAGCCGAGAACTTTCTGTGGAAGGCATATGGACTTTGGTTCCTCTAGAGCGAAATCGCACCGGAGACACATCGGTAACGATATGGCCCACAATGTATCATTTACTCTATGAATTTCGCAATATCGCTACATTAAATTTACCAAACATCTGCACTCGGTTGACATTTCTCCACCTCATAAGGCAGAGTAAAAAACAACCCCTATGGACGAGACCGACCGTATACTGCTGGGACTGCTGCAACAAAATGCATCGATTCCCCGAGCCGAGCTAGCGCGCGCGTCGGGGCTTTCCCCAGCAGGGGTGCACAAGCGGCTCCACAAGCTTCACCTGGAGGGATACATCCGCCGTACAGTAGGGATTTTAGACCGTGCTAAGCTGGGCTTGGACCTGCTGTGCTTTCTCAAACTAACCTTCAAGAACAACCTCGATGCCTCTAACCTTCCGGCGTTGCGCCGCGCGGTAGAGGGGCTGCCGGAGGTGCTGGAGTGCTACACCCTGACCGGTTCCGATGACGCCCTGCTCAAGGTGGCGGTGCGCGATCACGTTGCGCTGCGGGATTTCCTGCGGCGCTTTTCCGAGAGCCAGCAGGTAGTGGGTCGGGTCGAGACATGCATCGTGTTGGAAGAGTTCAAGGAGGGCACCGCGCTCCCGTTATGAGACTGCCGGCTTTAGTCATCACCCCCCACAGTTCCTTTCAGGTTCCTGCCGAGGTCTTGGCCGAGATGCTGGGCGAGCGTTTCTACGATTCCCTGGCACGTCAGGCCCGGTTGGATTGGCTCTTCCGCGAGGGTGACCCCCATACCGAGGTGCTGTTTCACACCCCCGAGGCGTATACCCTGCAGGCCCCGTTCAGCCGTTTCGTGGTAGATCTCAACCGGGACCGGGAGGAAGCGGGCGCTAACGGGGTGATCAAGCTCACCGACTTTGAAGGGCGGCCCCTGTATCCCTCCGGTTTTGCTCTGGACGCACAGAAGCGAGAGGAACGGTTACGGCGCTACTGGGATAGCTTCCACGCCGAGATCGAGCGCATGCTGCGAACGCATGCCATCCGGCTTCTGGTCAATGGCCATTCCATGCAGCCCACCGGCCCGGCGATCGGCCCGGATGCAGGGAAACCGCGGCCTGGGATATGCCTGATGGCGGGCACCGATGCCCAGGGCGACCCCGTGGCGAGCCATTCCAGCCTGCCCAAGCGCGTAGCCCGGGAGGTGCTGGGCCTGGCTCAGAGGCACTTTGCGCCGGTGCTGCGCGGTCAGCCCACCGAGGCCATCACCCTGGGCGAGCCCTGGAAGAGCGACCAGATCAGTCAGCGCTACAGCGATCCGGCCCGCCCACGACCGGTATGGGGGTTTGGCCTAGAGTTCAACCGTGCCTTATACCTGCGTTACGAGGACGACCAAGAGCGCCCTAACGATGCGATGATTCGGGACTTGAATGCGGCGTTTCGGGAGTTTTTGGCCGAGGTGATGGAGCGATTGGCCTAGCCGATGCGCGATGGAGATGCCCATGGAAGCGATACGTGAGAGGCTCGAGCGGGCTGGAGTCGAGTGGGTGCGCATCCTGTGGTGCGACCACGCCAATTTGATCCGGGGGAAAGCCGCCCACGTGAGCTTGTTGGCCGACGGTCTGCCCGAGGGGGTGGGCATTGCTATGGCGCAGCAAGCTCTCCCGGTGATGTACGATGCGGTAGCCAAGGACAGCGGCCTGGGGCCGGTAGGCGAGGCCCGATTGGTACCTGACTGGGATACCCTCAAGCTGCTGCCCTACGCTCCTGGCCAGGCTCAGGTGATTGGAGATATGCGCGTGGGGGGGCGGGCCTGGGAACACTGCCCGCGCGAGTACCTGCGCCAGCAGATCGCGGCCCTGGCCGAATTGGGCCTCTGCGCCAAGGCGGCGTTTGAAAACGAGTTTTTCCTCTTGTGGCCGGAGGGAGAAGGGTATCGCCCGGCCGACCGCAGCGTCTTCGCCGCGACCGGTGCGATGAACCGCCACCAGGATTTCATTCACGAGCTTACTCGGGCCCTATTGGCCCAAGACCTGCAGCCCGAGTTTTACTACCCCGAGTCCGGCCCCGGCCAGCAGGAGCTTTCGATTCGCTATAGCGACGCCCTGCAAGCCGCCGACCATCAGATCGTTTACCGCGAAACCGTGCGCGGGGTGGCCGTGCAGCACGGCTTGGTAGCGAGCTTTCTACCCAAAATCTTCGAAGATGCTGCCGGAAGTGGCTGCCACCTTAACCTGAGCCTCTGGCAAGGGGAGAATAACGCCTTGGGCGATCCCGCGCATCCTACCGGGCTGAGCCCCACCGGTCGGCACTTCTTAGCCGGGGTGTTGGCCCACCTGCCCGGTTTGACCGCGCTTACCATTCCGACGCCTAACTCCTTCCGGCGCATCCGCCCCCATTTCTGGGCCGGGGCTTTTCGCGCCTGGGGCTACGATAACCGCGAAGCCGCCCTGCGGGTGAGCCGTGGCAGCGCGGGGGTTACCCGTTTCGAGCTCAAAGCCTCGGATGCCAGCGCCAACCCCTACCTGGCGCTGGGGGCGCTGCTGGCAGCGGGGGTGGATGGCTTGAGGCGCGAACTCCCGCTGCCCCCTGAAGCGACGGTGGACCCCGGGCTGCTCTCGTCGGAGGAGCGTGAACGGATGGGATTCGACTCGCTGCCGACCAGCTTGGGTCAAGCCTTGGACGCGCTGCGGGAGGACACGGTGTTGCTTGGCTCTCTCGGTCCCGCACGGGCTAGGGCGTACCTTGCGGTGAAACAGATGGAGTGGGAAGCCCTCAAGGAGCTGACCCTCGAGGAGGAAGTGCGCTTGCTGGCCGAGCGCTACTAGGGGGAAGGGTGGAGCTATCGCATATCCCCATCTACGACCACCACGCCCACGCCCTGTTCCGTGAGGAAATCTGGCGTTCGACTCCCCTCGAGCCCTACTTCAGCGAGGCCTACGACTCTCGGGTGCTTTCGCAATTCGTTCCCGACACCCTTTTTTTTCGCCGCAGCTTGCGCGACCTGGCTGAATTTTATGGCTGTGAGGCCACGGATGAGGCGGTGCGAGCGGCCCGGCAGGGCTGGGAGTACGCCGAGCTGGCGCGCCGGATGTTCGCCCAGGCCAACATCTCCCAGTGGCTGATCGACGACGGCATCTGGCCCGATCTGCTGATGGGGGTAGAGGAGAGCGGGGCTCTGGCCGGGGTGCCGGTGCGGCGGATTTTGCGCCTTGAGACCGAACTCGCCAAGCTGATTCCCTGGCACGACAGCTATGCTGGCCTCGAGCGGGCTTTCGTCGAGTTGTTGTATGCAACCGCCCCTACACTGGCGGGCTTCAAGAGCATTATTGCCTATCGCTCTGGACTTGAGATCCTTCCTCCGGGCCTCGAGGTCGAGCAGAGCTATACCGCCCTCAAACGCCGCTTGCAAGCTGGGGAAGTTCCCAAAATTACGAATAAAACCCTGCTGGATGCGGCTGTGTGGAAGGCCCTCGAGGTCGCCGCCGAGACCGAGCTGCCCGTGCAGTTCCATACCGGCTACGGCGACCCCGACTTGGATTTGCGCCGGGCCAACCCGCTGCACCTGCGAGCGGTCCTTGAGGAACCTCGGTTCAAAGGGCTGAAGGTAGTGCTGCTCCACTGCTACCCCTTCGTGCGTGAGGCCGGGTACCTGGCCAGCGTATACCCCGGCGCATACCTTGACGTTGGCTTGACCATTCCCTATACCAGCGTGCACGGGATGCGCACCGCGGTGCACGAAGCGTTGCACCTGGCCCCGATCCGCAAGGTGCTCTTTTCCACCGACGCCCAGCGTACCCCCGAACTGTTCTGGCTAGCGGCCCGCTGGGGCCGCCGGGTGCTGGCCGACGTCCTGGAGGTCACCGTTCAGGGTGGCGACCTCAGCGACTCTGAGGCAAGGTGGGCGGCGGAGCGCGTCCTGCACGCCAACGCGGCGGAACTATACCCCTCGAGCCCACCGCGCTGAGTCTGGCTTGCTGCTTCACCCGGATTGTGCCTCAGCTTGAACTCCAGCCGGGGGCGGCGGTGTTCGGCTAGTCGCGTGACTTCACGCACCGGCCCTGCGAATCACCTCAGGGCTGTGAACCTGGACGGACACATGTGAGACTCTAAGCTGGGATAAAAAGAGGGGAACCAACCAAGAAAGGAGGTTCCCCAGGTGCAGTTTACCACCGTTGGCCGAGAGATATGGCAAGGCGCTAGACAAGCACAGAGGCTGGCCGAGGCCAAAGCAGGCGACCCAGAGGTCAAGGAACGTCTGCGCAAGCTCCGACTGGTCAAAGCCCTGCGTGAAAGTAAAAAGAGCTGGAAGGAGATCCAGGACCTGGTGGGGATCAGCCGGGCCACCTACCACCGCTGGAAAAAAGCCCTAAAAGAAAAGGGCCTGGCCGGA
>NZ_AUHY01000101.1 GCF_000423425.1 Meiothermus rufus DSM 22234 | reverse complement strand
CTGGGTGCGGGAAGGAGAGGAGACGCCGGAGATTCCGCGGGAGAGTGGGTTCAAGCCTTTGCCCAAGCGGTGGGTGGTGAAAGGACCTTTGCCTGGCTGGGGCGGAACCGACGGTTGGGGAAGGATTACGAGTACCATCCTGAGGTAGGGGAAGCCTGGATGTATTTGAGCATGATACGCTTACTGGTGAAGCGGCTGGCTAGGGCCGCGTAGCCTCTCGTGGAGGGCTTTTACGACAGCCTCTAAGAAAAGCTAACGCCTACCAACTCGAGGGTCTCCACTACGGAGCGTAGCACAATATAATCACGGTGTAGGAGCGGTTTTCGGAAAGAACCTTGCCGGAGATGAAGGTTTCGTTTTCCTGGCCAGCGGATCTGCCTTTTTGCTAAGAGGCAGTAATAGCCAAAACCGCGGTGCATCCGGAGGCGATATGGGAACGAAGTTTCTGGTTTTGTGGGAGCTGGATCTGTCCAGAATGCGCGGCGATTTTGCCGCCGTTATTATGCGAATGCCAGAGTATGCCCAAAAAATTCGAGAGCGGGGCAAGCTGGTCGGGCGCTACCACATCGTTGGGAGGCACGGCGGGGCCTGGATCTACGATGTGGACTCCAACGAAGAGCTCGAGTGCCTCTTGGCAATGGCCCCTGTTTACAACTTTGCAAAATACGAGGTGCTACCCCTGGCCGAAATGGACACCCCAACCCACGTATTCAAACCCGACGAAACCTGAGCCATGGCCGCTGTCAGGGCAGAGGGTCGAGGGTTCAGGCGTCTGGATCATCGAGCTGCTGTTGGAATCTCAGCAGGCCCTTCACACCTGGAACACGCCTACCTGCATCTGCTCCCGGATGGGGTTGAGGGCGCAGACCTCGAGGCTGTGGATGAGCCGCTGGCGGGTCTCGTGAGGAAAGATGACCTCGTCCACCCATAGCCGGGCCGCAGCGTAGCGCGGGTCGAGGGTTTCTTCATAGCGGGCTTTGATCTGCTGGTAAAGCTCCAGCAGGTCTTCCTCGGTGGGCTTCTTTCCTTCCCGCTCGAGCTTAGCCAGCTCGATCTCCATCAGGGTCTTAGCCGCGGCATTACCGCTCATGACCGCATACTTGGCCGAAGGCCAGGCGTAGATGAAGCGAGGAGCATAGGCTTTGCCAGCCATGGCGTAGTTGCCCGCACCAAACGAGCCGCCGGTAATGAGGGTAATTTTGGGCACCACCGAGTTGGACACCGCGTTCACCAGCTTAGCCCCCCGCCGGATGATGCCCTGCTGCTCGGACTCCTTGCCCACCATGAAGCCGGTCACGTCCATCAGAAAGAGCAGCGGAATAAAGCGCTGATTGACCTCGAGGATGAACCGGGCGGCCTTGTCGGCAGCCTCGGCGTAGATCACCCCACCCACCTCAATCTTGCCGGGCTTTTTGATAATCAGACGCTGGTTGGCCACGATGCCTACCGGGAACCCTCCCAGCCGGGCATAGCCGCAGACCAGGGTCTGGCCATACTCGGCCTTGTACTCGTGAAACACCGAACCGTCCACCAGCCGGGCCAGCACCTCCCGCACATCGTAGGGGCGGGCCCCATCAGGTGAGACCAGGCCGTAGAGGTCTTCCGGGGGGTGTGCTGGCTCCACCTCAGGCTGGCGCTCGGCAGCCCAGGGGGCCAGGGCCGGCTGGGCATACAAAGCAGCCAGGGCGCGGATACGGGCCAGGGCCGAAGCGTCGTCGGGTTCGTAAAAGTCCACCGTGCCCGAAACCTCGGCATGCATCCGGGCTCCCCCTAAGGCCTCCGAGTCCACCTCCTGCCCAATGGCCGCCTTGACCAGGGCCGGGCCGGCCAGGTATAGCCCCGAGCCTTCGGTCATGATGAGGGCATCGGTCATGAGGGGCAGATAGGCCCCTCCGGCCACACAATTGCCCATGATGGCCGAGATTTGCGGAATACCCATAGCACTCATGCGGGCATTCAGGTAGAAGATGCGGCCAAAATCATCCTGGTCGGGGAAGACCTCGTCTTGCAAGGGTAAAAACACCCCTGCCGAGTCCACCAGATAGACCGTGGGCAGGTGGTTTTCCAGGGCAATGGTCTGGGCCCGGATGACCTTCTTGGCGGTGATGGGGAAGAAAGCCCCGGCCTTCACCGTGGCATCGTTGGCGATGATCATCCAGTCCCGTCCTGCTATCCGGCCAATCCCGGTCACCACCCCTCCACCCGGGGCACCCCCCCACTCCGAGTACATCTGCCAGCCGGCATAGGCTAGGATTTCCTCCAGCGCGCTCCCCGGGTCTATCAGCCGGGCGATGCGCTCCCGGGCGGTCAGCCGTCCCCGAGCGTGCTGGCGCTCGATGGCCTTGGCCCCGCCCCCCTGGCGGACTTGCTCCAGCGAGGTCCGAAAATCGGCGATTAGGCGTACCCAGGCGTCTTTGTTCTGTTTGAAGGCCTCGGATTCGCGCTCCTTGGGGCTGATGCGGCTGTGCAACATGCCCAAAGTCTACCGTTTTTTAGGCTGCCCGCAGCAATTGCGTCATACGTTAACAGGGCGGATAAGCCCTTCCCGCACAAGCTCGTGCAGCAGCTCGGGCCGCTCCTCGACGGCCCGCCCCTCGGCGATGGCTTTGAGCAGCACTAAAGCCTCGGGCTCGAGGCGTTTGAGCTTTAGGTGGAGGTCGCTAAAGGGGTTGAGCGCGTCCTGGCCGCGCAGGGTGAGCTGGTAACGCCCGGTGGGGGCAATGGCGGTGAGGTGGGCCTGGTAGTAACGGGCCAGTTCAATGTAGCGCTGGGCGTTCTGGGTGGGCTCCACCGGACCCCGCACCTTGGCCGGAATGCCTACCGCCAGCATCCCCGGGGGAATCTCCATCTCCGGAGGCACCACCGCTCCAGCCCCCACCACCGCTTTGGCCCCTATTCTGGCCCGGTTGAGCACCACCGCTCCAATGCCAATAAGCGCCCCCTCCTCCACCCGCGCCCCATGCACCACCGCCCGGTGGCCCACCGTCACGTTCTGGCCCAAAAGGCAGGGGTCACCAGGGTCGGCATGCAAAATAGCCCCGTCCTGTATATTCGTGCCCGGCCCAACAACGATCCGCTCGGTATCGGCCCGCACGACGGCACCAAACCAAACCGAGGCCTGCTCGCCGATCTCGGCCTGGCCTACAATTAAAGCACCAGGGGCGATAAAGGCGGTGGGGTGGATCTGGGGTAAGCGTTCGTTCAAGCGGTAGACGGCCATGGAGCCTCCTTGCTTTAAGCTTGATCCAGGTTGTGTCTATACCAGGCTTGCCAGGCTCTCTCCAGCAAGGCCACATCCTCCGGGAAGGCCAAGAGGCGGCGGGCCTCCTCGAGGTCAAAAAACCCCGCCCCACTAAGCCCCTTTTCCAGCCGGGGCTGGCCCTGGCCTACCATCAAAAACCAGTGAATCTCGCGGGAAATGCCCTTGTTGTTGGTGTAGCGGGTGGGTAGCAGTGGCCCCAGAAGCCGGGCCTGGATGCCGGTCTCCTCGGCCACCTCGCGCAAAGCCGCTCGCTCGAGGCCTTCCCCGGCCTCGAGGTGCCCCTTGGGGAAACACCAGTACCCTAGGCGATCGCGAATCAGCAAAACCTGCCCCTGGGGGTTGAACACTACCCCACCAGCCCCCAACACCCCCTGGCTCATGCGAACTTCTCCCGCAAATAGCGCAAAGCCGCCTCATCCAAAAAAGGCCCACCCCGGTAGCGCTCCTCCAGGTTCTCCATCCCCACCAGGGTAGCAAAAGCCTCCTCGGTGGCCCGATCCCACAGGCCGCTTTGTGGGCCGGTGTAGTGCCCCAGCCGGTGTAGCAGGGCCTGAATCCAGCGAATCTCCTCCGAGCTAAGGGCCCTAGGCGACTCCTCCGCGCCAAAGAGCAGCCGGTGGATACCGAGAAGGCGCTCGAGCTCAGCCACCGGGTCGGGGTGGTCGTCCACCCGCAGGTCGATCCAGCGCTCCATCCCCCCGTACCCTTTACCCTGGCCCACCACCAACAAGGCCGCAGACTGCCGCCCGCGCCTGTCCCCCCCGGCCCGGTCAGCCTCCCGCAACGCCGCCACCAGCCGCTCGGGGAAGGCCAGATCGGTGCGCTTCAAGAAGGTCTGCTCCAAGGCCTCGACCACCTCCGGGCCTACCAGCAGGTTGCCCTGGGCCGCATAGTTGGGGCCCCAGCGCCCCCCGGCCCAGGCGTGGCAGGCTGTCCCGGTGTAGCTCAGGCTCTCGCCGTTGGCCAAAACATAGCCGAACTGCCGCTTGGATAGGTCGGGGTCGGTGCGGGCAAACACCGCCAGGATGTCTTCCGGGCCAGCCCCGGCCTCCATTAGGGCCAGCCCCTGGGGGCCAAAGGTAGGGTTGGCGTAGGACTGGGTAGCCACGGCCCCCACCCCCGCTTTAGCCCAGGGCACTACTGCACCCACCGCCAAAAATTTGCTGGCCACGGCCACAGCTAAATCGCCGGTATCGGCATCGCGGGCCACTAGGGAAAAGGTACTCACTAAGGTCATCTTGGGCCTTATCCTAACCCAAGTTGCCACCTATCATCGCCGCCCAATGGGATGAAAAAATAGCAGCCGCCATGCTGAACCAAGCGATAGCGGCCTTCTGCATTATAGACGACCTCCTCACCCTCATGGGCCACAACGATGACCCCCAGACCAAAACCCCCTCCAGCGCTATCCTCACCCTCGGTACCCTGGCCGCCTTGGCCTGCGGAGGCAACCACGCCAAAGCCCTGAACCTGGCCCAAGACCTCCGCCTCTTCACCCACATCCCCTCCAAAAGCCGCTTCAACCGAAGACTCCGTAGGCTTCGCCCCTACCTCCTCCCCCTCCTCTCCCTCCTCCGCCGGCTCTGGCCCAGCCTCCACCAGGCGCAGCAGTACGCCCTGGACACCTTCCCCATCCCCACCTGCGAGAATATCCGCGCCCCTCGCTCCCGCCTCGCCCCCGGCCTGGTCTACCGGGGGTATATTCCCAGCCGACGGGTCTACTTCCACGGCTTCAAGCTCCACCTCCTGGTGGACAAGGGCCTCTTCATCCACGAGCTCGTCCTCACCCCGGGTAGCCTGGCCGATCTCAAGGGGTTGCTCCTCCTGCCCCTGAACCTGGGGCCCGGGACTCTGGTAGCGGTGGACCGTGGCTATGGGAGCTATCTTCTTGAAGACCTTCTTCTGGAGGCGGAGGGGATACGCCTGTTGCCGGTGCGCAAGGAGAATTCCAAGCGTTTCCACCTCTGGTACCCGTATCTGGCCATTACGCAACGGCGGGTGGTGGAGACGGTGGGCAGTATGCTTCATGCCCTCTTCCCCAGGCGCATCCACGCCACAACGCAGGAAGGGTTCCTCATCAAGGTCATCCTATTCGTCTTGGCCCACAACCTCAGGTTCATGGAAA
>NZ_AUHY01000100.1 GCF_000423425.1 Meiothermus rufus DSM 22234 | reverse complement strand
CGGTTTTGGGTCAATTTTTGGGTCAATTTGGGTCAGGATTTGGGTCAGGATGTGTGTCAGTAGGGGGCATATATTGTATGTACATTTTTTTTTGGCACAACATGTGGTATGATGTCTGTATGAGGAGCGGCAGGGCGTTTCAGCACTGGTGCAAGGTGCAGGATGCACGTTGTTCGGTACGTGCCGCCCGTGTGGATTTGATCATTTCAAGGCACATCCTGGGGAGGCGGTTAGCTCTACCGCGTTTCACGCCTGCGGAATTCATCAAAATTCCCCTCCTCTGGCGCTGGCGTTTGCTGAGGAGTCTGATTTTTGTGTGGCTGACCCCCGTGAGATACGTTATGCCTCTCCTTGAACTCTCAGTGCGGGGCCTTCTGCGAACCGGCAACCCGCGCTATATACTCGCGATCATTCGAGCTATCAGAATCATCTTGCTGGCGCTTTGGCCCCTCGGGTTTGGTACCCGATGGGCCATCTATGAGCGCATGCACGAGGGTCGCGCTGAATTTCTCCAGGAGGAACTGTGTGCTTTATCCGCCCGCGTGGCAACCCTGAGCCGGATAGTAATTGCATTTCTAGTCGCCCGGATCCACAGCTTGGTGGTGGTGGCCACCTCCATGTACCGCCACTCGCATGAGCGCTTTTCACACCCCCCACCCGAACCGCTAGTACTAATCCCAACAATCCGACCCAACGCACCCTCGGTCTAGTGCTGTAGGCGACGGGTTTATCCCGTCATGGCTACAGGCTAGGCCGGTATACCCGGCCTCCGACTAAATCGGAGGTTTTTCGCATGGAAAAAAGTAAAAAACTCGCCTACTCCCGCAAGGAGGTGGCAGAGCTACTCGGACTCCATGTAAACACGATTGATAAGTACGTACGTCTCGGCGTCTTGCCCGCTCGCAAGCTCGGTTCCCGTTGGTTGATTCCCGCGAGCGCTCTACGCGAATGGCTCGAGGGGCACGAGAACAACCCCGCCCGGGGCGAGGGCGGGGAGCGCTAGGGGGTGGGCTGTGCAACAAAAAAAGTATACCGCTTTTCTGCTTGCGTTGTTGCCCTGGCGCTGGCTGCTGGTAGTGCTCGAGGTCGTCAACGGGGCGGTTGATCTGCGTCTCTGGCGCGAGGAGGCCGGCCGTGGCCGTTGATCTGCTGCTCTCGCACCTCGCCAACGTTCAGGCTGTCGGACACGATAGGTGGACGGCTACCTGCCCGGCTCATGGCACGGGCCGCAATCAGGCTCTCTCGATTCGCGTTCTGGACGGTAAAATCCTGCTCCACTGCTTCGCCGGGTGCGCCCCCGACGCCGTGCTCGAGGCTGTGGGCCTGTCCTGGTGTGACCTGCACCAGGGCCACGCCCGGCCCTGGGACTATCCCGGCTACTACCGCCCGGCTACCCCCGAGCGCCATTCAACCCCCCTCGAGGCCCGCGAGAGGTGGCAAAGGTGGTGGGCATCCGCAACGCCGGGGCATCCGCTATTGGCCCGCTACCTACGCGCTCGAGGCCTCAGTATCACCCCACCCCCGACCCTTCGGCTGACCCTATGGGGCGAGCAACCGGTGATGCTGGCCCGCGTGGAAGGCCCGCAAGGGTTGGTAGGGATGCACCTGACCGTCTTGAAGCCCGATGGCTCAGGGCGGGTGGGCAAGCGCCTGGCCGCCGGTAGCAAGCCGCTAGGCTGTGCCGCCCGGCTCTATCCCCTCGAGCCCGGCCACCCCCTGGCCCTGGCCGAAGGCATCGAAACTGCCCTTGCTGTCCGCCAGGCCACCGGCTGGCCCGTGTGGGCGTGTGTTTCCGCTATCGGGCTCGAGCGGGTACAGCTGCCCCCCGAGGTGGGCGAGGTGCTGATTGCCGCCGACCACGACCCCGCCGGCCTCGAGGCCGCCCACAAGCTGGCCCGTAGGTTGCTCTCGGAGGGCCGCCGGGTGCGGCTGGCTACTCCACCGAAGCCCGGGGAAGACTGGCTCGACGCCGTTGCGGGAGGTGCGGCATGACCGCCCGTGACCTGCTCCAACATGCCCCCGAGGTCACGCCCGAGCGGGTATGGCCCGAGCCCGAGCCCCTCGACGACCTGGACACCCCCACCCCCCCGGCCTTTGACGCCCTCAAGCTCTTGCCCGAGCCCCTTGGGCCGTGGGCCGAGGACACCGCCGCCCGCATGAACGCGCCGGTGGAGTTCACCGTCACCGCCGCGCTGGTGGCCGCCGCCGGGGTGCTGGGTAACCGGGTGCTGGTGGCCCCCGACCCCGAGGCTAACCCCGGCTGGCTGGAGGCCCCCAACCTGTGGGGCTTGCTGGTGGGGGAGCCTGGCACACGGAAGAGCCCGGTGATGGAGGCCGCCTTTGCCCCCCTGCACGCGCTGGAGGCCGAGCTACACCGCGAGAACCAGCGCCGCCGCACCGAATGGGAGCTAGCCCGGCGCAACCGCAAGAAGGGCGACCCGGTGACCGAGGATGACCTACAGCCCCCCGCCGAGGAGGCCCTTCTAGCCCACGACATCACCGCCGAGAAGCTTGCCGACCTGCTGGAGCATAACCCCTTCGGCCTGACCGCCTTCCAGGATGAGCTACTGGGCCTCATTGCGGCCTGGGAGCGGCCCGAGAAGGCCGGGGAGCGGCAGTTCTACCTCAAACTATGGAACGGCCTCTCCCCCCACACCGTGCGCCGCATTCAGCGAGGTAGCCACTACCTCTCGATATGCACCCTCTCCCTGCTGGGGGGCGCACAGCCCGGCCCGATGCGCCGCTACATCCTGGAGGCCGCCCGGGGCTGGAACAATGACGGGTTGCTCCACCGCTTCCAGCTAACCGTCTACGGGGAGCTTCCCCCGTACCAACGGGTGGTGCGCCCTCCCAACAGCCTCAAGGCCGAGTACACCGCCCGGCTGGAGGGGCTGGCGGGCCTGGCCCGCCAACTGCCCGGTGTCCCCCAGGTGGAGCTACGGCCCGAGCTGACCCGGCCCGTGCTGACCTTCGACCCCGAGGCCCAGGCCCTCTACCTGCAATGGCTGGAGGGGACCGCCCGAGAGTCGCGCCAACCCTCCACCCCCACCCTCAAGCGCTCCCTGCTGGAGAAACAGACCGGATTAGTGCCCAAGCTGGCCCTGCTGCTGCATCTGGTGGAGGGGTACCCCAACCCACAGCCCCACATCGAGGCCCTTTCCACCGCCCGCGCCATCGCCCTGGCCAACCTGTACAAGCTGCACACCCTCAACCTCTGGCAGGAGGCCATCCGGCCCGAGGTGCAGGGGGCGGCCCTGCTGGGGCGGCGCATCCTCGAGCGCACCCAGACCAAGGCTGCTTTCAGCTACCGGCGCTTCAGCGAGCGGGACATCCTGCGCTCGGGCTGGAAGGGCCTCGCCGAGCCGGAGACGGTGCGCCGCGCCCTGGCGGAGCTGGAGGCCCGGGGCTGGATTGCCCGCGAGGGGAGCGCTTGGGTACCTAACCCCCGTCTTTGGGAGGGTAGCCATGTCTAGCCTCACCGACCCCCTGGCCGCCCTCGAGCTGGTGCAGTCGCTACTCTCAAAAAGCACTGACACACTGACGCAAGGGGCAGAAACCACGTCCAGCACGGCACAAACGAGCGTCAGTACGTGCACTGACACCGCACTGACGCCCACTGACACCCTCACCCCCGGCAGTAGGGGTGTCAGTACAGTGTCAGTACGTGCACTGACGCCCACTAACCCCGTCCAGGACGAGAAAAACCCCGTGAGCGTCAGTGCGTCAGTGCATTTCGGGGATAAACGCTTGCAAGCGACCCCCGGGGTAGCCCGAGACCCCGACCCTTCGGGCTGCCCCACCCACTGGCACACCGTGCCCGAGCTACCCCCCAAGGGCTCGCGGGTGCGGATGACAGACCCGGAGGGGTACGGGTGCCTCTACCGGGTCAAGGCGGTGGGCCGGTGGTGGCTGCTCAAATTCATCCCGCCCTTCGATGGCACGGTGTCGCTCACCGACACCGAGGGCCGGTGTCGGGTGCTGGCCTCCCTCGAGGAGGTTGCCGCACTGCTCGAGCTACTCTCCCAAAACGCTGACGCACTGACGCCAACGGCAGAAAACTCGCCCCTGACGGCGCAAACAGGTGTCAGTGCGGGTACTGCCGGTGCACTGACGCTCGAGGAAGAGGGGGATGTGCTGGTCATATGACCCCCTTGAGCACCAGCGCTGCCATGCCGCCTAGGTACCCCCACTTGCCCGGTGCTCTGCACCGACTGCTCGAGGCCGGCCCCTGGCAGGGAACCCCCACCGAGCTATACGCCACCCTCGAGGCCCACCGGGTAGAGCCCTGGCCCGCTAACCCGGTGAGCCTGTCGCTGTGGTTGAAGCACCACGCCAAAGCGCACGGCGTGCAGGTGGAAGCCCACCACACCGGAGAGCGCCGGGTATTGCGGCTGGCACGAGGGGCTAACGGGTTGAAGGGTGCAACGATTCCGGCACATAGCGGCACGATTCCGCCGCATACCGCCGCGTTTTGGAGCTTCCCCACCTGGGCCGCCCTGCTCGAGACCCTACCCCGGCTCGAGGGGAAACACCTTGAGGAGGTCACGCTAGCCTTCGACCTGGGCTCGAGCCGGACAGCCCAGACCATCCCCGCAGGGTGGCTACCCCAGGTGGTAGAGCGCTGGGCGGCACAGTATCCCCAACCCCGTGAGGTGCGGGTTTACCCGGGCGTGGTGGAGGTATCCACCGTGTGGCCTTTGGGGAAAGGTTAGAAAGGGAAATTTCCCCTAAATAGTGATAAGGGAAATATACCGTTCGCGGTAAGATTAGACATGCCGAGTGGCTATATAGTCGTGCTGGCCGAGGAGTGGAGGGGCTCCCTGGCTGCGGAAACCGAAAAGGCCGAGAATGGGTAGACCACGTTACAACAAACGCATCGTGCTACGGGCCATTGAGGGCTCCGGGGGAATCGTTTCCGCCGTGGCCAAGCGCCTTGGGGCTAGCTGGAGCACTGCTCGGGCGCTTATCCAGCGCTGGCCTGAAACCCAGGCCGCATTTGAGGCGGAGCGGGAGAAAACCCTGGATGAGGCCGAAAGCGTCATCCACCGCGCTATCCAGGAGGGGGACGCCCAGGCTGCGAAATGGTTGCTCTCCCGCCTGGGCCGCCATCGCGGCTACGGCGACCACGTGGAGGTATCTGGGCGGCAGGCGCTGGAGATCGTCCTTCGCTGGCCGGACGAGGAGGCCGTCACTGTAAACGACTTACAGTGAGCCCCTACCCCACCCGGCGTGACTCCGGCCCGGAAGGCCCAATGTCCACCCCTGACCCCTCGCTCGAGGGGGCTTATTTCCCTTAATAAGATTTGGGGGATATTTACAGTGGGCAACCGTGTATAATGCCCATATGCCAAAGGGAGAGAAGTTGCACTTGGTGAGGCCCCCACGCGAGGCTTTGGCCCGTCGGTGGGGGTTGCGCCCCTTCGAGCCCGGCGAGGCGGGTGAGCGGGTCTACATCCGGGCGGAGGGCGAAGCGCTCGAGCGCTTCAAGGCCCTGAAGCCCGAGGAGCGGGGCCGGGTGGTAAGGGTTGGACTTCGAGCGCTGGGACTCTTGGAGGTGCAGGATGCCGCGCCTGACGAACAAGCCCCGTAAACGCAAGGATGGGCGCTTCGAGGTACGCCTGACCCTA
>NZ_AUHY01000099.1 GCF_000423425.1 Meiothermus rufus DSM 22234 | reverse complement strand
ATCCGGGCCATCCAGGTGGATGGGGGCAGCGAGTTCATGGCCGAGTTTGAGGAGGCCTGCTGTGCTCTGGGGATTGCCTTGTTTGTGCTGCCGCCGAGGAGTCCTAAACTCAATGGTCACGTGGAGCGGGTGCAACGGACCTTTAGGGAGGAGCTCTATCCCCGGCCTCTGCCCCCCCGGCTCAGCGAGCTACAGGCAGAGCTGGATGCCTACCTGGACCACTACAACCGCCGAAGGCCTCACATGGCCCTGGGGGGTCTTGCTCCCTTGGAGTATTTAGCTAAGATGCAGGAGGAGTCGGTTCCCCAGTCTCACATGTGTTGACCGATTACAACCGCTTGCCAATTGGGGCAAGCTCTGTTATATTCTTACCTGCTATCGGCGTGCCGTTCCGCGATAGCTCAGCTGGTAGAGCGGTCGGCTGTTAACCGACTGGTCGCAGGTTCGAGCCCTGCTCGCGGAGCCAAAACCCCCGGGGAAACCCGGGGGGTTTTCGCCCTAGTGGGCTGAACCTAAAGGCGCCCGGCCTCGATGATGCTGGACAAAAACTGCTGGGTTCGCTCTTGCTGGGGGTTGGAAAATATCTGCTCTGGGGGGCCTTCCTCGTGCACAACTCCACCATAAAGAAAGCAAACCTTGCTGGCTACTTCTTTGGCAAAGCCCATCTCATGGGTGGCTAGAATCATGGTCATGCCCTCGCGGGCCAGCTCACGCAAGAGGTTGAGCACCTCAGAGACCAGCTCGGGGTCGAGGGCCGAGGTAATCTCGTCTAAAAGCAGCAGCATAGGCTCCATGGCCAATGCCCGCACAATGGCCACCCGCTGTTGCTGCCCGCCGGAAAGCTGGTCAGGGTAGGCCTGGGCCTTGTGCTCGAGGCCGATGCGCTTCAAGAGGGCCAGGGCTTTTTCCCTGGCCTGCTCCTCGGGCATCCGCAACACCTGGGTAGGGGCCAGGGTGATGTTCTGTAACACGGTCATGTGGGGAAACAGGTTGAAGCTCTGAAAAACAATCCCCACCTCACGCCTTAGGGCGTTGAGGTCTACCCCCGGCCCGGTAATGCGGTCGCCATGGAGGCGAATCTCGCCCCCCTGAATCTCCTCGAGGCCGTTGATACAGCGCAGCAGGGTGGACTTGCCACACCCCGAAGGGCCGATCAGGCAGACCACCTGGTGGGCCTCTACCGTCAGGTTGATACCCCGCAGCACCTCGTTGTTCCCGAAGCGCTTCACCACGTTGCGAACTTCCAGTAGGCTCATCTTGGCTCTCCCCGGGTCCATCGCCAGCCCCGTCTCCCCTACCCTTGGCGGAAACGGGCCCGGTCGCGCTCCACCAGCCGGTCGACCAGCCGGGTCTGGGGAATGGTAATCAGGATAAACAGGATGGCCACGGTGGTCACCGCCGAGAGGTTGAAGTTGTTGGAAGCGATGATGCGGGCCTGGTTAAAAGCGTCGATCACCCCCACCACATTGACCAAGGCAGTATCCTTCTGCATCCCGATGAAGTTGTTGAGCAAAGGGGGAACAATGCGCCGAACAGCCTGGGGGATGATGACGAAGCGCAGGGTCTGGCCATAGGAAAGGCCCAGGCTGCGGGCCGCGGCCCACTGGCTGGGGTGGATGCTCTCGAGGCCGGCCCGGTAGACCTCGGCCATATAGGCCCCGTAGGTCAGGGTCAGGGCCAGCACCGCCAGGGCCTCTAGGGGGAGGCTACGGAAAAAGGCAATCCCTGTAAGGGGTAGACCAAAGCCCACCAGGTAGATCACGATGATGGAGGGCAGGCTCAGAAAAGCATCGGTGTAAAAGGTGGCTAGAAAGCGGATGGGCTGGGCTGGGCGGCCCGGCAGCAGCTTGGCGATGGCCACCACCAGCCCCCACAACAGCGAGAGCACCCCCGCGAAGAGGAAGATCACCACGTTAACCCAAAAGGCTTGCAGAATCAGGCCAAAGGAGCTGGCGATGAGCTCGAGCTGAAAAAAGGTTCGCCCCACCGCCACGTTGTTGGCGATGAAAAACAGCACCAACAACAAGAGCAGCAGCCAGGCCCCGGCATAGCCCAGGGTAAACCAGGCCCAGGTATGGGCCTCGGCACTGTGCACCCGCGCAGCAATCAGGTTCTCTGCGGCCAAGGCCCGGCGGGCTTGGATGGACTGTTGCAGGCTGCGGCTAGCGGGCAGCAACAAGGCCAGTGGCAACAAAGCCACCAAGAGCAGTAGTCCATCGGTCCACAAGGCTTGAAAGTTGTTGGCACTCATCACGGCCTTGACCCGGACCATCACCCCCCAGGTAGCCACCGCCAAGCACACCGCCCAGCCCAAGGCCAGTAGGGCAAAAGCAAAACCATCCTTGGGTGGCGTGGGCCTACGCCGCCGGGCTTCCTTAGTGTTTGAAGGTTCCGCCATGGATAGGAGATTGTACCCGAAAGGCCGGGAATGGGTAGCCAGTCCAACAAAAACCCCACAAGGACAGCCGGAGGCCACCCTTGCGGAGCGCAATTCCCACGGCAGTGGTTAGGGTTTCCAGTAGGGCACGCTAGTGGGGTCGATACCCCACTCTTTGGCCAGGTAGGTCTGGGCCAGCTTCTTGAGCACCCCTTCCTTCTCTAGGGCCTCGAGAATCCGGTCGATCTGGGCTCGGTTGGGGTTGCCCTTGGTAAACAAGGCTCCGTAGTTCTCGCCGGTGCTGAACTGGCCCACCACCACCAAAGCCCCATTGGACTTGGCCGCCTCGGAAAGCACAATCGAGGTGTCGATGATGAAGGCGTCAATTTGGCCAGCCCTAAGGGCGGTAAACCCTCCGGCCACATCAGGGAAAACCCGGGTCAGGTTCTGCGGGTGTTTGAGGGTGTTGCTGAGGAAGGAAGCTGCCGTGGTGGCCTGCTGTACCCCCAGGCGGGCCGTCTTGAGGCTGGCCGCCGAGGTGTACTTGTTTTTATCGGCCCCCCGTACCAGCACCCCGATATCGGAGGAGAAGTAGGGCCGCGAGAAGTCCACCACCCGCTTGCGCGCCTCGGTGATGGTAATCTGCGACAACGCGAAGTCGAAGTTGCGAGTCTGGCCAGCAATCAGCGCATCCCAGGCTACGTTTTGCACCACCACCTTATCCAGCCCAGCCCGGTGGGCAATGTGGGCCGCCAGGCAGTACTCGAAGCCGTCCTTGATGGTAGCAGGGCTATCCCCATTCCAGAAACCAGGGCCGGGTAGGTTGGTTTGCACCGTAAGTTGGCCAGCAACCGCCGGGCGGATGGGGAACTGCCCCTTGGGGCCGCTAACCTCACAGTTGCCAATCCTGGTCTGGGCCATGCCCAACGAGGCCAGAATCCCTAGCAGCACAATACCGGTTCGTTTCATGGCAAAACCTCCTTTGTGGTTTTTTTGCATCGGGTCAACATTACAAAACCCAAGAGTGGGTGTCAACGCAGGGGCCCCAAGGATAGGGCGCACCGTGACTCACCGAACCCACATAGGCTTCCCCATCCATCGGCTACAATGGGTAGGCTGTGCAGGAGCGGATTCGCAATTTCTCCATCATCGCGCATGTAGACCACGGCAAGTCTACACTGGCCGACCGCATTCTCCAGATGACCAAGGCGGTCTCGGAGCGGGAGATGCGCGAGCAGTTTTTGGATTCACTGGAGCTCGAGCGCGAGCGCGGTATCACCATCAAGGCCAGCGCGGTGCGTCTATTTTATGAGAGCAAGTCGGGCCAGACCTACATCTTCAACCTGATCGACACCCCCGGCCACGTGGACTTCGGCTACGAGGTGAGCCGGGCTTTGGCCGCGGTGGAGGGGGTATTGCTGGTGGTGGACGCCTCGCAAGGGGTGGAGGCCCAGACCATCGCCAACTTCTACCTGGCCTTAGAGCACGACCACACCATCATCCCCGTCATCAACAAGATCGACCTGCCCGGAGCCCAGCCTCTCGAGGTGGCCCTCGAGGTCGAAGAAGTACTGGGGATTCCCGCCGACGAGTGCATCTTCGCCTCGGGCAAGACCGGCCAGGGGGTAGAGGACATTCTGGAAGCCATCGTGGCCCGTATCCCTCCCCCCTCGGGCCACCCGGAAAACCCTCCCCAGGCCCTGATCTTCGACTCCATCTACGACGCCTACCAGGGGGTGATCCCCTATGTACGGCTGATGGACGGAAGCCTGCGGCCTGGCCAGACCATCCGGGTCTGGTCCACTGGCCAGACCTTCACCATCGACAAGGTAGGGGTTTTCCGCCCAGGTGCCCTGGAGCCGGTAGCCCAGTTAGGCCCCGGCGAGGTGGGCTGGCTAACCGCAGCCATCCGTGAGATTGGCCAGGCCCAGGTGGGTGACACCGTCACCTCGGCCCAGAACCCCTGCCAGGCTCCCTACCCCGGTTTCCAGCCAGCCAAGCCCGTGGTCTTTGCCGGCCTCTACCCCACCGACACCCAGGACTACAACCGCTTGCGCGAAGCTTTGGAAAAGCTCAAGCTCAACGATGCTGCCCTTTCCTTTGAGCCGGAGACCTCGGAAGCCCTGGGCTTCGGCTTTCGCTGTGGGTTTTTGGGGCTTTTACACGCCGAGATCGTCCAGGAGCGCCTCGAGCGGGAGTTCGACCTCGACCTCATCTCCACCGCCCCTAGCGTGATCTACCGGGTTAGGCGCACCGACGGCAGTGAGCTGGAAATCCACAATCCCTCCGAGCTGCCCAGCCCGGACAAGCTCGAGGCCATCTTCGAACCCTACGTCCGGCTCACGGTCTACACCCCGGAGGAATACGTGGGGAGCATCATGCAGCTCTTGCAGGAAAAGCGCGGCAAGATGCAGCACATGAATTACATCGGCAAGCGGGTGGAGCTCATCTACGAGGTACCCTTTGGTGAAATCCTCTACGACTTCCACGACCGCCTAAAATCCCTCAGCCGGGGCTATGCCTCTATGGACTACGAGCAGATCGGCTACCGCGAAGGCGACCTGGTCAAGGTCAGCATCCTGGTCAACGAGGAACCGGTGGACGCGCTGGCCTTTATCGCTCACCGGGACAAGGCCTACAGCATCGGGCGGGAGATTGTAGACAAGCTGGCCGAGGTGATTCCCCGGCAGCAGTTCGCCGTGCCCATCCAGGCCGCCATCGGGGGTAAGATCATCGCCCGCGCCACCGTCAAGGCCCTGCGCAAGGATGTGCTGGCCAAGTGCTACGGCGGCGACGTAACCCGCAAGAAAAAGCTTTTGGAAAAGCAAAAAGAGGGCAAAAAACGCATGAAGGCCATCGGCAAGGTGGATGTACCGCAGGAGGCCTTCCTGGCAGTGCTCTCGGCAGGGCGGGAGTAGACCAACCCTGGCCCGATAGGCGGGTGTATTCCCGCTCCTGTCGCTATGAACCTGGACGGACACATGTGAGACTCTAGAAGCCCCAGGTGGGATAAAAAGAGGGGGACCGACTCCTGAAGGAGGTCCCCCAGGTGCAGCTTACCACGGTTGGCAAAGCGATATGGCAAGGAGCGAGGAAGGCCCAGGAGCTGGGAGCGGCCGGAGCCAGCGACCCCCTGGTCCAGGAACGGCTACGCAAGCTCAAGCAGGTGGAGGCGTTCAGGAAGCACGGGGTGAGCTGGCCCGAGATCCAGGCCCTGGTGGGGATCAGCCGGGCCACCTATTACCGCTGGCGGAGGAGGCTCA
>NZ_AUHY01000098.1 GCF_000423425.1 Meiothermus rufus DSM 22234 | reverse complement strand
GGGGTTTGAGTCCGGCCAGGCCCTTTTCTTTTAGGGCTTTTTTCCAGCGGTGGTAGGTGGCCCGGCTGATCCCCACCAGGTCCTGGATCTCCTTCCAGCTCTTTTTACTTTCACGCAGGGCTTTGACCAGTCGGAGCTTGCGCAGACGTTCCTTGACCTCTGGGTCGCCTGCTTTGGCCTCGGCCAGCCTCTGTGCTTGTCTAGCGCCTTGCCATATCTCTCGGCCAACGGTGGTAAACTGCACCTGGGGAACCTCCTTTCTTGGTTGGTTCCCCTCTTTTTATCCCAGCTTAGAGTCTCACATGTGTTTGTCCAGGTTCATGTGGCTTTGTGTGATTTGTACTCCAGCCGGGACAAGGAACTACACCATTTAAGCCCCCACCTTTCGGTGAAGAGCGATCGGGGGTCGTAAGCCGTTTATCAGTATTCCGCAAGGTACTGGTTTAGCTCCCACTGGTGAACCGATATGCGGTAGGCGTTCCACTCGACCTGTTTGGCGTGCAGAAAATCTTTGTAAAGCGGCTCGCCTAGGGCGTTACGCACCACCCGGTTCTTTTGCAGGGCCTCGAGGGCCTCCCGCAGGGTGCTGGGCATATCGCTGACCCGATATTTGCGCCGGTCACGTACGGAAAGGTCGTAGACGTCGCGCTCGATGGGTGGAGGGGGCTCCAGCCTGTTCTCGATGCCCTCGAGGCCCGCGGCCAGAATCACCGCCAGGGCCAGATAGGGGTTGCAGGAGGGGTCGGGCAGGCGGAACTCGGCCCGGGTGCCGTTGCCCCGGCGCTTGGGTACCCGGATCATGGCACTACGGTGAGAGACCGACCAGGCTACGCTGGTAGGAGCCTCGTAGCCGGGGGTCAGGCGTTTGTAGGAGTTAACAAGAGGATTGGTGATGGCGGCCATACCCTCGGCGTGCTCAAAGAGGCCAGCAATAAACTGAAGCGCGATGGGAGAGAGCTGGTGGGGCCAGACCTCGAGGCGCCCCTTAGGGTCAAAGAAGGCGTTTTCCCCTTTTTTGAAAAGGGAGAGGTGAAGGTGTAGGCCCGAGCCGTTGATGCCCGCGATGGGCTTGGGCATGAAGGTGGCGTGAAGCCCGTGATTTATGGCAATGCGTTTGGCCACAAACTTAAGGGTGGTCAGGTGGTCGGCGGCCTGCAGGGCGTGGGTATACTTGAGGTCGATCTCATGCTGACCAGGAGCGCCCTCGTGATGGGCCGCCTCGATGCCCAGGCCCAGCCGGGAGAGCATATCGACCATATCCCGCCGGGCGGCCTCGCCCCGGTCGGTGGGGGCTAGGTCGAAGTAACCTGCGCGGTCGTGGGTGTGGGTGCTGGGACTACCGTCGGGCCTGCGTTCGAATAGAAAGAACTCCACCTCGGCCCCCACATAGAGGTTGTCGAAGCCCATGCGTTGCGCCCGCTCAACCTGGCGCTTGAGTACCTGGCGAGGGTTGTTCTCAAAGGGTTTGCCATCGGGGTAGGCGATGTCGCAGATTAGCCGGCCTACAGGGCCTTTGGTGGTGGGCTCGAGTTCATCCGGATAAATAGCAAAAGTCTCATAGTCGGGCCGCAGCAGCATATCCGACTCCTCCACATCGGTACGGCCAAAGCCTTCAATAGAGGAGCCATCGAACATGATTTCGCCGTCCAGGGCTTTTTCGAACTGGCCCACTGGAAGCTCAACGACCTTGTTAATGCCCAAAATATCGGTGAACTGCAGGCGCAAAAAACGCGCCTGGGCCTCCTTTAGCGCTTGCAGAATTTCCTGTTTGCTTCTTGCCATGCCTAAAGCATACCGTTGGGGCTGGGGTTTGGGCAGGCGGGCAGATTAAGGAAATTTGCGCATGGCCTCAGTTGCGCCCTGGGCTATGCCGTTATGATTGGGCCGCTCGCGGCATTATCGCGGCAAATTTTGGAGGAGAGATGAGAAAGATTTTTACCGCCATCATGACCTCGCTGGGCCTTGGTGGCCTGGCTTTGGCCGACGGATTCTCCCTCAGTGGCAACCTGCAACTTTTGCCCGAGGTGGGCCTGGTGGGGGGGCAGTTCACCACGCCCTATCCCGCTTACCGGGGCACCGCGGTCAACTACACCCTAAACCTAAGCGACAACGTTGTAGCGGGAGCCTCGTTGCGCCCGGGATTTTTTGCTGGGCAGCTGGTGTTGGCCAGCCGGGTGGGCCTGGTGGGGGTGACCAAGCTTAACACTTCTAGCACGGGCTATGTGGAGGGGGCAGTGCGGCTGGGCTCCAATCAGGTGCTGCTGCCTGGCCCGTTTAGCTTTGATTTGGATGCCAGCGGGGAGCTTTTCCTTACCCAGCGTGTTGCCGAGATGGCGGTGTTGTATGGCGGGGCGGGCTTGGAGGCTAGCTTGGGGGTGGTTCCTGCGCTCTTGCTTAATACCACTGCCAATGCCTACGCTGGGTTGAAGCTCGAGCTGGCCCCGGAGCTAAACGCCTATATGGAAGGCGGGCTGCGCTACCCCTTCGGCCTCAACCTGGGCTACGATCTAACTGCTTCGCTGTACTATACCGTGGTGCGGGGCCTACGGCTGGGCCTTTATGGTGGCTATGCCAACCCTAGCGGGGCGGCTGGTGCCTGGAAGCTGGGCTTGGTCGCGGAATGGATAGAGAAGCCTGGCACCCTAGGAACGCCCGGCAACTACCTGCCCTGAAGTAGGGAAAAAGCTCCGCTTTCTGCGGAGCTTTTTCATTTGCCAGGCTAGTCGAACTTGTTTTGCTGTAAGAAGCTAGCGGTTTGCTGCAGATCGGGCAGGGAGCCCCGGATTTTGCGGATGGCTACCCGGGTTCCCTTGTACCAGGGAATGGTGGTCTTGGGGTCGGTGTAGCCCGAGGTCATGCTATTGGAGGTGCCCAGGTGGTGGTATTGTAGGGCGAAGATTAGGCCAGGCCGAACCGCGTCGGTCACGTAGACCATGAAAGTACCGTTGCCCTCTTCGTTCCAAACCTGCACCAGGTCGCCGCCTTTGATGCCCAGGGCTTGGGCGTCCTGAGGGTGCATCTCGATGTAGGGCATGGGCATGACGGTCATTTTTTCCGGCAGGAAACGGTCGTTGTACATAGTCTGCCAGATGGCCTGGGCACGCCCGGTGGTCATCCAGAAGGGGTATTTCTTGGCCATGTCGCCCTCGAGGTACTTGGCTACCTCGGGTGGATACCCTTCCCAGTCGTCGGTGCCGTACCAGCTAAACTTGCCGTCTTTGGTGCCGAACTTGACGCTGTAGCGGCGCAGGGTACCCACGGGCCGGCCATTCTCGATGCGAACCGGGGTGCGGATACCCTGCTGCCCGACCTGGCGTAAAAAGGCATAGGTAACGCCGCGGTAGCACTCGGCAGGCAGGGTGGCCTCCTCGCTGGCGGGGATGGCGTTGTTGGGGAAGGAGTTGCCTCCATCGAGGAAGACGTCCTCGTCTGTGTTCCAGTTCTTGCCGAACTCGAACTTGGCGGCAACATCGCCTTTGCCCTCGGCCCGGTACAGCTCGGCCATCTTCAGGCCCACCAGCTTACAAATCTCCCAGTCCTGCTTGGCCTCGCCGGGCGGGTCCATGAACTTCTCGTACAGGCGCAGCAGGCGGCTGTTGCAGTTGATGGAGGTCTGGTTGGCCTCGCCCCAGGCGCTGGCCGGCAGCACCAGGTGGGCATCCATGGCGGTGTGGGTCAGGTAAATATCCTGCACCACCATGAACAGACCACCAGTGGCCTCGAGGCCCTCGAGGATTTTGCTCACCCACTCCTCGGTGCGGCCCGGCTCACCCGAGCGGCCCAGATAATCGGAGAGGGCCTTGGTGCGCTCGCGGATGCGCTTGCGGAAGAGCTGGTTGTTGGGGGTGGAAAGATAGGGGTTGGTTCCAATGACCCAGTACAGCTTGCCCTTACCGTCGGTCAGGTATTTGTCCACGTTGACCGGGGGTCCTCCGTTGTAGATAGAGCCTGGGGTGGGGGAGGGGGGCCGGACATAGCCCTCTTGGTGCCCGCCCAGACGGCCACAACCGGTGCCGGCCCGGCCGATGTTCTGCGAGAGCACGTTCATCTGCACCAACGCCGCGATCTGGTCGTAGTTCTTCATATTCCAGATCATGCCCTTCTCGTAGATGGTCAGGGTGCGGCGAGGGAAGTTTGCGCCCTTGGGCTTGGCAATCCAGTCGGCGGCCTTTTCGATGTCGGCGCGGGGCACGCCGGTAATTTGCGTGACCCGGGCCATGAACTCAGCATAGGGCGTGTCCAGTTTGAGGGATTTTTCCTTATACTCCTCAAACTTCTGCATGTCGGTGCGGTTTTGCAGGTACTGCATATTGTAGTAGCGCCGCTCCCAGATGACCCGAGCGATGGCGTTGGCCAGGATATAGTCGGTGCCCAGGTTGGGCCGCAGGTGCAGGGTCCGGGCTTTGTCGACCTGTTCCGCGACGGTCAAGCTGGAGGTGCGCCGGGGGTCAACCACGATGAGGTAGGCCGGGCCGAAAGGCTCACCCCGCAAAAGGTTGCGCTGTTTTTCCCCTGATGTGGCCCCTTGGATGTTGGGCAGCATGTGCTCGGTATAGAAGACGCTGGCGGTCTCGTAGGGGTTGGCGCCCCACAGCACGATGGTGTCGGCCAGCCGGGCGTCGATGGCGTCGTAGTTCAGCTCGTGAACCCCCCGCTCGCGGCTGCCCCAGACCTCCGAGTTGTAGGCTGGACGGTTGTGGATGGCGATGTGCTTAACGCTAAAGGCATCGAAGAAAAGCTTGCCCACTCCCCAGTTGTTCTCGAAACCAGCGCCAGAGCCCCCGTGGTCGAAGGCCTTGACCGCAATATTATCGTCGTTGCCGTCTTTATCGCGAATGCCCTTGGCTACGCCGGCCAGAATGGTCAGGGCTTCGTCCCAGGGGATGACCTGGAACTGGTCGCCTATGCGCAGCAAGGGGTATTTCAGGCGCTCGCGGGTGGCCCGGGCATCGCTCCAGGTAGCTACGGCGTTGGTGGCCCCACGGCTGGAGTGGTCACGCTTCAGGTTGATGGGGGAGTCGCCGGCGGGCACGATGACCACGTGGTACTGCTGTCCATCCTTACGGGTCACGATGGAGTGCATGGTCTCGGTGTAAACCAGGCCCCCCAGCGGGGTCTGAGGGTTGCGCAGGTCCACTCCGAAGGCGTTCTGGTTGGCGGCCAAACCGCCCTGGGTGCCGACCGGCCAGGTGTAAACCTTGTAGCCGCAGCCCACCGTGCAGTACTGGCAGACAGTGTTGTGCACAGTAGCATTGGCAGGCGGGATGGGCAGTGCATCGCGGCGGTTCATATTGGACATAACCACACCTCCTAAACGTTCCTGACCCGGCCCCAGATCAGGCCGTTGATGGCGTTGGCCAGGATGTCACCGTTGGGGGCCACGCGAAGCTGGATTTGCGGGAGCCCGGTACCGGCCAGACCCTGGTAGACCTGGGCGGCTTTGGCGGGGTCGAACATGGAGTAGTGGCAAGGGCAGAGCAAGCGGCCGTTTTTATAGACCACCGGGCAGCCCATATGGGTGCAGGCCGCCGAGAAGGCCACAATATCCCGGTTGGGCCCCACCCCCCCCAGGGCCGGGCGGCCCAGCTTGACCAGGATGCCCTGAGCGCGGGCATCGGGGTAATTGAAGGTCACCGGCTGGTTGTTTTGCAGGTTGCGGATGTTACCTACCCGCACAGCCGGATAGGTCAGGCTGGGGGCAAACCAGAACTGGGCCCGGCCAGCACCGGTGAGTGAGGCCATAGTGACCCCGCTCAAAACCTGGATCGTGCGCCTACGACTGAGTATCATGTTCTGCCTCCTTAGTTTATTTTTTTGAAATCCGTTCTATTAGTACCAAATAAAATTGAAATGCGCAAGATCGTGTTGTAAGTCTATGCAACACGGAGAGCTGCTTTTTGAACCTGGACGGACACATGTGAGACTCTAGAAGCCCCAGGTGGGATAAAAAGAGGGGGACCGACTCCTGAAGGAGGTCCCCCAGGTGCAGCTTACCACGGTTGGCAAAGCGATATGGCAAGGAGCGAGGAAGGCCCAGGAGCTGGGAGCGGCCGGAGCCAGCGACCCCCTGGTCCAGGAACGGCTACGCAAGCTCAAGCAGGTGGAGGCGTTCAGGAAGCACGGGGTGAGCTGGCCCGAGATCCAGGCCCTGGTGGGGATCAGCCGGGCCACCTATTACCGCTGGCGGAGGAGGCTCAAGG
>NZ_AUHY01000097.1 GCF_000423425.1 Meiothermus rufus DSM 22234 | reverse complement strand
CTCCAAGGACGGGGAGGCGGAGTACTGGGCCACGAACCATCTGGGGATGAGCGAAGAGAAGCGGGCGGAGTTAGAGCGGCAAGGATGGGGGATCGAAGTGTACCATCGGGGGCTCAAGCAGTGCTGTGGGGTGGAGCGGGCCCAGGTGAGGAAGGCGGTCTCCATCCTGCGGCACCTCCTCCTGGCTTTGCGGGCCTTCCTCCGGCTGGAGGTCTACCGGCTGCGCAGGGGGGTGAGCTGGTACGAGGCCAAGGCGTCCATTGTTCGCGAGGCAATACGAAGTTATCTCGCCCATCCCCTCCACATCCTTCAGCCAACTGCGTAAGTCCTATTGATGTAGTCTATAATGCCCTCTTTACGGCTTCCTAGGGCTTAGGGACAAATGTCCTAATAGAGTATTCAGGCCCCATCTGGCAGAATGGGGCCGTTACCCCGAAGGGGGATGGTCGATATGGTCAACCGACGCTTTACCTTCTATGCCTGGGGTGTGGTGGTCTTCACCCTGGTGGTCATCCTGTGGGGGGATGTGGTCCAGGCCACCGGCTCGGGGGATGGTTGCGGTGCCCACTGGCCCACCTGCAATGGCGAGGCACTGCCTGTCTTTCAAGAACGGAAAACCTTCATTGAGTTCTTCCATCGGGTCACTAGCGGCCTGTCCCTGCTGCTCACCATAGGGCTTTTGCTCTGGGCCCGTCGGGCCTTCCCCAAAGGGCATCTGGCCCGGCTAGGCGCGGGGCTTTCCCTGTTCTTCATGTTCACCGAAAGCCTGGTAGGGGCCGGCCTGGTGCTATTCCGGCTGGTGGGCGAGGATGCCAGCCTGGCTCGAGCCGTAGTGGCCCCTATCCACCTGATGAACACCCTGTTCCTGATAGGTTCGCTAGCCCTTACCGCCTGGTGGTCGAGCCATCCTCACCAACGCCCGCTCTGGCGAGGGCAAGGCGGGGTGGGGTGGGCCTTGCTTCTGGGCTTTGTGGGCCTCCTAACCGTGGCGGCCTCGGGGGCCTTGACCTCGCTGGGCGATGCCTTGTTCCCAGTGCGCAATACCCTAGAGGCTATGGGTCGGGCGCTTACCCCGGGGGAGCATTTTTTGGTACAACTCCGCATCTACCACCCCTTTATCGCGGTCTTGGTGGGCGTATATGTGGTTTTAGTGGCCAATCTGGTGGCGGCCCTTAGGCCTGCTGCCCACACCCGGCTGTTCGCCCGGCTAGCCGGAGTAATTTTCATCTTGCAGCTAGGAATGGGCTACCTCAATGTGCTACAGGCCGCTCCTTTGTACACGCAATTGCCCCACCTTCTGCTCTCTGACTTGGTCTGGATCACCTGGCTGCTGCTTACCGTCTCGGCCCTAAGCCAGGGATACCACCCTCGAGCCAAGGCGGTTTCTGTGGTGGAGGCTAGGTAAACTGATATGGTGATGTCTGTGGCCAACTCCGAACGCGCAACCTGGCGCGACTACTGGCTTTTGACCAAACCCAGGGTGATCAGCCTGCTGCTCTTCACCACCCTGATGGCCATGTTCATCGCTGCGCGGGGCTGGCCGGGTCTGGGCTTGTTCTTGGTGGTCTTGGTGGGGGGCTACATGGCCGCGGGGGCGGCCAACGCCTTCAATATGGTTATCGATCGCGACATCGACCGCCGGATGAAGCGCACCGCCCTGCGCCCTACTGCTACCGACCGGATCGGCACCCGCGAGGCCGCGCTTTTTGCGACCACCCTGATGGTGCTGTCCTTTCTTTTGCTGTGGTGGGGCGCCAACCTAACCACCGCGCTTCTGGCCATGGCTGGCCTGGGGTGGTACGTGCTCATCTACACTCTCTACATGAAGCGCCGTTTTTGGAGCAACATTGTGATCGGGGGAGCTGCTGGAGCTTTTCCGCCTTTGGTGGGCTGGGCCGCGGTCACTGGTGAGGTGAGCTTGTTTGCTTGGTATCTGTTTCTAATCGTCTTCTTCTGGACACCGGTGCACTTCTGGGCTCTCTCCCTCATGATTAAAGATGACTACGCTGCGGTCGGGGTACCCATGCTACCGGTGGTGCGTGGCGAGCGGGAAACCGCCTACCAAATATGGCTATACGCCATCCTGACTACAGTAATCACCCTCATACCTGTACTGATGGGCGAGCTGCGCGGGTTCTATCTGGCCGCTGCCCTAGGGCTCAACACCTTGCTGCTCATACGCAGCCTGCGGCTATACCAGACCCTGGAACGAAGCTGGACGCTGTCGCTGTACAAATACTCCATGTTATATCTGGCATTGCTTTTCGTCGCGATGGCGATAGACCGGGCTCTCTAACATACCTTGATTGGGTATACTTTACGGGAATCGTGCCTAGGCTAGACTCACTCCAACTAAACAGGTTTACAATGCGCTAAAGGGAGGATATGGGAATGTGGTGGCGAAGTGTGGCTCTGATACTTTTGCTGATGCTGGGCCTGGCTTGGGCCGCTGAACCAGGGCAGGCAGGGGGGCATACCCTAAACATCCTGGATGGGGAAGCCTCGGCCTTTAACCGCGAGGTTCGGGGGCTTCTGGTCTGGGTCATGGGGTTTGCCGCTTTGGTCTTCGTGGTGGTGATGGGCGCCCTGACCTACGTCACCATTAAGTTTCGCCGCACGGGAAAGGAAACCGGCGAGCCCCCGCAAACCCACGGCAACGACCGCCTCGAGGTACTCTGGACCATCATCCCCACGGTCATTGTGCTGACCATCTTCGGCCTTACCGCCCGCAGCATGTTCCGGCTGGAGCAGCCCCAGCCCGGGGCCATGGTAGTAGAGGTGCGGGGCTGGCAGTTCTGGTGGGACTTCCACTACAAAGAGTACGGGGTACGCGACTCCAACCAGCTCATTCTCCCGGTGGGCCGGCCCGTAACCTTTGAGGTCACTGGGGGTGACGGCAGCAACTACGACGTTATCCACTCCTTCCGCATCGCTAGCCTAGTGGGCACCCGCGATGCCATTCCTGGGGTCGTCACCCGTATCACGGTTACCCCGGAAAAAGAGGGCAACTACTACGGGCAGTGCGTGGAGTTGTGCGGGGCCTCCCACGCCAACATGCGCTTTAGGGTGAAGGTGGTCTCGCAGGAAGAGTTTGACCGCTGGATAGCCGAGGCCAAAACCTACCAGGCCAGCGCTCCCACCGATCCCACACTGCAACGGGGCGAGGAGCTTTTTAAGCAGCAGTGCGCCGCCTGTCACGGCCTCAAGGGGGTGGCGCAAGGGCTGCCCAACAACCCCGATCTGACCCTTTTTGGTAACCGCACCACCGTGGGTGCAGGAATGTGGCCCAACACCCCGGAGTACCTCGAGGCCTGGATCAAAAACTCCCCAGGCATGAAGCCGGGCGTGAAGATGCCGGCCTTCCTCCACCTTTCCGACCAGGATGTAAAGGCCATCGCCGCGTACCTGTTGAGCCATAAGATAGAAGGCTTTGACTTCGACAAACTGGAGAAGTTCTAACGGGGGGTTTGAGTAAATATGGCGGTAGCAACTACACAAAGCGCTTCCCGTATGGGGTTCTGGGCCACGGTCTGGGACCTGTTGACCACCAGCGACCACAAGAAAATCGGGATGATCTACCTGGTCACCTCCTTCCTGGCCTTCGGCTTTTCCGGCCTGATGGCGGTGGCCATTCGTTGGCAGTTGGCCGGCCCTGAGCAGCAGTTCCTGGTAGGCCAGACCTACAACCAGGTTCTCACCCTGCACGGGGCCACCATGCTCTTCTTCTTTATCATCCCAGCAGGATTGTCGGGCTTCGGCAACTTCATTCTGCCCCTCATGCTGGGCGAGCGGGACGTGGCCCTACCCCGCATCAACGCCTTCGCCGCCTGGCTGTTCGTTTTCTCAGCTCTGCTGATCTATGCCTCGTTGTTCTTCGGTGGGGCTCCAGACGTAGGCTGGACCTTTTACTATCCCTTTTCCCGTACTACGGGCATCGGCACCGACTTCTTCATGATGGGGGTGCTACTCTTGGGTCTATCCAGCCTGCTGGGGTCGGCTAACTTTGCTGCCACGGTCTATAACCTGCGGGCCAAAGGCATGGGTCTGTGGAAGATGCCCATCTTCGTCTGGGGGATCTTCGCCACCTCCATGCTTTCGCTCTTCGCCCTGGCCGGCATCACTGCGGCTAGCCTGACCGTGCTGCTCTCGCGCAAGCTGGGGCTTTCCCTCTTCGACCCCACCATCGGAGGCGACCCGGTACTCTTCCAGCAGTTCTTCTGGTTCTACTCCCACCCGGCGGTCTACATTATGCTGCTGCCCTATTTGGGCATCGCCGCTGAGGTGGCCTCGACTTTCGCGCGTAAGCCGGTCTTTGGCTACCGATTCATGGTTTTTGCCTTGGTGGGCATTGCAGTGGTGGGCTTCTTGGTCTGGGCTCACCACATGTTCACCGTAGGGGAGAGCCTGCTGTTCCAGATGGTCTTTGTGTTCTTCACTGTGCTGGTGGCGGTACCCACCGGGGTGAAGATATTCAACCTGCTAGGCACACTCTGGGGTGGGCAGCTCGACTTTAAGACCCCGCTGCTCTTTGTAATGGGCTTCATGTTCAACTTCCTACTGGGCGGCATCACCGGGGTGATGCTGGCCGTGGTGCCCTTCGACTACCATGTGCAGGACAGCTACTTTGTGGTAGCCCACTTCCACAACGTGTTGATGGCTGGTTCAGGCTTCCTGGCCTTCGCTGGGTTGTATTACTGGTGGCCTAAGATCACCGGGCGCATGTACCCCGAATTCTGGGGAAAAGTGCACTTCTGGCTCTTCCTGGTGGGCTACCTGCTGGCCTTTATGCCCCAGTACGTGCTGGGCTTCCTAGGGATGCCCCGCCGCTACTACACCTACCCCGACGGGCTCTACCTGTGGAACGAGCTGAACTTCACCTCCACAGTAGGGGCGGTGACCCTAGCCTTGGGAGGCATTGCCTGGCTGGTCGCCATGTTTGAGAGCTTCCGTCAGAACGTAAAAGCCCCTGACAACCCCTGGGGAGGGTACACCCTCGAGTGGGCCACTTCCTCCCCTCCCCCGGCCTACAACTTCGCAGTACAGTTCCCCACCGTCTTCAAATCGGAACGCCCCCTATACGACTGGGCCAAGGAAGGCCTTAAACCCACCCCGGTGGACCCGGCCAGCATCCACCTTCCCGCGCCCACTATCTGGCCCTTCATGACCGCACTGGGCCTGCTAATCGCGGGTATAGGGGCTTCTCTAGCCCCCGATCTGGGCAATGCCCCGGTGGGCGGCATCGCGGGCTGGGGCGGCTGGCTGGCCGTGGGCCTGGTGGTCTTCTTCTACAGCCTATTCAAATGGGCCTTGCGCAAGGAATACGACCACCCGGTGGAGCATCACACCGTAACCGGCAAATCCAACGCCTGGGTGGGCATGGCCTGGTTCATCGTCTCGGAAATCGCTTTGTTCGGGATTCTGATCGCAGGTTACTTCTACCTGCGTCTGACCGGGGCTGCGGTACCTCCAGAGGAACACCGTCCGGCGCTGTGGCTGGCCCTTCTTAACACCTTCTTCCTGGTAGCCAGCTCCTTCACGGTGCACTACGCCCACCACGACCTGCGCCACCATAAACTCTCCCCCTTTAAGCTGGGTATGCTGATCAGCATCCTGCTGGGAGTGGTGTTCTTCTTGTTCCAGATGTGGGAGTTCGCCATCGCTTCGGGGCACTATGTGGAAGCTCTCAACGCCGCTGGTCAGTCGGTAGAGGCCCAGAAAGCCGCTTTGTGGTTCACGGTTTTCTTCCTGATTGTAGGGCTGCACGGGGCCCACGTGCTGATCGGAGGAACGGGCCTGGCCCTGACCTATGCCCAGGCCTTGGCCGGCAAAATCGACCACCACGAGCAGGGCACCCTCGAGGGCTCGAGCATGTACTGGCACCTGGTAGATGCGGTCTGGCTGTTCATCGTGACCATCTTCTACATCTGGTAAGCCACCCCTTTTAGATGGGTCGGTGTTTCTGCCGGCCCATCGCCTTTTTTGCTATGAACCCGGACAAACACATGTGAGACTCTAAGCTGGGATAAAAAGAGGGGAACCAACCAAGAAAGGAGGTTCCCCAGGTGCAGTTTACCACCGTTGGCCGAGAGATATGGCAAGGCGCTAGACAAGCACAGAGGCTGGCCGAGGCCAAAGCAGGCGACCCAGAGGTCAAGGAACGTCTGCGCAAGCTCCGACTGGTCAAAGCCCTGCGTGAAAGTAAAAAGAGCTGGAAGGAGATCCAGGACCTGGTCGGGATCAGCCGGGCCACCTACCACCGCTGGAAAAAAGCCCTAAAAGAAAAG
>NZ_AUHY01000096.1 GCF_000423425.1 Meiothermus rufus DSM 22234 | reverse complement strand
CCGGGGGGTGCAGTACACCTCCAGGGCCTATGTGGAGCGGCTTTTGGGGCTAGGGGTGAGGCTGAGCTACGCGGGGACGGGGAGGCCCTGGGAGAACGGGCACGCGGAGCGGCTGATCCGGACCGTCAAGGAGGAGTGGGTGGACCTGCGGGAGTACCGGACTCTGGAGGAGGCGCGGGCGTCGGTGGAGGCGTTCGTCTTTGAGGTGTACAACCGCAAGCGTCCGCACTCGGCCTTGGGGTACCTGACGCCTGAAGCTTTTGTGGACAGCCTGTTGAAAGGGGGTGGGAGCCCTGACTAAACTGACCGGTGAGGTGGTGCAAATTTAGGGGCGCAGTACACTGATACCTATGCGAGTACAGCCGAGAAGCTCGCTCGCACGGTGAACCAGTCTGCCGGCGCCTGCAACTAGGCCCCGCAAGCCGCAAGGCGGGACAACCTGTGGAACAAGTTCCTGGTCTTCGCGGGGGAGGCCCTTTAGCGCTCCGCCGATACCCCGCACGGCCAACCAGGCGGTGCGGGTTATACTACAGTTTTTACGATCAGCCGCGGTACGAAGCTTCCCGCTCGCTAACCGGACTGTTTAGAAAAAAGAGGGGATGTGGGGGGCTATAATCCCCCGGTTTTTAAACCGGGGATACATGGACTCCCCCACGTGCTCCGAAGGAGCACATAGCATAGTGGACGACGGATGTACTATCATATTCACGTGCCTGAAGAACGCACCACGCGCCATTCGCATTACAACCTGAACTACCATTGGGTATTCACCCCCAAGTATCGCCGCCACATCTTCTTTGGCGAGGTGCGCGAAAGGCTGATGCAGGTATTCCGGGAGGCCTGCTTGATGAGGGACTGGGCAGTGCTGGGCATGGAGGTCATGCCCGACCACGTGCATCTGTTCCTCTCCGTGCCGCCCAAGTGGTCGCCCTCGGACGTGTAGGCGGGTGGTGGGGGTAGACCCCAGACATACCAGCCAGGATTGTCCGGTGTGCGGCTACAGAGAAAAACGCCCTCTCTGGGTGCGGGAGTACACCTGTCCCCGGTGCGGCGCTCACCAGCACCGGGATGTGGCTGCGGCCATCAATGTCCTGGCACGGTCGGGGTGTGCACCCGACCGCAGATGGGCTCGGACGGAGCCTGCGGGGATGGGTACGGCGTGGGCCGTCCCGTGAGAACCGCGAAGCCCCGTTCTTCAGAACGGGGAGTCGTCACGCATGGGGTGGGTTACGCCTTCTTCCCCGGTACAAGAACCACGGCCTCAACGTCGTGGCCTAACCTGAGGAAGTGGCTGGGGTTGAGGGTGAGCAGCCGCTCGGCCTTGGCCTTGAGGGCAGCTTGGGCGATCAGGGCATCGTAAATGGCTCCGCCCACAAGGTTCAGCTTTTCCAGCCGCTGCAGCACCGCACGGTAGTCGGCTACGCTCAGGGCTATGGTCTGGAAGCCCCGGAGGTTTTCCTCGATGAGCTGTAAGGCTACCGGGGGCGGGATGGCGGGGCGCAGGGGCAGGCGGGTCAGCACCGCGTACAGCTCGGCCAAGGTATGGGTGGCTACCGCGCCGTCGTGAACCCCTTCGAGGGTCTGCTCGAGCCATTCCCAAGCCGCGGTGTGGGCCGGGTGGGACAGGACAAAGGCAGCAACCAAGCTCGAGGTGTCGAAGAGTAGCTTCATCGGGAGAGTTCGTCCAGGCGTTCTTCCCTCAGATGGATCAGGGCTTGGCCGAGGTCCGCCGTGGCCCCGCTCTCCACCACCAATACCCGTCCCTTGCGCCGCAAAGGGGGTGGGGTGCGCTGAGGCAGCAAGGTCAGCTTGCCGTCCTCGAGCTGTACCTCGAGGACATCATCAGGCCTCAAGCCCAAGCGCTCACGCAGCTTTTTGGGGATAAGTATCCGCCCAAACTTGTCCAGGGTGATTTGCATATTGCCAATATTAGCATATTTTTGCCAAATTGACGCACTCTATCGAGAGGGGGGTGTGTCCTGGATTCAGGCAACTAGGCTGCAGTGGGGAAAGCGGCGTGTCGGACGGCGTGGAAAGGTGTGACGGGGTTGTGGGAGAAGAACCGCGAGCGGACCAGGGCCTTAGCGCTCGCTCCGGATTCGCTCCAGTGGGCCCCGGTGATCTTGAGTCTTTGGCCGATGACGTGCTTGTTGGCGCCTTCGATCTGACCTGAGCCGATGACCTCGATACCTTCCCGCTTGAAGCGGGGATAGTCGGTGGGGTCGAGGTGGGCCTGATGTTGCAAGAAGTGGAGGGCTTTGTGGGCCACCCCTCGCTCCGCTCGGCGAAAATACGCCTCTTCCATCCCGGGTAGGCCATCGGTGATGAAGAGCAAAACCCGCCGCAGGCCCCTTTGCCATAACTCCCTCAAAACCCCTTCCCAGGCGGTGGTGTTTTCCGTGGGTAAAAGCCAAAAGCCCAGGATCTGCCTCTGCCCGCAAGGGGTGATCCCCAGGGCCACATAGACCGCCTCCCGCTCCACCCCAAGCCCCTCTCTGAACCTTCAAGAAGAAGCCGTCCAGGTAAACCCAGGCCATATCTTCCGGTACAGGCCTATGGCGGAAGGCCTCCACCTCCTTCAGCACCTGGTCGGTGAGGGCGCTGATGGTCTCGTGGGGGTAGCGGTGGCCCCAAAGCAGGCTCATCCCCTCCGCCGCCTTGCGCTCTTACCCCGGCAGCGTACAGGGTCACGGCCACTTCCCCCAGGTCCACCTGGCGCCGGGCGTAGGGCTGGAGCAAGCTGGGGTAGTAGCCGTTCTTCCGCCCCCCGTGCTCCCGCAAGAAGGCTTCCCGGTCAGCGTTCAACAGAACCTGCAAAACCTCGGTCGCCGTTTCCCTCACTGCTTCCCTCAAAATCATCTGCAGGGTATCCGGGTCCATGGGGTACCTCCCTTCTAGCTGGTACCCCCATTCATACACATACCCTTACACAGAATTCCTTACACGACCTTGGGCCTCCCTTAGCCATACCAACTAAGGCGCCACAAGGACCAGGCCCGGACGGTGGAGCGGAGGTTCGGCTTTCCCTCTGTTCTTCAGGGGGAGCCCCTTCCTGAAGCGGCCGGAGTGGGTGATGGCCCTGGCCCTTTTAGTGTACGCCCTGGGGGAGTGGGAGCTGAGGCGGAGGCTGGAAGAGACGGGGTCCAGTCTGCCGGACCAGAAGGGCAGGCCCATGGCAAGGCCCACCCTGCGCTGGGTGTTCCAGCTCTTCCTGTGGGTGCGGCTGGTGGAGCTTGCGGGCAGGTTCCTGGTCCTCAATCTGGCTCCCCATCACCAGACCGCGGTGTGCCTTCTGGGGGTATAGCGATATTACCTGCTGGAGTGAGGAGGGCGCGGAATGTGGGGTGCAGGTCTCCTGGCTCAGGTCAACCAGCAGGTAGTTCTCGTTCCCCCGCATCACAGAGGTGTGCCACCCGGGGTATGCGGTCCTTGAGCAGAATAGCCTACCACGCAGCCCAGGCCTTGCACACTACCTCGAGAAGGCTTTCTTCCCTCATCCTCCATCCTTATCGCGCATCAAGATCCCGCCCACGGCCCAGTTTTCCCGCGGCACCTCGTAGATCACCACCCGAATCTCCTCCAGAGGCTCCCCTAGATGCCGGGCGGCGGCCTCTGTGAGCCTCCGCACCAGCTCCCGCTTCTTCTCTAAAGGTCTTCCTTCCAGCATGGTTATCTTGAGAGCCACCATCTAGTACCTCCTTAAGAGGGGCATTCCTATGAGAATGCGGGGCAGGTTCACGGGGTGCTTGGGGTAAAGGAGCTCAAGATGGTCCAGCACTGGAGATAGGCCAGACCTCCCCAGGGGGAAGAGGAGGGAAAAGGTTGGTAGGAAGGAACTTGGCTGCCTCCTCTTTTCTCGGCAGCGAGGGCAGACCACAAAGAGGCCCGGGTGCCCCAGAAAGGCAAAGGATTACATGAGGCTAAGACTCTCGGTCCAGGTAAGCTCCAGCCCACACAGATCGCATCAGGGTGAAGAAAGGTTCCATTCCTTTTCCATGCTCCTAGCATGGCTTTCTTTCCGGGTACCCGCTTAACTGTCGCCATACTTCCTCCCTCAGTTGGCCACCACCAGCCCCCCGTCTACGATGACCTGCTGCCCGGTAACGTAGCCGTTCCGAGGAGAAAGGAGGAAGGCCACCACCTCCGCCACCTCATCCGGCTTGCCGTAGCGCCCAAGAGGAATCCCCTCGGTGGTCCTCCGGGCGATCTCCTCCTCCGTAACCCCCTCCCGCGCCGCATACGCCCGGTTCCACTCCGCAATGCGCTCCGTGAGGATGTACCCCGGGGCCACCGCGTTCACCAGGATCCCCTCGGGGCCGAGCTCCAACGCCGCCGTCTTCAAGGCGTTGAGAAGCGCCGCCCGGAGGCTGTTGGAAAGCCCGATCCCGGGATAGGGGCTCTTCACCGTGAAGGAGGTGATGGCCACCACCCTACCCCCACCCGAGCGCCGGAACAAGGGAACCGAAAGCCGCAAAAGCCGCAAGGGGCCCACCAGCATCAGCTCAAAGTAGCGCCGCCACTCCTCCTCGGAGACCTCCAAAAGCGGCTTCACCGGCGGGCCACCGTGGTTCAAGAGGAGCGCATCTAAACGGCCAATCCGCTCCGCCATCCCCACCAGCGCCTCCGCCGTGGAGGCCTCGGCCAGGTCGCCGGGCACGCCGACCACCTTGCAGCCCTCCGCCTCGAGGCGCTTGACCGCCTGGAAAGGGTCCCGACTGTTCCCGATGAGGGTGTAGCCCTCCTGCCCGAGCCTCCGCGCCACCGCGAAGCCCATCCCGCTGGAGGCCCCCGTGAGGATGGCCACCCTCATGCCCCCTCCACGCGTTTCAGGAAGTCCTCCCGCACCGGATGGAAGAGGTCAAAAAAAAGGCTGTCCTCCAACACCTCCGCCTCGTGTTCCAGCCCCGAAGGAATGTGTACGACCTCCATCGGCCCTACCTCCCGCCACTCCTCCCCCACGCGGAACCGCAACCGGCCGGAAACCACCAGGGTCATCTGCTCGTGGGAGTGGCTGTGGGCCGGAGCGCGGGACCCCTTGGGCGCCTCCACCCGCACCGCCATCAGCCCTTCCCCGGCGAAAGGCCTCAGGGTCATGGGCCCCATGGCAAACCCCTTCAGCTCCTCCGTCCTGGCGACCCTCACAGCTCCCCCTTGAGAAAGCTCCGCACCAGGCGGTGAAAGGCCTCCGCCCGCTCGATCTGCACCCAGTGGCTTGTGCGCCCCAGGAGCACCAGGTGGGCGTTGGGCAGGTGTTCCATCAGGTATAGGCTCGTCTCCACGGGAACGATCCGGTCCCGGTGGCCGTGCAGGATGAGCACGGGGTGGCCCATCCGCCTAAGGGCCGAAGGCGGCACCACCAGCTGGTCTATAACCTCCTGCCTCGGCCTCGGCCACATGGCCTCAAAGCTCCGCCGCACCTCCGGCCTCAGGGCCGCCTCCAACCGCATCCGGGCGATCCCCTCCAAGCGGTCTTGGACAAACCCCTCGTCAAAGGCAAACCAGCGGATAGCGTTCTTCATGGTGGCCAGGGTGGGGTCCTCGTAAAAGCCCCAGATCCGGTCCAGCTCCGGCGTCATCTGGAAAGGCCCCCCCGCGGGCCCCATGAGGACCACCCTCCCAAACCGCTCCGGCGCCTCCATGAGGAGGTGGAGGGCGATGGCCCCCCCAAGGGAGTTCCCCACCAGGTGCGCCCGCTTTAGCCCCAGGGCCTCCAAAAGGGCAAGGAGTTGGTCCACCCAGACCCGCATCCAGGCCCGCACCCCCTGGGGCGGCGGGTCGGGATGGCTGCTCTCCCCGTAGCCCACCAGGTCCGGGGCCAGGCAGAGGAAGTCTTGCCCCAGCTCCGGAAGCGCCAGCTGCCAGTTGGAAAGCCCGGTGGCCCCGGGGCCCGAGCCATGGATGAAGAGGACTGGTTCCCCTTGGCCCTCCCGGTAAAGGGTGGCTTCCAAAACCTCAGGCCAGGAGCTTACCCGAATCTGGAACTTGAGCTTCTCCATAACCCCACGCTAACCAATGGCTTGAGGTTCCGCAATAGGTTGTAATCGGTCAACACATGTGAGACTGGGGGGCCGACTCCTCTTGCATCATAGCCAGGAACTCCAGGGGCGCGAGGCCGTTTAGGGCCCGGTGGGGTCGCTCACGGTTGTAGTGGTCGAGGTAAGCGTCAAGCTTCTTTTGGAGCTCGGGGATCTGCGAGGGTAAGGGCCGGGTGTAGAACTCGTCCCTGAAGGTCCGCTGCATCCGCTCCACGTGACCGTTGAGCTTGGGGCTCCTCGGGGGAAGGACGAAGAGCTTGACGCCGAGACCTTCACAGGCCTCCTCAAACTCCGACATGAACTCCGCTCCCCCGTCCACTTGAATCGCCCGTACGGG
>NZ_AUHY01000095.1 GCF_000423425.1 Meiothermus rufus DSM 22234 | reverse complement strand
CAACGGTGGTAAACTGCACCTGGGGAACCTCCTTTCTTGGTTGGTTCCCCTCTTTTTATCCCAGCTTAGAGTCTCACATGTGTTTGTCCGGGTTCAGAGCCTTCCTCGAGCCCTTGCCAAAGACCCTGTTCTGTTGCGAATCTAGACGCTACTTTTGAATAAGACCTTCTGTGAAAAATGCTGCAAAGAAGCCTGGGTCAAATAACCCAACCCCTGCTGAACAGACATGTCATACTACCAGTACCCTTTGGAGCGACGCAGTGGCCCATTGGACGATGTATCTCGAGGGGAGATACCATTCAGACCCAAACTACTTCAAAGCCACGGCGGGGTCTCTGAAGGAGCTGGACAGGCAGCGGCTCGAGGGGAGCCGCGCCTTCCTTTTGGGGCTTAACACAGATAAGCAATTAGTCGCCCCAGGGCAATCACCGCAACCCAGACCACCAGCGAGACGAGGGCGGCCAGCCTGGCGGCAAGGGGTGGGCCTACACCTTGGTTCCAATGCTGCACATTGCGCCCAACACGGGTGTGAAAAACCCAGGCGTTCAGCCCGGCCAAACCGATCAGGGCCATCTTGCCTAAAAAAATCGGGCTGACCCCAATGCTTTGGGCATCGGGTAACAGCAGTAAAAAGCCACTGGGGGCTGCCAGAGCAAAGCCGAACCAGGCCATCGGAAGCAAGTGAGCCGCCATCTGCTGCACCGGAATATGCAGGGAAAAACCTAGCAGGCGCAGATCGAATAGAGCGGCAGCCCCCACCAGGAGGCAAAAACCAAGAATGTGCAGGATTTCTACGGCTGGATAAAGCCAAGCCGACTGGCGCATGGCCAGGGCCGCTGGGGTAGTGTGCAACCAGTTTAGCCAGGAAGTCCAGGTTTCCGACATCAGCGCAGCTCGACGGTTTTGCCCTCCACGATGATGCGCTCAGCCCGCATCTCTTGACGCTCGGTGCGGTGGGGGTAACCTACCACCGTAACCTGGGCTCCTACCTTAAGGCTGCTGTTGGGCAGCCCCCGGGCCTCCATCCTCGAGGGTGGGGCCAGCACCACATACCACCTGCGCTGCATCGTCAAGCCGGTGGGTGGAACCTCGATCCAGATGGTGGCATGGGGGAACTCGAAGGTCACTTCGGTGATGGTGCCGGTGGCCTGAAACATGCGGCTGGCATCGTAGCTGCTCCAGCCGTGATGGGCCAGGGCCAGGCCCAGTAACAACACTGCAGCGAACCAGGTTTTCTTCATATGCCCTCCTTTTCCCAAAGCAACAGTGATGTGTTTATATTCAGGGGCAACAGTACTGGACTATGTAGGAGGGCTTACGCTATGTGGGTTTTTTGAGAAGGCAGGCACCTGGATTAAGCAGCCCCCGCGGTATGGGTGTAAACTAACCCCAACCTACGACCAGGTTGTTAAAAAGGCCTGCTGCACCTGCCAACCCTGTCAACCAGCAGACACAGCCTGTCGTGGTGTTGAACTAACCATTCAGGAGATCGGTCATGCAGAAGATAACCCGGTTGGGATGGCTGATGTTGCTATTGGTACTGGCGGCCTGTGGGCAGTCGAACCTGGTAGAGACCCCTGCTGAACTCGAGATCTTGCAAGACATGCGCCGACTGGGGGTGGAGCCTGAGGCCATTGCAGCCTACGAAGCGTCCCTTCAGAACCTCAGCACCGCCCGCCAGGAGGTAGAAAGCCTGAGTGCAGGTGACCTGCAGCTGGTGCAGATGATTGCTCTGGGCAGCATTGCCAACTACGACAGCTATTATACCGCACAGGCCAACTACCCGCAGTTCGACTGGAGCCGTGACGGTTGCTCGGCTCCGGAAGGCCTGGGCCTGGGCTACCGCGAAACCTTCCGGCCTGCTTGCAACGTTCACGACTTTGGCTATGCCAACTTTCCCCGCTTCCCCACCCTGTACAACGAGACCGGGCGTCGGCTTGCCGACGATAACTTCCTGGTTAACATGAACAGCATCTGTCGCCCTAAGAGCTTCCTGAGCCGGGCAGCCTGCTACTCGGCGGCCTACACCTACTACAGCGCTGTGCGGGTTGCTGGCTGGGCCTACTTCTACGACTAGGTGCCGTTTGGCTTGAAGCTGCTCTGACTATCTATCCAGGGCTCGTATGGCTAGGCCAACTTCTCGGCAGGGAAGCGCCGACTGGGGTTCACATATTCTTCCTGG
This sequence comes from Meiothermus rufus DSM 22234, assembly GCF_000423425.1. GTDB lineage: Bacteria > Deinococcota > Deinococci > Deinococcales > Thermaceae > Meiothermus > Meiothermus rufus. The sequence goes on along the minus strand of NZ_AUHY01000095.1, from coordinate 4,334 downwards.
GCGGCGATGAGCTGAATTTCGCGGGTGTTCATTTGATGGGTAAGGAGCAGCATGTTGTACATGGCCGAGACTGCATTCTCCAGGCTGAGTGCAACATCGCCGGTCTGGAGGTAATGGCCCAAAAACAAAGCTGCAATGGCATCGCCGGTGCCGTTGCGAGGGGGCTCGAGAGGAATGCGGGGAGTGCGCACCAGCCACGCACCGCCATCGGCTACCGCCAGGGTCTCGATACTGCCCTCAGGGGCGCCTTCGCGTAGCATGCTGGTCACGACCACAATGCGCGGGCCGCCCTGGTGGATATGGGCGCGAACAATGTGGGCTGCCTCCAGCACCTCCCGCAGGGTTTTGGCCGAAAGCTCGGTGAGCAATTCCAACTCGAACTGGTTGGGGGTGATGATATCGGCCTGGGGCAACACCTGATGCTTGATGATCTCGGGAATCTCGGGCCGCACGAAAAGACCCCGTCCCTCGTCGCCCATCACCGGGTCGCAGCAGAACAGTGCATTGGGATTGAGCTGGCGCACCCTGGTCAGGGCCGACAGAATGGCCTCGGCAGTGCCGCCGCTGCCCATGTAACCCGATAGCACGGCATCGCACTGGCCCAGCACATCGCGCTCGGCGATACCTTCGACCACTGCTGTGAGGTGCTCTGGCGGCATGATCATGCCCTTCCACTGCCCGTAGCCGGTGTGGTTGGAAAACTGCACGGTGTGAACAGCCCAGACCTCGAAGCCCATGCGTTGCAGAGGAAAAACCGCAGCAGCATTGCCGGCGTGACCATAAGAAACCCAGCTTTGAATGGAGAGAATATTGCGGGGCGGCTGCATGGGGGCAGTCTATCGTACTCTTGACACCAAACGGCAGGGAACGGGCTGGATGGGCGTGTTTATTGCTATCCGAGGGTTTTGAGGGCCAGCCGGTAGGTCTGGGCATGGGCCGCGATGGTGATCTGGGGGTCGCGGTTGTACCCCCCACCCATCACCACCACCAGAGGCCGGTTGGCCTCCCGTACCTTTTCCAGCACCCTTCGGTCGCGCTCGGCCAGCCCCTCCAGGCTTAGTCCTAAGCGGCCAAAGCGGTCGTTGCCCAGCACGTCTACGCCAGCGTTGAAGAAAACCAGATCGGGGGCGAAGGCAAAGGCCTGCGCTAGGGCTGGCTCGAGGGCCTCGAGGTAGGCTTGATCCCCGACGCCATCGGCCAGACCTATGTCCAGGTCGCTTTGTTCTTTTCGCAAAGGGTAGTTGCGCTCGGCGTGTACCGAGAGGGTATAGACCGAAGGGTCGGCCTGAAACAAAGCCGCTGTGCCATTGCCCTGGTGGGCGTCTAGGTCTACCACCAGCACCCGGCCTCTCCAGCCTTCGGCCCGTAGCTGGGCGATGGCTACCGCCACATCGTTGAACAAGCAGTAGCCCTCGGCCCGGTCGGCGTAGGCGTGGTGGGTGCCCCCAGCCAGGTTGAGGCCCAGGCCGGTTTGCAGGGCATCCTGGGCGGCAGCCAAGGTGCCACCAGTGGCGTAAAGGGCCCGGCTGAGCAGGCTGCCGCTCCAGGGCAGCCCCACCTTGTGCGCTTCCTGGCGGCTTAGCCCTTCGGAGCGAAGCTTGTTCAAGTAGGTGGGGCTATGCACCAGGGCCAGTGTTTCCCAGGTTACCGCTGGGGCGGGCTCTACCTTGAGTGTCTCCCCGAGTGCCTCGGCTACCCCAGCGTATTTGTATTTGGGAAAAGGGTGATAGTCCGGAAGCTCGAGCTGGCAGTGAGCGGTGGAGTAGGCACGGTGCATGACTCTAAGATGGCACGAAAACCTTGGGGTTTTTGTGGCGTGCCAAAGTTTCCATATCTTTCACAAAGCTAATTGCTACGCTCATCCTGCCTGGCCTCGAGCCACCCCTGCTCAAAAGGTTCCCCTTAGGAACTCCTCGGGGCCAGGCTAAATTGAGTGTGGATTCATCTGTATTCAGCCACGAATTCATCCCACCCCTCAAAGAGGGGTTTTATTTTTTGCGGGAGTTAGCGCGGCATTACAACCGCTCGAGCTGGGCCCGTAGGGCTTGGGCTCTTTCGCGCAGAGGGGTGGGCTGGGGGTGGGCCTGCTCGAACTGCAGGATGGCCTGAGGGTGGATGTGGTGTTCGTCGGGGTTGCCAAACAGGGAGTTGAGCAGGGCAAACTCCTCCTGGGAACGTAAGGAGGCGTCCTCTCGGAACATGTTGAGGTAGGTCCAGGCGAACTGCGGCTCGCTGATGACCCCGCTTAGGTAGGCGTCCAGCAAGCGCTTGTAAGGCTCGAGGTCGCTCCGCCCCCCTTCCTGTGGGGTTTCTTTGGGCAGGTCGGGAAGGTGCTGGGCAAAGAGGGCCTCGAGGTTCTCTAAGGTGATCGCCCAGTTGTTCAACTCAAACAGAGGTTGGCCATTTTTGAACAAGATGATCTGGGGTGAGTGGTGCACGATGCCCGTGCGCTCAGCGACCCGGTTGGAGGCCGGACGGTGCTCAACCACCCGGATGATGCCCACGGGGATGCTAGGCCGCTCGCGTAGTACCTTTTCCACATTTCCCCAGCCCTGCATGGTTTTGTGGCAGGTACCGGCTTTGAAGATAGCGGTAATGGGCTGACTGTCGATGAAGGCATCGGCTTCCTCGGGGGTGGTGATGGCGTACATGCGCTCTCTCATACCCTCGAGTCTAGCGGCCAAAACGAGGGGTAAACGTTGGCCGAAACACTCAAAAAAAAGCCGCCCCGAAGGGCGGACAAGGAAACCTTTATTAGCACAGGTTAGGCGAGTCTTCGTCTGGTTCAGCTACGACGGGCCACCAGACCTGCGCCATGAGTGGCGCTACAGGACTCCTTAGAAAGGAGGTGATCCAGCCGCACCTTCCGGTACAGCTACCTTGTTACGACTTAGCCCCAGTCATGAGCCTTACCCTAGGCGCCTGCCTGCGGCTCCCGGCGACTTCAGGTAAAACCCACTCCCATGGCTTGACGGGCGGTGTGTACAAGGCCCGGGAACGTATTCACCGCGACATGGCTGATTCGCGATTACTAGCGATTCCGGCTTCATGGAGTCGAGTTGCAGACTCCAATCCGAACTGAGCCCTGTTTTTTGCGATTGGCTCCCCCTCGCAGGGTCGCAGCGCTTTGTGCAGGGCATTGTAGCACGTGTGTCGCCCAGGTCGTAAGGGCCATGCGGATCAGACGTCATCCCCGCCTTCCTCCTACTTTCGTAGGCAGTCTGGCTAGAGTGCCCAGCCGTACTGCTGGCAACTAGCCACAAGGGTTGCGCTCGTTGCGGGACTTAACCCAACATCTCACGACACGAGCTGACGACGACCATGCAGCACCTGTGTTAGGGTTCCCTCGCGGGCACCCCCGGCTTTCACCAGGGTTCCCTACATGTCAAGACCTGGTAAGGTTCTTCGCGTTGCTTCGAATTAAACCACATGCTCCACCGCTTGTGCGGGCCCCCGTCAATTCCTTTGAGTTTCAGCCTTGCGGCCGTACTTCCCAGGTGGAGTGCTTAACGCGTTAGCTTCGGCACCCAACAGTCGTCGGACACCCAGCACTCATCGTTTAGGGCGTGGACTACCCGGGTATCTAATCCGGTTTGCTCCCCACGCTTTCGCGCCTCAGCGTCACCAATCGTCCAGGTAGCTGCCTTCGCTATTGGCGTTCCTTCCGGTATCTGCGCATTTCACCGCTACTCCGGAAATTCCGCTACCCTCTCCGACCGTCTAGCCTCACAGTATCCAACGCACCCCCGAAGTTGAGCTTCGGTCTTTAGCATCGGACTTGAGAGACCGCCTACACGCCCTTTACACCCAGTAAATCCGGGTAACGCTCGCACCCTCCGTATTACCGCGGCTGCTGGCACGGAGTTAGCCGGTGCTATTACCTGGGTACCGTCATTATCGTCCCCAGTTCAGAAGTTTACACCCCGAAGGGCTTCGTCCTTCAAGCGGTATCGCTCCGTCAGGCTTTCGCCCATTGCGGAAGATTCCTAACTGCTGCCTCCCGTAGGAGTGGGGTCCGTGTCTCAGTACCCCTGTGGCTGACCATCCTCTCAGACCAGCTACGCGTCGTCGGCTTGGTAGGCCTTTACCCCACCAACTACCTGATGCGCCGCAGGCCCATCCTAAAGCGCCTAAAGGCTTTAGACAAATCCCACTAAGACTTGTCCACATCCAGGATTAGCCAGAATTTCTCCTGGTTGTCCCAGACTTTAGGGTAGGTCACCTACGTGTTACTCACCCGTCCGCCACTGGCTGCCGAAACAGCCCGTCCGACTTGCATGTCTTAGGCATACCGCCAGCGTTCACCCTGAGCCAGGATCAAACTCTCCAAAACA
>NZ_AUHY01000094.1 GCF_000423425.1 Meiothermus rufus DSM 22234 | reverse complement strand
AAAGGCATCATGGGCGGGAGGGCTCTTCTCCTTTGGACTACAGCGAGCGGCCTCGGTACAGGTGAAGACCCGCTGAGCGGCGATGAGAAAGTGGATGTAGTCCAGGTCATCGCACTTCGGTGGGTTCATGGGCATCACCCCCTTTGGAGAAGCTTGGCTAAGCACTCTCCTCCTAGCACACAGAAGAATGTCCAGTCAACTGCAACTGCGTAACTCCTACGGCGATTTTGTGCGGGATTCCTTCGACCCAGAAGCAGGGCTCAACACGGTGAATTTTGGCGAGCGGGTGTTGGTGGTAGAGCAAAGCAGCCAGATTGTGTTGGCAGTGGTGGTGCAGGGCACTCCCCCTCCCCAACTTCAGGAGCGTCTGCAGGAAGCCATATTGGAGGTTCACACCCGCTTTGCCGGGGATATACGCAATTTTTCCGGAGATACTCACCCTTTCCAGGAAGCTCGCCCCATCCTAGAGCCCTTGCTGGAGACACGCTACATACAGCCTGAGCGCCGGCCTCAGTACATACCCTGGCTAGCACTGGGGGTATTGCTACTGGGGCTAGGCGGCTTCAGGCCAGCTGGCAGCCTTATCAATCTTTCGATCCGGAAATCGTGCTGCGGCGCATTCAAAAGCACCTAGACACCCCAAGCAGTGTCGAGCTTAGCTGGCGCAATGGGGTACTGGTGGTTGCTGGGCAGAGCACCCCAGCCTGGCTCAGCCGTCTACGCAATCTAGCTCCCCTGTTGGGGGTAGAGAAACTAGACGTAAGTCAGCTCAGACTTGAGCCCTTGCGCCCCGAGCCTTGACAAGCTTAGACTGCAAGCAATTTTTGCCGAGACAGCACAGCTACTTGGGAGGCACATAGGTGGTTCAGAAAAAGATCTGCATGCTGGGCGCATTCGCCGTTGGAAAGACCAGCCTGGTGGCTAGGTATGTGCACAGCATCTTCTCCGAGAAATATCACACCACCATTGGGGTCAAGATCGACAAAAAAGTTGTTGAGATAGATGGCCACGCGATTAGCCTGGTGCTCTGGGACCTCTACGGCGAGGATGCCTTCCTGCGGGTACAGCCTTTTTACCTGCGCGGCAGCTCAGGGTACTTGCTCGTAGCCGACGGCACCCGCCCAGAGACCCTCGAGATCGCCCAAAGCCTTCACCAGCGGGCCCAGGAAGAGCTTGGCCCTGTACCTTTCCTGCTTTTGGTCAACAAGCGCGACCTGCCCCAGAGCATCCCCGAGGCTAAGCTGGACGAGCTGAGGGCTTTGGGATGGGCGATTCGCTTCACCAGCGCAAAAACCGGAGAAGGCGTGGAGGAAAGCTTCGAGGCCCTGGCCCAGCGCTTGCTGCAACCAGCCTAGCTCAGGCGTTGCCCATCGTGTTTGCCACCCCAGCGCCGCTCCTGCCCTTCTGGTCTCAGGACAAAGCTGTTGCGGTCATCGGCGATCTGGGCCTGCAAAATCTTCAGCACTTTACGCCTAGCCCGGGCATCCAGGAGGGGAAAGAACAGCTCGTAGCGACGGTCTAGGTTACGCGGCATGGCATCAGCGCTACCAGCCCAGATGCGCCACTTCCCCCTGTTTTTGAAGGCCGCGATACGGGCATGCTCAAGAAAACGCCCTACCAAGCTCTTGACCTCGAGGTTCCCCTCTAGATCCCCTTTAGGGGTCCAAAGGACGGTAAGCGTACTGCGAATAATCAGGTTGACCCGGGCCCCCCGGTTCAGGGCCTCTTCCAGCGCAGCCAGGATGGCCGGGTCGGTCAGGTGGTTGAATTTCAAGATGATGTGGCCTTTCTTGTGGGCCTCTGCCCTAATCCCCTCCAGGAGCAGCTCGCGGATGGCCTCACCGGTGCGCAACAGAAAGAGTGCGGGCACCTGGCGGTTCTCCAGGGCGGTAAAGAAAGCCGCCACATCGGCGGTGATCTGAGGCTGGGCGGTGAAAAGGGAAAGGTCGGTATATAGCCGCCCGTTGAGGGGGTTATAGTTGCCCGTGCCCAGGTGGGCATAAAGCTGGTTTCCCCGGCGCACCAGCAGGGCCTTAGCGTGCACCTTTTTCTCCGGCAGAGGCAGCACCCGCACCCCTGCCCCGCTAAAGCGCAGGCTCCACTCCAGGTTGGCCAGTTCATCGAAGCGAGCCCGCCCCTCCAAGAGCACCGCCACATCCTTCCCCGCTTTGGCTGCCCGGATCAGGGCCTGGGCAATCCCGTTCTCCGTGCCGATGCGGTAGAGGGTGGCCCGTAGGGCCTCTACCTTGGGGTCTTGGGCAGCGGCCAGGGCGAACGCCTCCACCGCACCGTAGTCCTCGAAAGGATGGTAGAGCACCAGGTCGCGCCGGTTCAAATGGGCCCAGGGGTCTTTCTGAAAACCCTTGGGCTGGGCAGGCTCGAGGGGCTTGAAGCGGGTACTGGCTGGCCCGTTTTCTACAATAGCGGAAACAAAGCTCAGATCCAGAGGTGGGGGTAGACGGAAAACCTCCCAAGGTTCCAAGGCTAAGGCCGTCCGCAGGGTTTCGGCCCAGACTGCAGGAAAGTCTTCTTCCAGCTCGAGGTGGCTCACCTGGCCATCCAGGCGGGCCTCGAGGGCCTCTGGCAGCTCATCCCAGTCGGCCCGGGAACGGGCTAGCTGGGCTAGGCGCACCAGGCGAAACTCGTACAGCGGGCGTCTCTGGTCGCCGGGCAGGAATAAATCGCTGCGCATGCGCACCAGAGCCCCTAAGCGCACAAACCCCCCTTCCCGCCCCGGCACTGCCAAAAGCCGGGGCACGCTCTGGGGTAGGCGGATCAGGTGCTCCAACAGCCCCTCCCCTGCAGCGAAGTAGAGGGCCTGGCTCGCCAGCTCCTCCAGGGCCTCAGGCCGGATCAGGTCGGTTAGGGGAGCTACCTCCTCGGCGAGGTAGGCCCCAAAGTACTGCTTTTCGGCCCGGGTGAGCTGGGCTGGCTCGAGGATGTGAATACCCAGCCCCTCCAGTTCCTTTAGAAACTCCAAGTAGAGCCGGCTGGCCTCCTCGGTCTGTTCCAGGGCCTCGCCCATTAGGGCCTGGTAGGCAGGACTACCACGCCCCTCGGCGAAGGCCCGCGAGATACGCGCAGCATAGAATTCATCCATGTTAGCCGCCCAGATGGCCAAAAAGCGCAGCCTTTCTAGCAGAGGAAAGTCGGGCCGCTGGGTTTGCAGCAAAACCCGCCGGTTGAAGGAGAGCCAGCTAGCCTCCTGGTCGAGAAGGTGCGCCGTGTAAAAGGGCGGCTTCTTCCCCATCGCCTTCAAGTCTTTGGGGGCTTTGTCAGGGGAATGCAATGTCTTCTTGCTCTTTTTCTTCACTTCCTCGAGTCTATCGCATGCCAGGCCCCTTGCCTCTCCCCTACCCCGAGCAAGCTTGAGCCTAGTCTGCCGAGGCTCTACCATGGGGCGATGCAACGCTTGGGAATTGTGGACTTAGGATCGGGTACGGCCCGTCTAGTGGTTTACGCCTACGTGCCTGGAAAACATTTTCGCCTCATCGACGAGATTCGTGAGAGCGTGCGGCTGGGCGAGGGGCTGGCCACACAAAAGCGCCTCTCCCCTAAGGCCATGCAGCGAGCCCTATCGGCGCTGAAGCTCTACGCCGATTTTGCTAAAGCCACGGGGCTGGATCAGCTGAAAATTTTTGCCACCAGCGCCAGCCGCGATGCCGAAAACAGTGCCGAGTTCATGCAAGCGGTACAGCAACTGGGCTTGGATGTGCAGGTGCTCTCCGGCTCGGATGAGGCCCGCTACGGGGTGCTGGCCGCGGCCAACAGCTTTGGCTTTAGCGAGGCCTGGGTGATGGACCTAGGCGGGGGCAGCGCCCAGCTCTCGCGCATGCAGGCCCGTCGGTACCAGTCTGGGCAGGCCTATCCTCTGGGCGCAGTACGCCTAACCGAGCTGTTCCTGCGCTCTGACCCTCCCAAAAAGGGCGAGGTAGAGGACCTCGAGCGCTTTGTGCGCCACGAGATGAAGGCGGTGCTAGGCCAGATGCGGCAGGAGCCGCTGCCCTTGGTGGCTATGGGTGGCACCGTGCGCAACCTGGCCAAACTGGCCCAGCGCAAGAAGCGCTACCCCCTCGACCTGCTGCACGGCTACTTCCTTGAGCAAGCCGAACTGGAGGCGATAGTGGCCGACCTGCTCACACGCCGTACGGCAGAGCGGCGCACCTTAGAGGGGCTGCAGGCCGACCGTGCCGACATCATTGTGGCGGGGGGGGTGGTTTACCGCACCGTCTTGCGGGAGGCCGGGCTATCCGGTCTGTGGGTCTCGGGACAGGGGGTGCGTGAGGGGGCTTTCTACCAGGAGTTCCTCCCCCCCCCGCATCTGCTGAGCGATGTGCGCAGCTTTTTCGTGCGCAACCTCTTCGCCCACTACCCCCAGGAGCAGGGCCACACCGCCAGGGTGCGCCACTTCTCCCGCCTGCTTTTCCGCCATTTGCAGCCCCTGCACGGCTACGGCTCCGCCGAGGAGCGGCTGCTGGACGAGGCTGCCCTGCTACACGATATCGGCATGAGCGTAGGCTACTACGACCATCACAAACACGGCGAGTACTTGATTATGAATAGCGCCCTCCCTGGCCTAAGCCATCGCGAGCAGGTTCTGCTGGGCCTGTTGGTGCGCTACCACCGCAAGGGCGAGCCTAAGGCAGGGACTTACAAAGTCCTCTTGGAGGAAGGAGATAGCAAACGCCTGCTGCGCCTAGCCACCTTGTTGCGCATCGCGGAGTACCTCGAGCGCAGCCGAGCAGGGCGGGTCGAGGGCCTCGAGGTGACCATCGATCCCAAACAGGTGCGTCTAACCCTTCTGGCCCAGGAGGAGCCCTGGGTGGAAATAGCCGAGACCAGCAAGCAGGCCAAGCTCTTTAAGCAGGCCTTTGGGCGGGAATTACAGGTGGCCTGGAGCAAAGGCTGAGAAACGGCCCGAGCGAGAAGGAGGGTAGAGTGGCCTCACTCCTCCCGGCCCAACGCCTGGCCCCGCAGGGTGGCGGCCTCTACCGCCTCGATCAGCGCAGCCCGCACCCCTCGAGCCTCGAGGGCCGCCAAGCCGTAGATGGTCGTGCCCCCAGGACTACTCACCTCGTCTTTGAGTACGGCTGGATGCTTTTGGCGCAGTAGTTCACCTGTAGCAATCAACACATCGGCAGCCAGGCGCAGGGCCTGAGCCCGGGGGATACCCTGCTTCACCCCACCGTCGGCCAGGGCCTCGGCCACCACCGCCACATAGGCTGGAGCCGAGGCCGACATCCCCGTAAAGGCATCAAACAGCCGCTCGGGTAGGTCGTAGACGTCGCCCACCGTGGCGAAGAGGGCCCGGGCAAAGGGCAGGTCGCCCGCCTCCTCGGCCTCACGCGGACCCGTGATAGCGGTAGAGCTTTTACCGATGGTGGCCGCCAGGTTGGGCATGCAGCGCACCACCCGACGGGTGCCCAGGCGGCGGGAAAGCACCGCGGTAGAGACCCCAGCCATGATGGAGATATAGCCGACGTTGGGATGGGCAATCTGCGGGGCCAGATAGGCGATGTCCTTGGGCTGTACACTGATGAGAACCCGCTCACAGTAGCGTAAGTCCTCCAAGTGCAGGGGCTTCGCCCCCAGCTCCTGGGCTACCTCGAGGGTACGGCCAGGGGTATCCAGCACACCAATCTCATCGGAACTCAGCATCCCCGCACGCAAAACACCTTCCAGGATGCTCCTGCCCATCTTGCCCACACCCACAATGGCCAGCTTCATGGCCCCAAGTCTAGCAGCAAGCCTTCGCCATGCGCCAGGGTCGTTTTATACTCCGGGGGTGCTGGTGCTTGCCCTGGATACCGCCACCCCTTACCTGGTGCTAGGCCTGCCTCAGGCCGAACGGGCCATCCGTCTGGAACGCCGCCACGCCGAGGTTCTGTGGCGCGAACTCGAGGCCTTTTTGCAACAAAGCGGCATCCGGCGTCAGGATTTACAGGGCATTGCGGTGGGCCGGGGGCCCGGCTCCTACACCGGGCTGCGGGTGGGCATTGCCGCAGGCCTGGGACTGGCCCGGGGCCTGGGCCTACCGCTGGTGGGAGTGGATACCCTAGCCGGGGTGGCCCTGCGCTACCAGGGCCAGCTCACCGTGGCCCACACCACCCGCAACGGGCTTTGCTACAGCGCGCGCTACCAGGTGGAGGGCCGCGAGGCCCACCTGCTGGAGCCTCCCCGCCGTGCCCGGCTGGAGGAACTCAAGGCAGCAGGCCGGTTGGTGCTGGACCAGCCCCCTTCTGGACAGGCCCTAGCCCGGCTGGGGGCCCGCTTGCTCCAAGGTGGGGAAAAAGCGCTGGAACCCCTATACCTATGACCCTCGAGGCCTACCACACCCTGCGCCCGATTCCCGTAGCGGGAGGGCAGCTCTACAGCAAACCGGGGGCCCGCGGCCTGGCCGACCCAGCCTACGAGTTGCTGGCCCAGCATATCGAGCCTTTCGGCCAGACAGCCCTCGACCTGAATCCCGGTATCGGGCTGGTGACCCATGCCCTAGCGCAGCAGGGCATGGCCGTACAGGCCCTCGAGACCTCGAGGGCCTGCTTGCGCTGTCTCGAGGCCAGCTTTGCCGCCTCTTCCCAGATTCGGGTTGTGCGCGGCCTTCCCTGGGAAAGCCCGACAGGCGTTGCCGACCTGGTGGCCCTAGTTCTGCCGGCCCACCGAGGTAGCCGTTATGTGATGCTTTCCCTTCTGGGCGCAGCCCGTGCCATGCTTCTGGGGGGGCGGCTTTGGATCGCTGGCAACAAGGACAAAGGCTTCGAGCCTTACTTCAAGGCCGCTCAAGAACTGCTGGGCTTTGGCCTGCTGGTCGAACGCAAGGGCCCTTTTCGTGTAGCCGTGCTGGAGAAGGAGAAGCCTACCCCCAAGTTGGGCGAGGTCTGGGAAAACTTCCAGTGGAAGCGCTGGCGCTTTGCTTATCTGCCTGGGGTCTTTTCGGCAGGACAGCTCGACCCCGGCAGCGCCATGCTGTTGGAGGCCCTACCCCCCGAACTGGGGCACGTGCTGGACATCGGTGGTGGGTACGGAGCCCTCAGCCTTCCCCTACTAGAGCGGGCCCAAAGCCTGACCTTGCTGGAGGACGACTGGCCTAGCGTGCTCTCGGCCCAACAAAACCTAGGCCAGCAGGCCTCTGTACTTCACTCCGACGTAGACGAGGCCTGAACCCGGACAAACACATGTGAGACTCTAAGCTGGGATAAAAAGAGGGGAACCAACCAAGAAAGGAGGTTCCCCAGGTGCAGTTTACCACCGTTGGCC
>NZ_AUHY01000093.1 GCF_000423425.1 Meiothermus rufus DSM 22234 | reverse complement strand
TTAGCGCACTTCAAAAGGCCCCAAGTCAACGGCGGCACCCTTTAGGCGGGGACCGGCTTCAAAGTCCAGGCTGGGGGCTGCCTCACCCAGACCCCGGTCGATGGCCGGACTGGTGCTGGAAAGACGGTAGTTCCCACTTCCATCGGCCTTGAACTCCACAAACCCAGGGTCCACCGCGAGGCTTCCCTGGTGGCTGCTGGTCTGCAGGCGCCAGTTGGTCCCATTGTTCCACACCAGGTTGTTGATGAAGCGGTTGACCCCGGTGTTGTTCTCCTCACTGATCCCCCGTGGGTTGCCCACCACAATGTTGTTGGCCACCAGAAAGTTCTCCGCCCGGTTCCCCCGGGTGTTGTCCCCCGAGCCCACCGAGATACCCCCGTAAAGATTGGCAAACGACAGGTTGTTGCTGATGACCACCGCAGTGGCCGCATGCCAGGTGGTGATGCCAAAACCCCGGGCCCGGTAAACGATGTTGTTCTGCACTACCCCCCGGGGTGCCCCCTGGTAAATGCCGTGAATCCGGGTGCACGAACCCGCGCTTAGGTCGCCAATATCGTGTATCAAATTACTCAAAGCGAGAGAACTTTCTGCTTCAGGTAGGCCCAGGTTAATCCCCGCTCCCCCGTTGGTATCACACTGGGCACGGATGTTGTAGACATGGTTGTAGAGGAAGCGGTTGAAGGGCCTCCAGCTAATGATGCCGCTGTTGGAGGCGTTGGTGACCTCGAGGCCGATGATGTCGATATAGCTACCCCGGACATCGATACCGAAGAGGGCGCCTTGGGCGTTGATCTTAGCGCCCCAGCGGGTATCGGAGGCGATAGTGATTCGCTGGTTAGGGGTACCGGAGACGGTGATCTGTACCGACTCGGGGTAGGTGCCATCGAGCACGCGGAGCACGTAGCCAGGCTTGAGCTGGGTTACGGCATAGGAAAGGGTGGCCCAGGGGCGCTGGCGGCTGCCATCGTTGGCGTTGCTACCCCCGGGGCCTACATAGTAGGTGGGGCCGCTGGGAATACTAAAAAGGCCGTAGGAGGCGTTTAATACAGGCGAGGAAAAGCCACTTTGCGACCCTGCAATACACGCAGACAGCAAAAACAGTAGCACACCTGCAACACAAAAAAATAGCCTGCCCGAGGAACCATTTTGACTAAAAATCCTCAATACAAACATAGTGACCTGAAATAGACCATACTACCACAGATGCCAAACAGGCCCCGTATATGGCTTACAAAACCGTTCAAAGACTTAAAGTCAATCTACTTATTTACCAAAAAATGAGCCTCGGGAACCTAGCAAACGATCTTGCACGGTCAGAATGATAAAACCCAGTAACAAAGTTGCGAAAGCCGCAATTGCTGCAGTGCGAAGAGGGCGTGGCGATATAGCTTGGCTGGGCACCTCGGCTCGAGCCAGGATAGAAAGCTGCCCGGTGGCGCTGTTTTCTAAAGAGCGCGCTATCCCCATTTCACGCTCGAGGTTGGCACGTAATTCACGCAACCCCGCCAGGTCGTCGCGGTTGCTAGTCCGGGTTATTTGGGTATTCACCCAGTCCAGGCGCTTCTCAAGCGAAAGAGCTACCCTTCTAAAATTTTCTCGCAGCAAGGCTGCCTCCCATTCTTGCAAAGCTTCAGCCCAAGCATTGGCTATTTCAGCAGCCTGCTTTGGATTGCTATCCCGCACGCTGAGCACAAACACAATGGAAGAAGAACCAACCGTTTCGATTGAGCGAATGCGCATTTTCTCGCGCACTTTGGAATTTTCTTTCGGCAAAACACCTGGAAAACGGCCCCGAAGCCGCTCTAACACCAGGGTTCCATAAGCCGCCTCCCGATAGGCCGCTGCTGCCAGCGGGCGAACCTGGGGTGCATTGATGGTCGAACTCAGGTTGATAGGCTCCGCTGAAAGCAGCCGCGCCGTTGCCTCGTACACTCCCGGTTGTAACCGGCTTACAAAGTAGCTCAAAAAAGCAGCGCTTATAGCCAGTAGTACCAATATCCAAAGGTAGCGGCTAAAACTCAAGAGCAAGCGATCAAAATCGTTTGCGCTAGGTGCAGTTCTCATCTTTGTCCTCTCTTACCTCGCTTGGTCTCAAAATTATCGGACGCCTCAGCTTCTCTAGCCTAGCCTATTTTCCACAATAAGGCTGGCTATTAGAACCCATGCCTTGACACTTAACTCCATACAAGAAGTATTAACGCCCGAGTTCACACAGAAAACCCAGCTTACCCTCCTACCCTTGTGTAGTATGAGGGCTAGCAGAGCCATCTCCAACGCCAAGCAAACGGCGACTCCTGGTCGATTTGAGCAACCAAACCCATGACCCGAATTCTTAAGCTCTTCAACCGATCCTCCTTTTGGCACAACGCCGCCCTGCTGGCAAGCAGTACTGTGTTGGGTCAAGGCTTGGTCGTCGCAGTTCAACCTATCCTAACCCGAATTTATAAACCGGAAGACTTCGGTCTTCTGGCTTTGTATGCCTCTATCCTTTCCCTTTTAGCTGTAATCATTAACCTTCGCTATGAGCAGGCCATTCAACTTCCCAAAGAGGACGCGGAAGCCCGCTACCTACTGCTGCTATCTCTAGCTGTCGGCCTGGGATTAAGTCTGGTGTTTGGAATGGCTTTTTGGCTCCTACGTGACATACTCTCGAACTGGTTCAATACGCCGCTGTCTAGTTATTTTATTTTCCTAGTACCAGTTGGGCTAGTTTGTATTGCGACTATGCAGGCTGGCAGTATGTGGGCACTGCGCCACGCCCAATTTGGCGTTTTAGCTCAGACCAAACTTCAGCAAGGTGTCTGGCAGGCCATGAGCCAGGTTGGGTTAGGCCTCCTGCTGAAAGGACCTATAGGGCTAATGATTGGCGATGTGTTAGGTCGCCTCGGAGGAATACAAGCTCTACTACGCATAATGCCGCGTAACCTCACAAACATCACATTCCATTCCATGTGGCGCATCGCCCATCGGTATAGAGGTTTTTTGTTGTATGGCTCCTGGGCAGCCTTACTAACAGCAGCTAGCTTTCATCTACCCTTTGTCATTTTAACGGCCTTTTTTGGTACTGCTGCCATGGGCCAGTTTAATCTTTCTTATCGAATTACAACCATCCCGGTTACCTTGGTCGCTCAATCTATTGGTCAAGTTTTCTTTTCCAAAGCTGCGGCTACTCGCACCCTAGCTGAGTTAGGGCGTCTTACCGAACAAACGGCGAGTATGCTGCTCGCCTTAGGGCTACCCATATTCGGATCACTGTTCGTTGTTGCTCCGGAAGCTTTTCCCCTGATATTTGGCACGGAGTGGAAAGAAGCTGGCATTTATGCTCAACTTTTGGCTCCTTATCTACTGCTTTCAATTGTGGCACACCCACTCTCTCACTTACTTACCGTGCGAGAGTGGCAAAAAACTTTGCTAGCCTTCACTGTATTAGAGTTAGCCCTGCGCATAGGCGCAATCTACGTGGGGGTACATAGCCGGGAGATGTACTGGGCCGTTTACCTGTTTGTGGTTAGCAGCACAGTGGTAACCTTGCTTTCACTGGTGCTGTTTTTTCGTGCTGCTGGGGCAAGCTGGCGAGGTTTTTGGAAAAGAGCTGGCCGCTGGGTATGGCTTAATGTACCCATAATTCTGCTATTGTGGGGGATGAGCCACTGGATCAAAGGTTGGGGATTAGTAGGGCTATCTGGCATTTTCGCTGCATTGCTCTTGTTGGGGTCCCTACTTCATTTACGTAAGGAAGGTATATGAGAACCGCTGCTCCAACTATAACCACCTTGCTCTTGCCTCTGTGGTTCTGGATGGTCTTTCCCCAAATAGTACTGTACCTCTATGCCTTTAGCCTGCCCCTGGAAGGTGTATTTGCTATTGAAGGGGTTTTTACCCTGTCTAAGGGTTTGCTTGGCTTGTTTTTGTTATCACTGATTTTCCAAATTAAGCGCCCTAAAATTGCCTGGTTTCCAGCACTGATCCTGACATGGAAGCAGGTTCGCAGGTTTCGCATTTCTATTTTAGCGATTCTTTTGCTGTTCTGGGCTACTCTGAGTTACTTCTGGTCTTCCGACCCTTCCGCTAGCTGGACAAAACTACAGGTTTTGCTGCAGCAGATAGTGGGAGCCCTGGCAATTGCCCTTTTTGTTTACACCAAACCCAAAACCCTCCAGCCGCTGCTTTTTTCCTATTCGCTAGGGGCCCTTATTGCTGCTAGCCAGGGCATCGTCAACTACCTGCGCAACCCCGCCAGCCGCACTACCTTCTCTGGAGCAGCTGATGCAGCAGATTTTGCAGCCATCGTCCTGCTGGGTTCTCTAGTTGCGATAGGTCTATGGCTGGTAACTAAAAGTCCAGCTCTCCGCTGGTACAGCCTAATCTGTTTTTTGGTATGTACCTTAGCAGTAGTACTCTCAGGCACTCGCAGTGCCTGGGTGGCCATTTTGCTTACCCTGGCCCTGGTTATTTTGCCGCGGCTGGGTTGGCAACGCATGATTGGTATCGTCTTTGCCATCTTGCTGGTCTCAGCAGCGCTTTACCAACTACCTGCTGCCAATCAATTCCTGAATAGCCGGATTACTTCGGCAGCAGAGGATGGTGGGGCCGGGCGCACCACGATCTGGACTGTTGGGCTGCAAATCGCCTTAGAAAGTCCCCTTTTCGGGCATGGCTTTGGAACTTTTACATCCCTCTTCACTCTAGATAAGGCCCCCGAGTCCAGTCTTGAATCTATTGATACTTACTACATCACCGATGGACGCGGGGCACACAACATCTATCTCGAGCTCGTCTCTGAGATAGGCATCGTAGGGCTAGGTATATTCCTGGCCTGGATGTGGGTGCTGTTGCGAGTAAGCCTACGCCAAGCGGTTCATCCAGATTTAATCCTCATTCTCAAGGCTTGCCTGGTGGCTTACCTCATCCAAGGAGCTTTTCTCGGCATCCTGGAACGCAAATACCTGTGGTTCACCATCGCTCTTCTACACGGCTGCTCAATGATGATGCGAGGTATTGTCTATGCGTCTACTAATGCTAAGCCCTGATTTCCCCTCGAGCCTTGATCCGGTTCCCTGCATTTTTGTGCAAACCCAGGCCATTGAGCTACAGCGCTTGGGGGTTTCTGTCGAGGTGCATGCTCCGGTTCCACTGGTTTTGCCCTGGCTGGCCCAAATTAAGTCTCAGTGGAAGATCTACGCTCAGATCCCTGAGCGTTACGCCGTAGAAGGAGTACAGGTATGGCGCCCACGCTACCTGGCCTTTCCCCGTGAGAACTTATTAGGCTGGCCCCAGCACATAAAAGCTAGAGCTTACCAACGTTCTTCAGGAGAAAATTACGACCTTATTCACGCCCATTTTGCCCATCCAGAGGGAACCCTGGGGACACTGCTCAAACGCCAGTGGAGCAAACCGTTGGTCGTAACCCTCCACGGCGATGATGCTAATACCTACCCCTTTCAAAGCCCTCGCTATATGCGTTACTTCAAGCAAGTTTTAGCCTGGGCCGACCTCGTCTTAGCCGTCAGCGAGGACATCCGTCGGAAAGCAGAGGCCCTTTCCAACCGCCCGGTAATTACCCATCGGGTAGGTTTACACCTTCCACCTATGCAGCCCCCTCCAGATCGACAAGTTTTGCGCCATGAACTGGGGCTCCCCCCAGAAAAGTTTGTACTGCTGTTTGTAGGGGCCATCTGGCAGTACAAAGGTGTACTGGAATTAGCTGAAGCCTTGCGTCAGTTAAATGATGATAATGTGCTTGCAATCTTCATAGGTGAGGGACCTCTGCGGGAAACACTTAAGTCCACCTCAAAAACCCTAATCCAAACTCTGGGTCAACAGCCCAATGCTCTGGTTCGGCGTTATATGGCCGCAGCCGATGTACTAGTGTTGCCCTCCTACCGCGAGGGACTGCCCACCGTAGTAGTAGAGGCTGGGGCTGCTGGCCTTCCTGTCATTGCAAGCAACAAGGGCGGTACTCCTGAACTCATCAACGAAGAGACCGGCTATCTTCTAAAAGAGATCAGCCCTGGCGCTATCTTGAACGCTTTGGCCGCAGTACGTAGCAATCCTCAGCAGGCCAGGGCCAAAGCCGACCGGCTGCGGCAGTATGTTTATCAACACTATGACGCAAAGCGAAACGCCCGCCTGTTGTTGGACTTCTATCAAGAGTTAATCAACGCCCAGCGGCACAGGGGTTATTTATAGTAGTTTTTAGAACATCGCTAATGTATGCAAGAACATCACAGTCAGCTCTACCACCCTACGCAATTTTTGAAGTCTATATGGTACCGTCTTTACTCTGATTTTCTCTTACCCAATCGAACCCGTGAGTTTCGACGTTTGCTCGAGGTGGCCCTGGCCCAAGGCTACCAGGTGCATTCTATCGCCTCCATTTGGGCTCAGATCAAAGCACAGCGCATGGATAGCACCCCACGGCTGGTCTTACGGCTCGACATCGACACCGACCTCCGCACCACCCGGGCCTTGTGGCAAATCATGCGTGAACTAAACGTCCCTGGTACGTTTTACTTCCGTCTTTCTACTTTAGATGTAGGCCTAATGCGATCTATCCATGAATCGGGCAGCGAAGCTAGTTATCACTATGAGGAAATTGCCACCTTTGCTAAGCGACATTTTCTAAAAAGCCGGGCCGAGGTTGAGGCTCACCTGCCCGCGATCCGTAGGCTTTTTGCTCAGAACTATCAACGGATCGAGGCCCTTACCGGACTTCCATTGCACACTGTAGCTTCCCACGGCGATTGGTTAAACCGCCGACTAGGTATACCAAACCTCGAGTTGTTGAAGGATCAATCTTTACGTGAAGCTCTGGGAATCGAACTCGAGGCCTACGACCATGCGCTACAGCAACACTACACACAGCGCTACTCCGATGGAGCTTATCCAAACCTCTGGCTGCCAGGAAATCCCCTCACGGCGGTACAAAACCGACAGAGCGTTATTGAGGTATTAATTCACCCCCGCCACTGGGCAGCAAATATCCCTGTCAATCTTCAGGATGATCTTAGTCGTCTTGGCGAAGAGGCTCTTTATAGAGTAACCCAAGTTGCCACCTATTTCTTTCACCGTTGACCCCTTGGGTGAGGGAAAATAGTGGCCGCTATGTTGAACTCGACTTTGACACCGTGATCCTTGAGAACCCTTGAAACACAAGGCTTTCTTGGGCACACGGGGGTCGCGTACCACTACACTACCCGGCGGGGGTCGTCTCGGGACGTGGCAGCGGCTGGACCCGCGCCGGCGGCCGCAGGCCCACGGCCTTGAAGGCCTCGTAGGCCTGCCCGACCAGCTCGGTGCGGGTGAGGCAGGCCTCGCCGTCCAGCTCCACGGCCACGGCGTGCAGCTGCGAGAGGTCGTGGAGCACGTCCTCGTAGCTCACATCGGGGTTTTGCTGGCGGAGCTTGCGCAACAAGAGGCTCTCCAGGACCAGCGCCAGGAA
>NZ_AUHY01000092.1 GCF_000423425.1 Meiothermus rufus DSM 22234 | reverse complement strand
GCCATCCAGGTGGATGGGGGCAGCGAGTTCATGGCCGAGTTTGAGGAGGCCTGCTGTGCTCTGGGGATTGCCTTGTTTGTGCTGCCGCCGAGGAGTCCTAAACTCAATGGTCACGTGGAGCGGGTGCAACGGACCTTTAGGGAGGAGCTCTATACCCGGCCTCTGCCCCCCCGGCTCAGCGAGCTACAGGCAGAGCTGGATGCCTACCTGGACCACTACAACCGCCGAAGGCCTCACATGGCCCTGGGGGGTCTTGCTCCCTTGGAGTATTTAGCTAAGATGCAGGAGGAGTCGGTTCCCCAGTCTCACATGTGTTGACCGATTACAGTAGCTAGACAGAGCCTGGTAGGAAGTGCTATCTTGAGGCGTCTGGGAGTTTGTCTAAGGTGACCCATCTTGCTCTGCTTGCTGCGCTGGCTATGGTGGCTCCATGGCCCGGGGCGGGTGGCTTCTTGGGTAGTTCAGCGCCTTAGTCCTAGGCCGGGTGAGGCGGTCGCTGCTTAGCCCGTGGTAAGGAGCAGTATGCAAAAAGGTACAGTCAAGTGGTTCAATGCGGAAAAGGGTTATGGCTTTATTCAGCGTGAGGGGGGTGAGCCGGACGTATTTGTCCACTACAGTGCCATCCAGTCCCGTGGCTTCCGCACCTTGAACGAAGGCGATGTGGTGACTTTCGACATCGAACCGGGTAAAAACGGCAAGGGACCCCAAGCGGCCAACGTGAGCGTGGTAGAGCCTGCCAAGCGCGGATAACCCCTATTCTTCTTCGGATTGCTTAGACCCTCGGGAGCCCCGAGGGTTTTTTGCTGATAGCCGGATGGGTTGTTATGTATAAAATAGCATTGTGGTGTTGATTTATTCACAAAAAACCCCCAAGATTGGTAGCGAATACGTGAGTTTATGCACAAGGCTTGGGTTGCAAATTACAGCCTATGCCCTGAGCTGGGCCTACAATCAAGGAGAGCCATGAGGGTTTCTGTGCACCTCGACTTCCTGCCGGTTAGCGCCGATGCGGCCTCTGCGGTTCACCGTCTTTACCTCAACTGCCCAACCTATATCGCTCTTATTGGAGGTGATACGCCCACCCTTCACGATATTGAGCGGGAACTCGAGACCCTTCGCCACGACACCCGGCGGCAGGCTGTGCTGCTGCTGTGCGAAAAGCAGGTGGTGGGCTTCCTCGATTACAAAGTGGCTTACCCCGACCTGCACTCAGCCACCATCAGCCTGCTCTTGATTGAGGAAAGGCTTCAGGGGCAGGGATTGGGTAAGGCGGCAGTGGAGGGGCTCGAGGCCCGGCTCAGGGGTCGGATGCAGCGGCTTTTTGCGGTGGTGTACGGAAACAACGAGCAAGCCAAACGCTTTTGGGAGCGGGTAGGCTTTGCGCACCTGAAGGATAGCGGTCCTACTCTGAGCTGGTACCAGAAGAACCTGGATTAGGGTTTTCCCCCACGTAGCGAAAACGCGGCACCCGCCGGCCTTCTATCTCCACGTCCTGCAAAAACATGTCCAAAGGGCGCACCCATAGGGTTTCGGGCTCGGTGCCGTAGCGGGTTTCGTAGACCACATACCACTCCTGGGTCTCAGAGTGCCGGGCCAGACCATGCACCCAGTAGTACTTGCCCTTGTAGTGCTGGTATAAACCCTGCTGGAGTTGCATCGGACACCTCTACTGTATCTTGCCACAGCCTGAGATCAAAAGCGTAGGAACACCCTGCGCCGACCCACTTTCCAAAACAGCCAGCACAAACGCTAGGCCGGTTTGTCTCAGTGCCAGTAGGGCTGCACTGTCTCGAGCATCCGCGCGGTCACCTGGCGGTTGCGCCGCTCGATCTCGGGTTTGCGGGGGATTTCCGGATAGCATCCCTCGGGGTCAAACAGGGTATGGGTCAGGAGGTGGCCAAGCCGGGTTCCCCAGTGCCGCAGCCAGGCTTCGGGGAGGTGGTCGGGCAGGGGCAGGCCCTGCAGGGTGAGGTAGAGCAGGGCCCAGATGCGGCTGGTGGCATCCAGGCTGTAGCCGCCGCCCAGGGTGTAGACCGCCCGACCCCCGGCGAACTCGGCCACGTACTGGCGCAGCAGGGGGAAAATTTTGCCGTAGGCCCGGGTGGTGAGCAGAATCTCGGCCAGGGGGTCGAGGTAGTGGGCGTCGGCCCCGCACTGGATGACCATCACATCCGGGCGGAACCAGCGCAGGGCCGGCTCGAGGCCCATCTGCAGAACCTCGAGGTAAGAATCATCCTCGGTGAAGGGTTCCAGCGGGATGTTCAGCTTGCGTCCGGTGCCCCCGGCCTTGCCGATCTCGTGGGTGTGGCCGGTACCAGGGTAGAGGTAACGGCCCGACTCGTGGATGGAAAAGGTCAGTACCTCGGCTTCGTCGTAGTGAATCCACTGCACCCCGTCGCCGTGGTGGACGTCGATGTCCACGTAGGCCACCCGCAGGCCCTGCTGGGTGAGGTGGCGGATGGCCACCGAGAGGTCGTTGTAGACGCAAAACCCCGAGGCTAGGTCTTTTTGTGCGTGGTGTAGCCCGCCCCCCAGCTGCAAGACCTCCCGGGCCTGGCCGCTGGCCACCATGCGGGCCGCGGTCAGGGTGCCCCCCACCAGCCAGCGGGCGGCTTCGTCCATGCCGGGGAAGATGGGGGTATCGGCGGTGCCCAGGCCGTAGTGGTCGAAGTCGGGCGCGTGTTCCCCCCGCCCGGCGGCCTCCACCCGCCGCACAAACGACTCCAGGTGCACGCTGCGCACCTCCTCGCGGGTGGCCGGATGGGGTTCGACGAAGGGCAACGGGTAGCCCAGGTGCTCCAGTAAATCCAATAGCATCTCCAGCCGTACCGGGCTGAAGGGGTGCTGCGGCCCAAAGTTGTAGCGCTTGTACTGGGGGCTGTAGATGACCGGGACGCTCATAAGCCCTTGCTGGGAATCTCGGGCGGCCACTGCACCTCGAAGCCCTGCTGGCGCAGGGTTTGGGCCAGCTTACGCACCTCGAGGGTGCCTACCCGCACCACGGTGGTTACGGTATCGGGGCCAGAGGGGTAGGTAAGCAGGGAGTGGATGTTGATGTTTTGCTGGGCCAAGGCGCTGCTCAGCCGGGCCAGCTCGCCGGGCCGGTCGTCGAGGCAGACCTCGAGCCGCCCACTGGGTTTTTGCACCCCCGTAAGCCGCAGAAGCGCGTCTAGCAGGTCAATCCCGGTCACGATGCCCACGATTTCCTGGCCCTCCAGGATGGGCAGGGCCCCAATTTTGCGCTCCCGCATGACCCGCGCGGCCTCTTCTACCGGGTCGAGGGCATCCCCGGTGATCACCGGCTGGGTCATGACGGTTCCGACAGGGGTATCGGTGGGATAAGGGCCTTGGGGGGCAAAGGGGCTGGTGGCCAGCCGGATGTCCCGGTCGGTAATCATCCCTACCAGGCGGCCCTCTTGGGTCACCGGGATGTGCCGGATGTTGCGTTGGAGCATGAGATGGTAGGCGGCCTCGAGGGTCACCGAGGCATCTACCGTCAGCACCGGGCTGTGCATTACGTCTTTGATGAGCATTGGCACCAGTCTAAAGCAAAAGCCGAGGGGGGGGTGAGTAGGGGCAGGCGGTGCAAAAGCACCCTTGGCGCCACGGGGCTGGGCTAGACTCGAGCCGGGATGCTGACCCTGCGCTTGCAGCTTTTATGGAACGGTTTTCGTCAGGCTCCGGCCTCGGCCCTGGTGGGGCTGCTGCTGGGGGCCGGACTGGCCTATGGGGCTTGGTGGGGGACAAGCTGGTTTTTGCACTTCATCTCCAACGAGCTTTTCGGCAGCAATGTTTTTCTCAATCGTTTAGCGGCGGCCTTTACCCGCGATGTATTGGTGGAGCGCATGCTGGGCAGCCTGCTGCTGGTGCTCTCGAGCGCGGTGGTGCTCTCGGCGCTGCCCAACGCGGTGGCGGTGCTGTACACCTCGGAGGATCTGCCCCTGCTGCTAGCCCTGCCTCAACCAGCCCGCAGGGTCTTTCTGTTCAAGGTGGGCGAGGTTTTCATCACCACCGCTTTGTTGCCCTGTTTGCTGTTGCTACCGGTGCTGTTTGCCTATGGCGCACACTACGGGGCACCTCCGCTGTTCTTTGTGGGCGCGGTCCTGGTCGCGCTGGCCCTGTTTGCCTTCCCGGTGGTGCTGGGGGTGGGTTTGGCCCTGCCCTTGGTGCGCTATGCCCCGGCGGGCCGGGCCCGGGAGTGGGCCGCTGCGCTGGGAGCCGTGCTGGGTGGACTGCTCATCTTTTTGCTGCGGGCTTTGCGGCCTGAAGTACTGTTCCAGACCGACTTTGCCAATCCAGAAGAACTCGACCGCTTCCTCCAGACCTTCCGCGATCCCTCAGCCCCCTTCCTGCCCTCGGCCTTGGCGCAACAGGCCCTGAAGGGGCTTTCTCGGGGGGATGTGGAACCCCAGTTCTGGTTGCTCTTAGCCCTTTCAGGTGGATTATTGCTCTTGGCCGGGCTGGTCGCTAGCTATGCCTACCAGCAGGGCTGGGTGCGGGCCCTCGAGGGTACCGTGCGTGAGCGCGGCACCCTGCAACCAGGTCTTTTGGATCGGTGGTCGGCCTTGGGGGTGGCCCCGGCCCTCTGGGCCCGCGACCTGCGGCTCTTCTTCCGCGATCCCAACCAGGCCGCCCAGCTGATTCTGGTGGGCGTGCTGGTGCTTTTGTACACCACCAGCCTGCAGTATCTGCCCCTGGGCGACCCCCGCTTTCAGCTAGTGGCGGGCTTCATGCACCTGGCTTTCCAGGGGTTTGTGATCGGCGGGGTGGGGGTGCGGCTGGCCTATCCGCTGTATAGCCTCGAGGGCCCCGCTTACTGGATGCTCCAGACCGGCCCGGTCTCCAAGCAAACCATGCTCCTGACCCGCTTTGGCCTGGCCCTGTTCTTTTTGCTGCCGCTGGGCCTTGCCCTGGGCTACTTTTCACCCAGGGTACTGGGCCTGGACGGCAACCTCACCCAGATCTCCCTGATCCTGGGGCTGGCTTCGGCCATTGCGGCGGCGGGTTTGGGGGTGGGCCTGGGGGCGGCCTTTCCCAAGTTCGATGCCCCCAACCCCGCCGAGGTGCCGGTGGGGCTGGGGGGGCTGCTGTACATGGGCTTTATCCTGCTGCACTCGGGGTTTTTGGTCGTGCTGGCCAGCCGTCCAGTGTACCTGGCCTTTACCCAGGGGCAGGCCCACTACCTGACCAGCGCAGAGGGCCTTTGGTGGTTGGGGCTGGTGGGGGTGGCCACCCTGCTGCCGTCTTTGTTGGCCCTGGGTTTTGGTTATCGCAGAATGGGGGAGAGGTAGACCCAACACCTCGCCAGGAAAGTCTCGAGCTCAAGCAAATATACTTGTATACTTGCCCTGGGATAGCAGGTTTGTAGAGTGGAGAGGTTATTGGGCATAGCAGTAAAAAAGCGGGGAACCGCGATAGAATTAGACCTCGAGGTCTCCCATGTTTGACTTTTACCAAGTAACCGACCTGCTCACCCCCGAAGAGCGTGAAATCCAGAAGGCTGCCCGCAAGTTTCTGGAAGCTGAGTGCCTGCCCTACATCGCCGAGTGGTGGGAGAAGGCGGAGTTTCCCACCCACCTGATCAAAAAATTTGGCGAGATGGGCTTTTTAGGCCCCAGCCTACCCCCGGAATACGGCGGCCAAGGGGCCAGTGCGGCCACCTATGGCCTGATTTCCTACGAACTCGAGCGCATCGACTCGGGGCTGCGCAGCTTTTGCAGCGTACAGAGTAGCCTGGTGATGTACCCCATCTGGGCCTATGGTTCGGAGGAGCAGAAACGGGCATACCTGCCCCGGCTGGCCAGCGGAGAGCTAGTGGGCTGCTTTGGCCTGACCGAGCCCGATGGTGGCTCCGACCCCGACGGCAACATGAAGACCCGGGCCCGCAAGGACGGCGGCGACTATGTGCTGAGCGGAACCAAGATGTGGATCACCAACGGCAATCTGGCCCACCTGGCGGTAGTCTGGGCCAAGGACGAGGAGGGGGAGGTGCGGGGCTTCATTGTGCCTACCGATAGCAAAGGTTTCCGGGCCAACAAAATACAGCACAAAGCCTCCTTGCGGGCCTCGGTAACCAGCGAGCTGGTGCTGGAGGAGGTGCGCGTTCCGGCCAGTGCCATGCTGCCCGGCGTAAAGGGCCTCAAAGGGCCGCTCTCCTGCCTTACCCAAGCCCGCTACGGCATCGCCTGGGGGGCGCTGGGGGCTTTGGAAGCGGTGTATACCGAAGCCCTCGAGTTCGCCCAGAGCCGCACCACCTTTGGGGCCCCCATTGCCAGCCGCCAGTTGGTGCAGGAAAAGCTGGTGCGCATGGCCGCCAACCACACCAAGGGTCTGCTTTTGGCCTGGCGCCTGGCCCAGCTCAAGGATGCGGGAAAGCTCAAGCCGGCCCAGGTCTCGCTGGCCAAGCGCGACAACGTGCGGGCGGCTTTGAACGGGGCCCGTGCTGCACGGGAGATTTTGGGTGGCAGTGGGATTACCCTCGAGTACCACAGCATCCGCCACATGCTGAACCTCGAGACCGTGGACACCTACGAGGGTACCCACGACATCCACACCCTCATTTTAGGCCGCGAGTTCACCGGCCATAATGCCCTGGGGGAAAGTGCGAAGAAGGCGGCGCTGAGCCTGCGCTAGGGCGATAGAACTTTACCTTGGCGGCCAGGTTTCGGGAACTTTGTGCCACCGAGAGAACCTAAGATGCCCGCCTGTGTTTTTCGTGCCATGGAGGCTTTAGCCCAAAGCCCCTTCCACATCCTCCGCATTGACTATGGCTGAGGAACAGGGTCGCAGCCGCCACATGACAGCCAAAAAAGGCTACTTCCTCACCCCTTGCTACCCTGCCCCGGCTCGAGCGCTGCAGGCATCCCTAAAGATGGGTTACCTCTTGCGGCTAGCCAGGTAGTCTTGGTTTTCCTGCCCTACTTTGCCCATATCAAGGAGAGCTAAGCTTCCGCGCACCGACTTTTCAACACGGGCGCTTGCAAAGGCCCCGTCCTCAAGGCCCATTTGGGGTTCCTACTGTAGCGAAAGCTGCGGTGAGGCACTTAGCTGGAGCTAGCCCTGTGGGGTGTGGTTCGACGGCAGGTGCACGGCAAAGGTAGTGTCGGAGCGGAGTGGTACCATACCCGATTTTGGCCTTTTTGCTGCGGAGCCAACTGCTGGATAGCCTTCGGCGCAGATGGCATAAAGGAGCCGCTACTAGAGAAGGTGATAAGGAAGGTTCCTTTAGATGGCAGGCCAGGGCTTTGGAGTTGGTGGCCTGCGGGCTTATTGTCGGCAACGAGAGCTTATAGCCATCGGTGCAAATGCAAGCTGGGCCAGTCCACGCCAAGCACCCCACCTCCTTGAGGGTACGTTGGTGGTAGGAACAGCGCTGCTTTGCTCAAATTTGGATTTAGTATTGTTCTTCTTAATTTTAGGACTTACGCAGTTGCAGTTGACTGGACATTCTTCTGTGTGCTAGGAGGAGAGTGCTTAGCCAAGCTTCTCCAAAGGGGGTGATGCCCATGAACCCACCGAAGTGCGATGACCTGGACTA
>NZ_AUHY01000091.1 GCF_000423425.1 Meiothermus rufus DSM 22234 | reverse complement strand
CTCCAAGGACGGGGAGGCGGAGTACTGGGCCACGAACCATCTGGGGATGAGCGAAGAGAAGCGGGCGGAGTTAGAGCGGCAAGGATGGGGGATCGAAGTGTACCATCGGGGGCTCAAGCAGTGCTGTGGGGTGGAGCGGGCCCAGGTGAGGAAGGCGGTCTCCATCCTGCGGCACCTCCTCCTGGCTTTGCGGGCCTTCCTCCGGCTGGAGGTCTACCGGCTGCGCAGGGGGGTGAGCTGGTACGAGGCCAAGGCGTCCATTGTTCGCGAGGCAATACGAAGTTATCTCGCCCATCCCCTCCACATCCTTCAGCCAACTGCGTAAGTCCTATCCGGTATAACAGCAAGGGGCAGGGGAAATTAACTTAGCCCTGATTTGCCCATTCGATGTTGTGGTCTGCGATTAGAGTGAGACCAAAAACCAAAAATGCGCTGCTATAGAGATTCATGTTTGGCCAATGCAATCTGCTACCATAGGTTTTACACCCGTAGATTTGGGGTGGAACCCATGCTCTTTTGCTCGTCCAGTAAGGTTCTGGCGAATCGGGAGGGCCAATAGTGGCGAGTAATATTCAAAAAGTCGACGTGATTGAAATCAATGCAATCGAGCGCTACCGCGAGGAAGATTTTTGGAACAAACTACGGCGCTTTGCCCGCCAGGCAGGCCGCGAAGTGGTCGAGAAAGCCCTCTGGCTTTACTACGCCCTAAAGCGCCCCGAGACCCCGGCCTGGGCCAAGCGCACCATTGTGGGCGCGTTGGTGTACTTCATCCTGCCCTTTGACCTGGTGGCCGATCTGGCGCCTTTGGTGGGCTTTACCGACGATCTAAGCGTGCTGCTCCTGGCGGTGGGTACGGTGGCAGCCCACATTACCCCGGAGGTTAAGGCCCAGGCGCAAGCGACCCTACACACCTGGTTCGACCCAGACTAACCCCAGGCCCCCTCCCAGGGGCCTGGGGTCTGGTCGGGGATTTCCTGCCAGCGGGTCTGGCTTTTGTATAAGCGCATTCCCCGGGCCAGGTAGTTGGCTAGGGCAGCGGGGCTGTCTAGGGAACAGGTGTGTACCCAGACCCTCTTTGCCCCTAGCCGCCAGGCCTCCTCCAGGGCCCGGGTTAGCAGGTGGCCTCCCAGCCCCATCCCAGCAAACTGGGGCAGCAGGCCGAAATAGACGATTTCCACGTTGCCCTCAGGCTGTTCCTCGAGCTGAAAGTAACCCGCAGGGGTACCCCTGAGGTAGGCCACCCAGGTGTGCCGGTGAGGGTTTTGGGCATAGGCCCACCACTCGGCATAGCCCCAATGGGCTTTTTCGTACCAGTACCAACCTCCCCCCACGCTGCGGTAGAGAAAGCGCTGCAACTCAGCGCTGGGAATCTCGGCTTTCATCAGCAAAAAGCCTTCGGGGGCGGTGGGCTTGGGCCGGAGCTGGTCGGGGGAGGTGGCCTCGAGGTAGTAGGTGGTGACCACGGTGCGCATGGAGGGCTATTCCTTAAAGCCTGTTCAGCAAATCCTGCCGTACTGGGTGGAAGGCGTCAAATACTACGAATCTTCAACAAAAAACGCCTCGTGTTCGACGCCCGGCGGTACATGCACAATGTCACCGGGGCCTAGCTCGAGCCACTCCTCCCCAAGCGCCCCGAGACCACCAGGGTTATCTGCTCGTGGACCGCCAAGAGCGAACCTGCTTGGCTCTCGGCCCGCAACAGCATGAGCTGCTCCCCGGCAAAAGGGCGCAGCACCGCGCCAGGTACCTCGAGGCCTGGCAGAAGGGCAGTGTGAGCGAATTTGGCCTTCATGGCTATGTAGTATCTCGACCTGTAGGCTAACCGTGCCCGCCCAGATAAGCTTCCTGAATCTCAGGCCGGGCGGCCAGCTCCTTGGCAGGGCCGCTCATGGCCAGGTGGCCGGTTTGCAGCACGTAGCCGCGGTGGGCAATCTGCAGGGCCAGGCGGGCGTTTTGCTCTACCAGCAAAATGGTCTTGCCCTGCTGGTTGAGCTTCTGGATAATCTCGAAAATAAAGTCCACCAGTACCGGGGCCAGCCCCATCGAGGGCTCGTCCATCAGCAGCAGCTTGGGGTCTTGCATCAAAGCCCGGCCAATGGCCAGCATCTGCTGCTCTCCCCCCGATAGGGTGCCGCCTTTCTGTTTGCGCCGTTCGGCCAGGCGGGGAAAGAGGGTGAAAACCTGCTCCTTGCGCTCTTGCATGACCCTGGCGTCATTGATGAGAAATCCGCCCATCTCCAGGTTCTCCTCCACAGTCATGCGGGGGAAGATACGCCGTCCTTCGGGCACGTGGCCTATGCCCAAAGCCACAATTTTGTCGGCGGGGATTTTGTGAATAGGCCGGCCTTGGTAGATGACCTCACCTTTGCGAGGTTTATTCATCCCGCTGATGGTGCGCAAGGTGGTGCTTTTTCCCGCGCCGTTGGCGCCAATCAGGGTAACAATCTCGCCTTCCTCCACCGTGAGCGATATACCCTTGAGCGCGTGGATATGACCGTAGTAGGTGTGGATGTCTTTGACTTCAAGCAGAGGCATGCGTGCTCCCTCCGGCCTGTCCTGCTGCGCCTTTGCCCAGGTAGGCTTCAATAACCCGCGGATTGGCGCGGATCTCGGCGGGCAAACCCTCGGCAATCTTGGAGCCGTACTCGAGCACCGCAATCCGATCCGAGATGCTCATCACCATGGCCATGTCGTGTTCGATGAGCACAATGGTCAGGCCTAGCTCATCGCGCAGCTTGCGCACGCGCACCTTGAGGTCTTCGGTTTCCTGCTCGTTCATTCCCGCCGCGGGTTCGTCTAAAAACAAGAGCCGCGGTTCCAAAGCCAAGGCCCGGGCGATTTCCAGGCGGCGTTGCTCTCCGTAGGAAAGCCCCGAGGCCAGCTCCTCAGCCCGCCTGTCTAGGTTCATGTAGGCCAGTAGCTCCATGGCCCGCTCTTTGGCCTTTTTCTCGCTCCGATGGAAGCGGGGGGTATGCAAGAGGACGTCGAAATAGCTTTGGTGGGTGTGGTAGTGGTGGCCTACCAGCACGTTCTCTAGGACGGTCATGGCCTTGAACAGCCGGATGTTTTGGAAGGTGCGGCCAATGCCGGTGCGCGCCACCTTATCTGGGGAGTAGCCGGTAATGTCCTGGCCGAAGAAGACTACCCGGCCCGTGTCGGGCTTGTAGATGCCGGTGAGGATATTGAAAAAGGTGGTTTTGCCTGCCCCGTTGGGGCCGATTACCGAGAAGATTTCCCTAGGCCGTACCTGGAGGCTCACATTGTCCACCGCCACCAACCCACCGAACTTTTTGGTGGCGTTCTGCACATCCAAAGCCAGCTCGCTCATTTCACACCACCTTCCTGGGCCTCCTGACGGGCCTCCTGCATCTCGGCCCGGTGCCGTTGCTCGGGAATCAGCCCCTCGGGGCGGAAGATCATCATCAGAATCAAAATCAGGCCAAATACCAGCCGCTCGTACTTGGCTGGGTTGAGCTGGGGCGGTAGGTTGGCCATGTTGTAACCCAGAATGGTCACCCCGGTCTGCCGCCAGGTGTTGAGCAGGTCGGAGAAGTCCTTGAGGATGCCGATGTTGAGCACCGTGACCGCCGCAGCCCCGACCACCGCACCCCCAATCGAGCCCATCCCGCCCAGAATCACGAAAGCCAGGATGTTAATCGAGGCCTGCAGGGTGAAGGACTCGGGGCTCACAAAGGTCTGCTTGGCAGCGAAGATGGCGCCCATGACGCCAGAGAAGGCCGCACCAGTAGCGAAGGCCAGCAGCTTGGTGGGCAGCAGGGGAATGCCCATAGCCTTGGCGGCGATCTCGTCCTCACGGATGGCCACCCAGGCCCGGCCAAAGCGCGAGTTGGCCAGCCGGATGTTGACCAGGAGAACCACGGCGATTACCAAAAGCACCAGGAGATAGAAGAAGAACGCGTAGGTGATGTAAGTGTCGATGGGCTTGCCGTAAATTTGCTCGGCTCCCACCAGGCGGAGGATATCGCCCAGCAGACCGCTTTCTGGGCGGTTGACCGGGGTGATGCCCTGGGGGCCGTTGGTGATGTTGAGCGGTTTGTCCAGGTTGTTGGCGAGGATGCGCACCACTTCACCTAGGCCTAGGGTGACGATGGCCAGGTAGTCGCCCCGTAGCCGCAAGGCCGGCAGCCCAATGAGCACACCGGTAATGGCAGCGGTGATGATGGCTAGGGCCATGAACAAATAGAGGTAGTTGCCGGGCAAGCCCTGGGGAGGGAAGCCTTGGATAAACTCGGCGGCCTGGGGGGAACCAAAAATGCCCCAGGTGTAGGCCCCGACCGCAAAAAAGGCGGCAAAGCCCAGGTCGAGGAGACCGGCCTGGCCTACCACCACGTTCAAACCCAGAGCCAGCGCGGCGAAAATGCCGATCTGGATGCCCAGCTCAAACAAAAAGGAATTGCTGAGGCCGGCGATGGGCACCGCGATGAACAGAATGGCCACCCCCAGAGCCACCCGTACCAGGTGGGACAGGTTGGGCAGCAAAAAGCAGGCCATCAGCACGCCTAGCAGGCCGTAGAAGGCGATCTTGTCGCTGGGGTTGAGGCGCAGCAGCACGGTGAGGGCTAAGGCCAGTATCGCCAGCAGGCCTGAGCGCCAGGCGGTGGGGATTTTCCCCAGGCTCACCAGCGCCACCGAGGCCACCAGGGCCAGGTTGGTCAGGCCGTTTTGCGGCTGCAACAGGGCCCCCAAGAGGGAAAGTGCGGTGAAGGCAAGGGTGAAGGGGAAGATATACCGGCTCATACCTTTTCACTCACATTCTGGCCGAAAATGCCCTGAGGCCGGAAAAGCAGCAAAAGCACCAGGGTTAGGAAGGCGAAAACATCCTTATACTCGGTGCCGAAGTTGCCGTTGGTCAGGAAGGGGAGGTAGGTGCCGGAGAGGGTCTCGAGCTGCCCCAGAATCAGGCCCCCCACCGTGGCCCCGGGGATGTTGCCAATGCCCCCCAGCACCGCCGAGGTAAAGGCCTTGAGCCCCGGCAGCACCCCGGAATAGGGGGTGACATTGGTGTACAAAAGCCCAAACAGCACACCGGCTACCCCCCCCAGCGAACCGCCCACCAGGAAGGTGCGGGAGATGATGACATCGGGGTTGATGCCCATCAAAGAGGCAGTCTGCATGTCCTGCGACACCGCCCGGATGGCCTTGCCCAGCTTGGTGCGGTTGACCAGGTAGGTCAGGGCGAAGAGCATCAGGAGCGAGACCACAATGATGAGGATTCCCTTGACCTGGATGGTGGTTTCAAAGGGCAGCAGCAGCGTGGTGTTCAACGCGTCGTAGGTGCGGTACTGCATGTTGAACTCGTTGTGGCGCAAAGCGGCGTAGATACGGGTCAGGTCTTGCAGCAAAAAGGAGACCCCGATGGCTGTAATCATGGGCACCAGGATGTTTTTGCTGCCTCGCTTGCGCAGCGGGCGGTAGGCGAAGCGTTCCACCAGTACCGCCATGGTGCCCGAGCCAACAGCGGCGAAAACCAGGGCCACCAAGAGCAGTAGGAAGGGGTTAGGGATGACCGGGGCCTCGGGGTTGCCCCAGAAGCGGAAGACCTCGAGGCCGATTACCGCTCCGATCATGAAGACCTCGGAGTGGGCAAAGTTAATCAGCCCCAGTACCCCGTAGACCATGGTGTACCCTAGGGCTACCATGGCATAGACAAAGCCCAGAAGAAGCCCCTCGAGGATGGTTTGGGGAAGGATGGCCAGAAGATCGGCAACCGTCAAGTAGAACCTCCTAGTTTACTTATTCATTTAGCTACAAGGATGCCTGCAAAAATATGCACATAGCCGCATCCATTGTAACTTTAGCCTGACAGAGTATATAGGCTAGGGGGTGGCCTGACAACCTGGAATGAATCCGCTAATCCTGACCGGCGGGTCAATCCAGGTCAAGACCATCAAAAAAAAACAAACCCCCGCCTTAGCGGGAGTTTGCATACAGACGGAGCAACTACTGACGGGCCGCAGGCGGGGCGAACTGGATGACCCGCAGCACCTCGCCGGGGTACTTGGCTTCCTTCATGCCAACGACATAGTAGTCGGAGAGCTTCCGGTCGCCCTTGCTATCGAACTCGATGCGGCCGGTAAGGCCATCGAGCTTGACCTCGCGGATGGCCCGGGCCACCTGCTCGCGGGTGGGCTTGCGGCCATTGTTGGCCTTGATAGCAGCTTCGATGCCAGCCAGGGCCACGTTGGCCGCGTCGTAGGCATAAACCGCGTAGGCTTCAGGGTCCTTGCCGAACTTGGCCTTGTAGCGCCGGGCGAACTCGGCAGCCTTGGGCAAGGTGCTAATGGGGCCGGCAGTGGTGGTAAACAGTACGCCCTTGGCAGCGCTGCCAGCAATCTTCACCAGGTCGGAGGCATCCAGACCGTCGCCGCCCATGAAGGTGGCGGTGATGCCCCGCTCGCGCATCTGCTTAACCAGCACGCCGCCTTTGTCGTAGATGCCGCCGTAGTAGACCAGATCGGGCCGCTGGGCCCGCATCTGCAGGATGAGGGGCTGGAAGTTGGAGGCCTCCTCGGTGCCTACCAAGGCGACCACCTGAGCGCCTAGCTCGCGGGCCCGCGCGGCAAAGGCCTCAGCCAAGCCCTGGCCGTAGGGGGTTTTGTCGTGGATGACGAATAGGCGTTGTTTGCGCAGCACCCGCACGGCGTACTCGGCGCCTACCGGGCCCTGCACGTCGTCGCGCCCGCAGATACGGTTGACGTTAAGGTAGCCCCGGTCGGTCACGCGAGGGTTGGTGTTGGCCGGGGAGACCATGGCCAGGTTGGTGTCCTTGTAGATTTCCGAAGCAGCAATAGCTACACCGGAGTTGAGGTGCCCCACGATGGCCAAAAGGTCGGGGTCGTTGACGATGCGGCGGGCTACCGCCACGCCCACATCGGGGGTGGCTTGGTCGTCCTGTGGGGCAAACTGAAGCTGGAAGCCTAGCTGCTGGAAGCGGGCTTGCGCGTCTTCAATGGCCATCTGGGCCCCTTGGGCGATGGCCGTACCTAGAGCCGACTGAGGCCCCGAGAGGGGCGAAACTGAAGCGATCTTAATCACGTTGGACTGGGCCGAGGCTACACCTAAAGCCAAGGCACCCAGTGCTAGAATTGCGAGCTTCTTCATGCCGATTCCTCCTAGCGACTTCATTCTTTAGCCTTCGAACGGCTGGCTTATTCTACCCAAACCGTGCCAGGCTATGTCAATGTGGTGTAATCGGTCAACACATGTGAGACTGGGGAACCGACTCCTCCTGCATCTTAGCTAAATACTCCAAGGGAGCAAGACCCTGTAATCGGTCAACACATGTGAGACTGGGGAACCGACTCCTCCTGCATCTTAGCTAAATACTCCAAGGGAGCAAGACCCCCCAGGGCCATGTGAGGCCTTCGGCGGTTGTAGTGGTCCAGGTAGGCATCCAGCTCTGCCTGTAGCTCGCTGAGCCGGGGGGGCAGAGGCCGGGTATAGAGCTCCTCCCTAAAGGTCCGTTGCACCCGCTCCACGTGACCATTGAGTTTAGGACTCCTCGGCGGCAGCACAAACAAGGCAATCCCCAGAGCACAGCAGGCCTCCT
>NZ_AUHY01000090.1 GCF_000423425.1 Meiothermus rufus DSM 22234 | reverse complement strand
CGGAGTTCATGTCGGAGTTTGAGGAGGCCTGTGAAGGTCTCGGCGTCAAGCTCTTCGTCCTTCCCCCGAGGAGCCCCAAGCTCAACGGTCACGTGGAGCGGATGCAGCGGACCTTCAGGGACGAGTTCTACACCCGGCCCTTACCCTCGCAGATCCCCGAGCTCCAAAAGAAGCTTGACGCTTACCTCGACCACTACAACCGTGAGCGACCCCACCGGGCCCTAAACGGCCTCGCGCCCCTGGAGTTCCTGGCTATGATGCAAGAGGAGTCGGCCCCCCAGTCTCACATGTGTTGACCGATTACATGGTACTGCTTTTTTCCGGGCTATCGGTTAAAATCTAAAACCGAAGCTATGCTGCGCACGCTGGGGGAGTTGTCGCTGGAGGGGCCGGAAACTCCTTTCCGTAAGAAGAAGCCCTTGCTGCTGCTGGTTTATCTGGCTTTGGAGGGCCCCCGTTCGAGGCGCCACCTGGCCGAGTTGTTCTGGCCGGGGGCCAGCGATGGCCTCAATAGCCTATCGGTAGCCCTGACCCAGCTGCGCACGGCGGGTGTGCAGCTAGAAGGTGAGGAGGTGCTGCGGGCCGAGGTGGCCTGTGACGCTGTAGCGCTGCAAAGTGCCCTTGCACGGGGGCAGCTTTCCGAAGCCCGCCGCCTCTACCGGGGCCGATTCCTGGAGGGGGCCGACGACGGGCTACCGGTAGAGCTGGAGGAGTGGGTCTGGGCCAAGCGCGAGGCCCTAGCCCAAGCGCTGTGGGCGGCCCATGTGCGCCAGGCCGAGGCGCTTTTTGGCCTGGGCTGGGCCGAAGAGGCTAGAGACCTTGTGCAGCAGGCCCGCACCCTGCCAGGTGTGGCTGAGGTGATAGAGGCCGAGCCGGAGCTAGCAGTCTTCGCACCGGAGGTGCAGCGGGCTTTTTTCGCCGTGCAGCTGGTGGGCCTGACCCGCGCGGTGGAGCTTCTGGGCCTCTCCGCGGAGGCCCTGGATTTTCTCATCGGGCGCGGGCTGCTCGACACCCAGGGCCAGCCCAAGCGGGCGGTGCCCCTTTCGGTGGAGGGCCGGAGGGTGGCTTTGGAACTGGCCCGCAAGCTTCCCCTTGGGGAGGCTGCTCCCCTGTACCAGCTGGCCCGCGCGCACTGGGAAGCCTCCGACCTGCCCCGCGGACGCAGTGCCCTGCTGCGCCTGGCCAAGGCCCAGGTGGAAGAGCGGCCCCAGGAAGCGCTAGCCCTGCTCGCGGAGCTGTCCCCCGACGCGGAACTCCTGCTCTTGCGGGCGCGGGCTCTGGAGCGGTTGGGCCGGTACAGGGAAGCCCTGGAGATGCTGGACGAGCTGCCCGATAGCCCGGAGAAAAGCGCCCTGCGCGGGAGTGTGCTCTTGCGGTTGGGGCAGTTTGCCGAGGCCCAAGTCGAGGCAGATCGGGCTGCCGGTGGAGGGGTATACGCCCAGGCCGAGTCCCTCAACCTGCAGGGCATGATGCTTTTGGGCCAGGGCCGCTTCCAGGAGGCCGCCGAGGCCTTTAGCCGGGCGGCGGTGCGCTTTCTGATGGCCGGGGAGGAGGTGCGCCACCTGGGGGCCTTGGGTAACCGGGCGGTGGCGCTGGCCGAGCTGGGCCAGGGGGAAGGGGCGTTTGCCGAGGTGCTCGAGGCCGTCGGGCCGCGGGAGGGGCTGCGGGCGCGGCTTTTCCTCAACCTGGGGGTGATCAAGGAACGCCAGGGCCAACCCGCCGAGGCGGAGCGGCTGTACCGGGAGTCGCTGGCCCTGGCCAAGGGCAACCTCGAGGCCATGGGGCGGGCCTGGAACAACCTGGGGGCCCTCTACCACCGGCAGGGGCGGTCCGCCGAGGCCAAGGCGGCCTACCAGGAGGCCTTACGCCTGGCCAAGGCGGGCCAGGAGTGGGTGCTGACCGCGGCGGTGCTGGCCAACCTGGCCGAACTCACCGGCGAGCGGGCCAGCTTAGAAGAGGCCATCGCCCTTTTGGAGGAAGCGCGCTACACCGTGCTGGCCGAGCGTTACCGGAGCCGGCTCGAGGCGTTCAGACTTAGTTAAGACCCCCTCTGCTACCCTCTAGGCACCCACGGCGGGCTAATGTCCCAGCCAAATCCTACGTTCCAAAATCCGTCTGCCGTGGGTAAGTTTGAGGAGGTACGTAAAATGTTAAACCTAAGACTGTTCTTGGCCTTGGCCCTGACGCTTTTCCTCGCGGCCTGCGGTGGTGGCACGCCCCCACCCCCCAGCAGCATCACCCTCACCGTGGAAGACCCCGCGAATAGCTTCGACGCCGCTGCCTACCAGGTGGGCTCCGGGAACTGGCAACCCCTTACCCTGAGCGGCACCTCCACTAAGACCGGCACCTTCAGCCTGGGGGGTCAGACCAAGTACGGGGTGGCGGTGAGGTGTAGCGGCCTGGAGGTCAAGGTGATCCAGGCCACCGCCAGCGAGTTGCCCAACCCCAAATTGGAGTGCAGCAGCGCCCCCGCCACCGTCTCCTTCACGGTGAACGTGAACGTAGACTCCAGCCTGATCGCGGGAGGGGATGAAGTTTGCGTGAACGGTCCTAGCTGCTCGCCAGCCGCAACCAATGTTTCGGTAACAGTCAGCACCGCGACTGGCAATCAGGATTTTCTGGTGACCCTGAGGGCTAGCGGAGGTTTCGTCAAGGTGGCCAAGGTCCTTAAGGGGGTCAACGTGGTGAGCGGAGGAAACGCAGCCGTAAGCCTGAGCACGTCCGACCAGCTCCCTCCGGTCAACCTGACCCTGCCCACGCCCCCCTCGGGCTATGCGCCGCTTATGGGTGCGCTCGCTTCCTACCTGAGCTCGAGCAACACCGGCGGGGGCACGGTGAACGCCTCGCTGACCAGCTACCGGCCCGTGAGTGGGTCTGGGGGTGGGGATCGCTACGCGACCGTAATTCAGACCAGTACCAGTGCGACCAACGCCTCGCTGCTGAGCATCCAGGTTTTCGGCTCCGGTAGTCCTAACCTGAACCTGCCTGCGCCGTGGCCTTCTGGTAGCGTAAGCGTGAACCCGCAAGCCCACCCCAGCGTAAGCGGCCTATCCCGAAACGATAACGGCCTGCAAGGTTACCGAATCTACCTCCAGATAGCAGCCCGGATTTACTACACCGCCACCCTTAGCAAGGGCTGGCTAGGAACCCAGACGAGCTACACCCTGCCCGACCTCTCAGCTCCCAGCTTGCTGGGGTACACTCCTCCCACGGGATCGGGCAGCTTTGGGGTTTCTGCCATCCTGAGCAACAAGAACCTGCTCGCCCTAGACCTCAACAACCCCAGCGCTTTCCAAGCAGGGGACTACCTCCAGGAGGCTACCGCTCAAACCAACAACTACACCGTAGGCGGTAGCTCCATCACCCTCCCCTAGCCATGCCTGCCTGGGTGCTGGACTTGAGCGGGTGTAGCGTTCTTTATGGTGATGAGGTGCCCCGTGCGCAGATGGTTCTGGTCGGTTTTGCTGCTGCTTTCCGCCTGTACCCCCTCCCCCAGCCTGAGTCTCTTTCCCAGCCGGGCCGCCCTGGGGGAGGAGGTGGAGGCCCGGCTCAGCGGGATGGGCTCGGAGGGAACCCAGGTCTTTGTGGGCGGGACCAGCGCCACGGTGACGGCGCGTGAGGGAAACACCCTGCGCTTCCGGGTGCCGAATGTCTCCGGTGGCCCCCAGGCGGTGCGGGTGGTGGCCGGGGGACAGGAGGCCCGGGCCACCCTGGGGGTGCTGGGCCAGGTAGACCGCCAGCGTATTCTCCTGCGGCTACCCCTGGGCCAGACTCCCAGGCTTCCTTCGGGCTTCACCCTGGAGCGCCGAAGCGACCTTGCGGCCTGCGGATTCACCCTGGCCGAACTGGGGTATGGGGGTGAGGCCCTGGGCCAGGCCCTGGCGGAGCTCGAGGCCCAGGACCCCAGCTACAAGGCCGACCCGGAGAGCCTGTGGAGCCTTTCCAGCTGGGGGGGTGAGGCCATTGGCGCGCCTCGAGCCCACAACCGAGGCTTGCGGGGCAACGGGGTGCGGGTAGCGGTCCTGGACACCGGGGTGGACGCGGCCGTTCTCCAGCTTCCTGGCTACGACTTCGTGGAGGAGGACCTCACGCCCCAGGACGCCTTCCCAGGCGGCCATGGCACTGGGGCGGCGGGCCTGGTGAAGGAGGTGGCCCCGGATGCCCAGATCGTCCCGGTGCGGGTCTGCGACGCTTCGGGCACCTGCCGCGCCAGCTGGGTGGTGCGGGGGGTGTGCTGGGTCCTGCAAAACCACCAGGGCCCCACTGTGCTCAACCTAAGCCTGGGGGGCGACACCCCGGTGGAAGCCCTCAAGATCGCTCTCCAGGCCGCGCTGGGCCAGGGCATCCCGGTAGCCGCCGCCGCGGGGAACCAGGGCAACCAGGGCAGTCCGGCCCACTACCCCGCAGCCTTAGATCTGCCGGGGCTGGTAGCGGTGGGGGCGCTGGAACCCGAACCGGGCCCCACGCAGGGCGGGCTGAGACCAGCCTCTTATAGCACCCGCGGGGCCTACGTGGACCTGGCTGCGCCGGGTACCGCCCTGGAGTGCGTGACTCCCGGAGGGGGGCAGGGCCAATGCACCGGCACCTCCTTCGCGACTCCCCTGGTGGCCGGGGCCATGGCCCTGTGGCTTTCCGCCCAGCCGAACCTCACCCCCACCCAGGTGCAACAGAACCTGGAGCAATACGCTAAGCCCCTTCCCTTCGCACCCCAAGAGGTGGGCAAGGGGATGGTGGACCTTTCCGTTAAGCCCTAGTCCTTGTTTTTCCATCGGGCCCCCGCACACCGGGGGCCCTTGGTGTTGGGTGGGCGTTCAGACTTTGTTCGGGCTGCGTTAAGACCCTCTGCGCTACCCTGGCGGCAGGTTTCCCCAGGGAAACCGAAAGGAGAAGAGCATGAAACAGCCTCTTTTGCTTTTGGCTTTGGCGGCAGGCCTCCTCGCGGGGTGCAGCGGGCCCCAAATGGCCTGCACGACGCCCATCTGCCCCGTGGCCCACTGGCCCCTGAACGAGGCCCCGGGGGCTACCTCGGTCCAGGACCTGGTGGCGAACCCCCTTTTCAACACCGGCACCCCCAAGCCCGGGCCTGTGGCGGCCTGGCCCAACTTCACCGGGCCCACCTCGGTTACCGGACAGTCCGGAGGAGCCCTCTACTTCCCGGGGAATGGGGCCACCTATGTGGAGGTGCCCTCCACCCCGGACCTCAACCTCTCCTACGGAAGCCTCTACCTCGAGGCCTCCGTGGCCCCGGTGCAGTGCGGGGCGGGTGCCTACTACCCCATCCTGGACAAGTGGAATAGCGCAAACGGGTACACCCTGTACTTAGAGGGCGCGGGTACGGGGCAGGCGCGGGTGGCCCTTAGGCTCGGCGGGGGAACCTTCACCTCCAGCCAAACCTTCCCCGCCAACTTCAACCCCAGCAACAGCAGCGGCACCTGGACCCAGGTAGCCGTGAAGGTGGACGGCACGAGCGGGGTCTTCTTCGTCAACGGCAACCCGGCCGGCACCTTCACCGCCCCCACGGGATCCACGAACAATCCCCTGCCCCTCTGGATCGGGGCCTTGCACACCCCGCCTTCGGGCTTCCACTGCGAGATCGCCTTGGATGAGCTGAGGGTGGGCAAGGTGAACCCTATCTACAGCGGCCAGTAAAGGAGGCAACCGTGAAACGCGCTTGGCTTTTTTCCCCTTTCCTGCTGCTCCTCGCGGCGTGCGGGGGCAGCGGCATCCAGCCTCTAAACGTGATCCTGGTGGATGGAATCGGAGAACCCCTTCAGCCCCTGGCTGCGGCCTGGCGGGTCGGCCCGCCCCCCTCCACCTCGGGCCTCCCCTGGAACGCCCTGCCCACGGGGCAGTCCAGCTGGGGCCTCCCCCTCCTCGCCAATAGCCGCTTCCAGGTGGCCTTCCGCTGCCCTAGTTCCGGTGGTACCGATTTCTACGTGAGCCTGGACCTAGTGCGAAGCGAAGTGGGAAGCAACCTGATGGTGCGCTGTCCTGTGGCCTATGCCAGCCCCACGGCGGCGGTAAGTGGGACCGTCTCCCCGAGCCTCGGCTCCGGGACCGCCTTCTCGGCCCGGGGTGCGCTGAGCTTCAGCGGGGGAAGCTTTGCCGGGCTCACCGCACCCTCAGGGCCGGGGCGGGAGGTAGCGGTCTTCGGGGATAGCGGGGGCACCCCCCACTTCGGCCGCACCGGTCCCGTCAGCATCCCGCCCACTGCGGTTACCGTCAGCCTAAGTCCTACAAATACCCTCAGCCTCACCACCCCGCCCGCCTTCTTCTCCTACGCCGGCCTCGTCCTCTCCACCTTCGTCCCGGTGGACCTGGTTCCCCCGAACTGGACGGGCACGGGAAGCCCCCAACCCGTGGCCCGGCCCAGTTCCCTATTTGGCGGGGACCTCTTCCAGTTCTGGACCTGCCACGGCTTTAGCTGCGTCATCCTGCGCAAGGACGCCGCCGATCCGGCGGTGGCCCCTGGAGCATCCGTGAGCCTCGCCGTACCCCCTCTAAGCCTCTCTGGAAGCCAGACCCATACCCCAAGCACCCTGCCCACCTTCAGCAACATCGCCTCGGGAGGGTTCAGCTCCAATCTCAACTTCCTGGGCTACGCCTTCTTCCTGGGCGAGCCGGGGGTGCGCTACTGGCGGCACTTCCTGAGCGCGGGGGCTCTGGGCAGCGCCACGAGCTACTACGTGGACGTGGAGCAGGCTCCTGGCTTCGCTGGGGTGGTGCCCTCCCCTGGGAGCAGCGTCCAGCTTCGGGCCACCGCCTTCGCCGGGGACCAACCCCTAAGCGCCCTCCTCGCCGCCCGGCCCATCCCCCAGGAAACCTTCCCCGGACACACCCTCTTCCTGGACCGGATGTGGCCCGTGCACCTCGAGGCTGCCCTCCTCCAAGGCAGCTTCACCTGGTAGCCGATTGCGCTATTGTAAAGCTTGCCGCAAGCGAAAAGCTTGCGGCAGCATACTTGGAATATGACGGTTACAGTTGCAGAGCTAAGAGGCTGTCGTAAAAGTCTACTATGCTTGAAGGATGGCTTCTACATGTAGATTTTACCCCAGCGACCTCTCGGATGCAGAGTGGGCCCTCCTGGAGCCCCTCATCCCCGCCCCCAAGCCAGGAGGCCGCCCTGCCAAAGTGCCTGGAAGGGAAATCGTCAACGCTATACTTTACGTCCTGAATAACGGCATCCAGGGGCGGGCCATGCCTCACGGGTCTACTTCCGCAAGGGGCAGAAGGAGGGGGTCTGGGAGCGGGTGGCCCAGGCCCTGGTCCGGCGTGACCGGGAGCGAGAGGGACGGTAT
The DNA here is from genome assembly GCF_000423425.1 of Meiothermus rufus DSM 22234. GTDB lineage: Bacteria > Deinococcota > Deinococci > Deinococcales > Thermaceae > Meiothermus > Meiothermus rufus. The sequence continues at coordinate 286 of NZ_AUHY01000090.1, read as the reverse complement.
GCCCCCCCCAGTGCCTTGGTCATGGACAGCCAGTCGGTGAAGACGGGGGAAAAGGGGGGCCCCGGGGAAACGACGGGGCAAAGAAAGTAAAAGGGAGGAAACGGCAGATTCTGACGGACACCGGGGGGCGTCTTTTGAAGGCCTTTGTCCATCCGGCTAACGAGCACGACAAGAGGGGTGGGCAGGCCTTGCTTTTGGGGATGGACCTTTCCTTGTGGCCCCGGGTGCGCAAGCTTTTCGTGGACTGGGGGTACCGGGGTCTTGCGGGACTGGCTTCCTCCCTGGG
>NZ_AUHY01000089.1 GCF_000423425.1 Meiothermus rufus DSM 22234 | reverse complement strand
CCCCTCCCTGAGCTTCACGAAGGCCTTGGCCTCCTGCCACAGCGCCGCCGTGTCGGGCGGCTGTCTTTGCAGCAGGCGGGTAAAGGCATCATGGGCGGGAGGGCTCTTCTCCTTTGGACTACAGCGAGCGGCCTCGGTACAGGTGAAGACCCGCTGAGCGGCGATGAGAAAGTGGATGTAGTCCAGGTCATCGCACTTCGGTGGGTTCATGGGCATCACCCCCTTTGGAGAAGCTTGGCTAAGCACTCTCCTCCTAGCACACAGAAGAATGTCCAGTCAACTGCAACTGCGTAACTCCTAAGTGTATTAGGCTGGCCCGCCGCTCCAGCCGGCCCAGAACCTCTACTAGTTGCTCGAGGCTATTCAGGTTGTGTACCGGCAGGAAATCGTCGATGTAGGGCATGGCCGCCACCAGACCGCGGGTCAGGGGCTGGTAGCCGGGGGTGCCCAGCAGGGGGTTGAGCCAGATCAGCCGGTAGCAGGATTTCTGTAGCCGCTCCATCTCGAAGGCTAAAAGCTCGGGCTCCCCCTGGTCCCAGCCATCGGAGATGATCAGCACGATGGCGCCCTGGCCCAGGACGCGTTTGGCCCAGGTGTGGTTGAAGGTATGGAGGCAGGCGCCAATGCGGGTGCCCCCCGACCAGTCCTTGACCTGCTGGCCCACCTCAGCCAAAGCCCCGTCCACGCTGCGCTTCTTGAGGGTGCGGGTGATGCGGGTCAGGCGGGTACCAAAGGTGAAGGTCTCCACCCGACGCACCCCCCGGCGGGTCTGCTCGAGGGCAAAGGCATGCAAAAAGTGCAGCATCATCCGGGCATAACGCTCCATCGAACCGGAGACATCGGCCAGGGCCACAATGGGCCGGGGCTTGGACTTGCGCGAGCGCCAGGCCAGGCGGACCAGCTCGCCTTGGTGCCGGAGTGCCTGGCGGAAGCTACGGCGGAGGTCCAGGCGCTCCTGGCCCCTGGGGGCCAGGCGGCGGGTACGCCGCTCGGGAGGGTTCCAAACGAAGTTGTGAAGCAGCCTTCGCGCGGCCTCGAGCTCCTCCGGGCTCATCTGGTCGAAGCGCTTTTGCCGCAGCACCTCAGTAGCGGAAAAAGTAAGGGCCCGATCTACCACTGGCTGACGGGTCTGGCTGGCGGCAGCCTCCTGGGAGGGGCGCCCCACCTCGCCGGGTCGGGCCTTGGGGTCCTTGCGGGGGGGCAGGGGGGTCTGCTGGAGCAGCTCGGCGGGAAAGCGCTCGAGGCCCAAAGCACGCCAGAACTTGCGAAAAGCCTCGGCAAAGCGGGGGTAGTCCTCGTGCCGGGTCACCAGGCTGGCCCGGGCGGCGTAGAAAAACGCCTCGGGGTCGAAGAGGGGTATCTCCCCCAGGGCCAGGGCGAAGGCGGTGGTCTGCCCAGGGGTGACCACCAGGCCCTCCTCGCGCAAAGCCCGGCTAAAGGCCACGGCATGGGCCAGAAGCTGGCCAGAGGGCTGGGCGGTCATGGCTGGGGCGCAAGCTGGGCCCGGGCCAGAAGGTCTTGCATCTGGTGCTTGGCCCGCACCACGTCGTCTTGGTACTTGAGCAGCACGCCCAGGCTATCCTCGATGACCCCAGGGGCCAGCGCCACGGCATCCAAGGCCAGAAGCGAGGCGGCCCAGTCCAGGGTCTCGGCCACCCCCGGGGCCTTGTAGAGGTCCTGCTGACGCAGAGCCTGCACAAAGGCCACGATCTGCTGGGCCAGCTTTTCCGGCAGGCCCGGCACCTTTTCCCGCACGATGCGGTATTCCTTCTCAAAGCTGGGGTAGTCGATCCAGTAGTACATACAGCGGCGCTTCAACGCATCGTGAATCTCGCGGGTGCGGTTGGAGGTAATCACCACCACTGGGGGCTGCTCAGCCCGCAGGGTGCCCACTTCCGGCACGGTGATCTGCCAGTCGGAGAGGAACTCGAGCAAAAACGCCTCGAACTCCTCATCGGCCCGGTCCAGCTCGTCGATGAGCAGCACGGGGGGCTTGCCCTCCACCATCTCCAGGGCTTGCAACAGGGGCCGCTTGAGCAAAAAAGCCGGACTGAAGACCTCGTGGCGTACTTTGTCCTGCTCGCGTACCCCACTGGCCTCCATCAGCCGGATTTGCATCATCTGGCGGGCGTAGTCCCACTCGTAGACGGCGCTGCTAATATCCAGCCCCTCATAGCACTGCAGGCGAATCAGCCGGGTATGGAGCACTTGGGCCAGTACCTTTACGATCTCGGTCTTGCCCACCCCAGGCTCCCCCTCCAAAAGCAGGGGGCGCCCCAGCTTCAAAGCCAGGTAGACCGCCACCGCCAGGCCCCGGTCGGCGATGTAGTGATGGGCCTCGAGGGCCTTCTGGGTCGCCTCTACAGACGCAGGAAACATGCTCATATATTTGCACGAAAAGGAGGGGCCGGATGGCCTCAGCCCCTCACAATTGCGCCAGGGCTCTGGCTATAAGCCTGCGGCCTGCAACAAGGCCCGCTTGGCTATCACGTCGACCAGGTGGGCGCGGTACACCCGCGAGGCCACCAGGTCGTGGTTGAGGTCGTTGGGGGGGAGAAGCCCCTGGCAGGCGGCCTCGATGGCCTCGCGGGTAAGGGGCTGCCCGGCCAGGGCCTGCTCGAGCTTGGTCAGGCGCATGGCGTGGCTCCCGGCCCCGGTGACCGCGGCCCGCACCCCTTCCGGGCCAATGACCACCGCCACCCCTACCACCGCGTAGCGGCTGGCCGGATGGGGGAACTTGGCGTAGGCCTGCTTACCGGCGTTGGCCGGAACATGAATTTCACTAAGAATTTCCCCTTCGCCCAGGTCGGTTTCAAACATGCCCTTGAAGAACCGCTCGGCCTCCACTACCCGCTCCCCGCTGGGGCCCACCACCTTCATCCGGGCCCCCAGGGCCAGCATGACCGCAGGGAGGTCGGCGGCGGGGTCGGCGTGGGCCAACGAGCCCCCAATGGTGCCCTTGGCTCGCACCATGGGGTCGCCAATCAGCTCAATGGCCATGGGCAGAATGGGCGCGGCTTGGCGCACCTGGGGATGGGTCTCTACCTCATAGTAGGTGGCCATAGCTCCAATCACCAGGGTATTCCCTTCCAGGCGCACCTCCCTAAGCTCGGGCACCTTGGCGATGTCGATCAGGGTGGGAGGGGCAGCCAGGCGCAGCTTCATGGCCGGGATCAGGCTGTGGCCCCCAGCCAGCAGCTTGGCCTCGGGGTGCTGCTGCAGAAGCTGCAGGGCCTCGGCCAGGCTCGAGGCTTTTTTGTAGGCAAACTCGGCGGTGTACATGGCTTCCTCCTAATCGGCGGCCTGGCCCAGTTTCCGGGCGCTGTGGATGGCCTGCCAGACCTTTTGCGGGGTGTAGGGCATGTCCAGGTGCACAATGCCGAAGGGGCGAAGGGCGTCCATCACCGCGTTGGCTACCGCCGCGGTGGAAGCGATGGTACCGGCCTCGCCGATGCCCTTGATGCCCAAGGGGTTGTGCGGGCAGGGGGTGACGGTGTGGTCGTGCTCGATCTGTACTAAGTCGTCGGCCCGGGGGATGGCGTACTCTAGGAAGTTGCCGCTGAGAATCTGCCCTTCCGCATCGTAGACCGCTTCTTCCAGAAGGGCCTGGCCCAGCCCTTGGGCGATGCCCCCGTGCACCTGGCCCTCGGCGATCAGGGGGTTGATGACCGGCCCGCAGTCGTCTACCGAGAGGTAGCGCAGCAGCTTGACCCGGCCCGTCTCGGGGTCTACCTCCACTACGGCGATGTGCGTTCCAAAGGGGTAGACGAAGTTCTTGGGGTCGTAGAAGTGGGTGGCCTCGAGGCCGGGCTCGAGGTCGGCGGGGTAGTTGTGGGCCAGGTGGGCCTGCAGGGCAATCTCAAAGAAGGTCTTGGCCTTGTCCGGTACCCCCTTGACCATGAACTTGCCATCCTCGTGCACGATGTCCTCGGGGGCTGCTTCCAGCAGGTGGGCGGCAATCCGCTTGGCCTTGTCCACGATCTTGCGGGTGGCCAGCACGATGGCCGAAAGCCCCGTGGGCGCCGAGCGCGAGCCATACGAACCCCAGCCGTAGGGCATCCGTCCGGTATCCCCATGCACGATGCTCACATCCTCCACGGGAATCTGCAGCTCGTCGGCCACCACCTGGGCAAAGGCCGTCTCGTGGCCCTGGCCGTGGCTGTGCGTACCGGTGAAGACCTCCACCTTGCCGGTCGGCATCACCCGCACCAAGGCGCTTTCCCACTGGCCCGCCTGGGCTCCCAGGCTGCCCACCAAAGCGGAAGGAGCCAGCCCGCAGGCCTCGATATAGGTAGCTACCCCAATGCCCATGTAGCGCCCTTGCTTGCGCCACTCCGCCTGCTCCTGCCGCAGTTTTTGGTAGCCCACCATCTCCAGCGCTTTGTCTAAGGCCGCCTCGTAATTGCCCGAGTCGTACTGCAGGGCTACTGGGGTCTGGTAGGGGAAGGCCTCTGGGGGGATCAGGTTCTTGCGGCGGAATTCCACCGGGTCCATGTCCAGCTCGTGGGCCATCACATCGGCCAGGCGCTCGAGCAAATAGGTCGCCTCGGGCCGCCCAGCCCCCCGGTAGGCGTCTACCGGGGTGGTGTGGGTAAAGGGCGCGGTCACGTGGCAGTAGATATGGGGGGTGGTGTAGGGGCCGGCCAAGAGGCAGCCGTAGAGGTAGGTGGGCACCGCGGGGGCAAAGGTGGTGAGGTAGGCCCCCATATTGGCGATGGTCTCAACCCGCACCGCGGTGATTTTGCCGTTCTGGTCTACCGCCATCTCGGCCACGGTCTCGTGGTCGCGCCCGTGGGAGTCGGTCACGAAGCTCTCCGAGCGGCGGGCGGTCCACTTGACCGGACGGCCCAGCTTCTTGGCCGCATAGAGCACGATGATTTCTTCCGGGTACTGGTAGATTTTGGAGCCAAAGCCCCCGCCCACATCTGGGGCAATCACCCGCAGCTTGTGCTCGGGGATGCCCATGATGAAGGCCGCAATCAAAAGCCGGTGGATATGGGGGTTCTGGCTAGTGGTCCACAGGGTGTACTCGTCGCTGGCCTTGTGGTACTGGGCCAGGCTGGCCCGAGGCTCCATGGCGTTGGGCACCAGGCGGTTGTTGCGCAGCTTGAGTTTTACTGTTTTGTGGGCGCTGGCAAAGGCCTTATCTACCGCTTCCTTGTCCCCGATGCTCCAGGTAAAGCAGATGTTGTCGGGAATGTCGTCGTGCACGGCTGGGGCCCCTGGCTTGAGGGCCTCGCTGCCCAGCGAGACCGCTGGCAAGGGTTCATACTCTACCTCCACCATCTGGGCGGCGTCCTCGGCAATCTGGCGGTTTTCCGCGACGACCGCGGCCACGATGTCGCCCACATGCCGGGCCTTGTCAAAGGTGATGGGGTAGTGGGGCGGGGTCTTGATGCCAGGATGCAGCCAGCCGGTGGGAATGCTGTTAATGCCGGCCTCCTTCATCTCCTGTCCGGTGATGACCGCCAGCACTCCAGGGTGAGCCAGGGCCTTGGAGGCGTCAATCTTCTTGATGCGGGCGTGGGCGTAGGGCGAGCGCACCATAGCGGCCTCGGCCATGCCGGGAAGGGTCATGTCGTCGGTGTAGGTACCGGTGCCGGTGATAAAGCGGGGGTCTTCGACCCGCTTCATCGCCTTGCCAAAGAGTTTTTCGGCCATACCTTCCTCCCTTAGTCGTCAGCAGCGCTGCGCTGAGCCATCTTGCCTGCGGCGTACTGCACGGCCCGGATGATGTTGTGGTAACCAGTGCAGCGGCAGAGGTTGCCCTCGAGGGCGTGGCGAATCTCGGCCTCGCTGGGGTTGGGGTTTTTGTTGAGTAAGTCTGCTGCGGCCATAATCATGCCTGGAGTGCAGAAACCGCACTGCAGGCCGTGCATCTCCCAGAAGCCTTCCTGTACCGGGTGCAGGTGGCCGGGACTGCCCAGGCCCTCGATGGTGGTCACGCTGGCCCCATCGGCCTGGACTGCGAACATCGTGCACGACTTGACCGCTTGCCCATCCACATGCACCGTGCAGGCCCCACACTGGCTGGTGTCGCAGCCTACGTGGGTGCCGGTCAGGCCTAGGTGCTCGCGCAGGTAATGAACCAGAAGGAGTCGGGGTTCAACCTCGCTTCCGTGAACAACGCCGTTAACCGTTAGTTTGATGCGTACTTTCTCTGCCATGCTTCCTCCTCGAGGTAAGGCGGGTTGGGTTGGATTGATGTGGGGTGCACTCCTGGCGGATCAGGGCCGGTGGGCTGACCACGCGAAACTCTTTGCCGGCCGCATACCCTTTTGGCTTTTGAACTTAGATCTGCCAAGCGACCCCTCCTCGTTAGATAGCGTGCCTGAATGTATTCCGAAAAAGCCGAACCAAGCTACACTGCCAAAGCAAACTTGAAAGACTTTGCTACTACTATACCGTTGGGCCGATGAGAGACACAAGATAGCCCGCGTTTTGTATTCCCGCAAGAATGTGTCTTGCCTACAAAGACCCACACCGCTTATAGGTGTAGCCTAAACAGCAGAGGCACAATCTATGGCCAGTGAAGCACAGATGTTACTAGCCGCCCTCGAGGCCGCCTGGGCCGAGGGAAAAGAGACCGCTGTAGCTACGGTGGTGCGGGTGATTGGCTCGGCCTACCGCCGCGAAGGGGCCAAGATGCTGGTGCGCGAGGATGGGGGCTCGGCCTGCATGATCTCTGGAGGTTGCCTAGAGCAGGAGATGATTGAGCGGGCCATGCACATCCTGGCTAAAGGGAAGCCCGAGCGTACCATCTTCGACTACGACCAGGACAAAACCTGGTGGCCGGGTTGTGGGGGTACGGTGGAGGTCTGGGTCGAGCCGGTGCGGCGGGGGGATTTGTTGCACCGCTGGCTAGAGGCCAGCCTCGAGGCCGAGCCCATGGTGATGGCCACGGTCATCGGGGGAGGAGAGGGGCGGCTTTGGTTGAGCCCCGATGGCGGCTTGGAGGGCCAGATCAATCCTCCCGAGCTCCATGCCCAGGTGGTGCGCCTAGCCCAGCAGATGGGCCGGGGCAGCTCCCGCCCCACTACCCGCTACGTACAGGAGGCCGAGGTCTTCTTCGATGTGAGCAGCCCCATCCCCGAGCTGGTATTGTTTGGGGCCGGCCACGATGCCAAGCCCATGGCCAATCAGGCCTTGGTGCTGGGCTTCCGGGTGACGGTGGTGGATGCCCGGCCCGAGCTGTTGCAGGGGTTTCCCGGCTGCACGGTGGTGGAGGCGGCCCCCGAGCACTTTGCCCAGAGAATCGCCCTTACGCCCCGCCAGCACGTGATCGTGATGAACCATCACCTCGACATCGACCGCCAGGCCCTGCGCTTTGCCCTGGAGTCGCCGGCCCGCTACGTGGGGGTGTTGGGCCCTCGAAGCCGGCTGGAGAAGATGCTCGAGGCACTCAGGCTCGAGGGGTTCGTGCCCACTCCCGAACAGCTCGCCCGCCTGCACAACCCCATCGGCCTAGATATTGGGGCAGAGAGCCCCGAGGAGATCGCCCTGGCTGCCCTGGCCGAAATTGTGGCTTTGCGGCGCGGTTTCGCTGGGGGTTTCCTGAACGAGAAAAAGGCTGGGATTCACGAGGCCGCCGCTTCGGCCCTGTCTGAACCCGGACAAACACATGTGAGACTCTAAGCTGGGATAAAAAGAGGGGAACCAACCAAGAAAGGAGGTTCCCCAGGTGCAGTTTAC
>NZ_AUHY01000088.1 GCF_000423425.1 Meiothermus rufus DSM 22234 | reverse complement strand
CTCAACGGTCACGTGGAGCGGATGCAGCGGACCTTCAGGGACGAGTTCTACACCCGGCCCTTACCCTCGCAGATCCCCGAGCTCCAAAAGAAGCTTGACGCTTACCTCGACCACTACAACCGTGAGCGACCCCACCGGGCCCTAAACGGCCTCGCGCCCCTGGAGTTCCTGGCTATGATGCAAGAGGAGTCGGCCCCCCAGTCTCACATGTGTTGACCGATTACACTTTTTTTATTTCTGCTCTATGATGGGCAACAAGGTGGGCATTAAGATGAACGAAGCCTTGGCGGTAGTCCGTTTCAAAGCCCTGAGCGATCCGGCCAGATTGCGAATCGTTCGCATTTTGGCCGAACCTCCCGACGACCAGATGCTCTCTGACCTGCGTTGTAGCCTGGCCTATGGGGTCTGTTTTTGTCACCTGGAAGAACGGCTGGGTCTGGCCAAGCCCACCATCAGCCACCACCTCAAAGTCTTGCGAGAAGCGGGGTTAATCGAGGTTGTGCGGGTGGGCAAATGGTCACACTACCGCCTCTTGCCGGCGGGCCTCGAGGGTCTGATTCAGGATTTGGGCGAGCTTAGGAAAAAGCAAAAGTTGATCCAATTCGAGCGGGCCCTGTGAAGCTGCACTCCACCCTAACCTGTCCCTCCTGCGGCCATGCCGAGACCCTAACCATGCCCACCGAAGCCTGCCAGCGCTTCCACCAGTGTGCCCATTGCGGAGCCTGGTTGCGCCCAAAGCCGGGCGACTGCTGTGTGTTCTGCAGTTACGGCGACACGCCATGCCCACCTATACAACAAGAGCAGGCTAGCATTCGCCAGACTCGGGGGTCGGCCTAAACCACCTCTTGCAGGATCTCGACCAACAGCTTGCGACACTCCAATATGTGGTTCCGCGCTTCGGGGCTCTCGAGCTGGCCCATGGCCTGGTCAATTTCTCCTAGGCAGAGCTGGGCCATGCGGATCAGGCCAGCATCAAAGGGTTGGCCGCTGGCGTAGCTGCTTAGCACCATCTCGGTGAGGGAGTCGGGGTTGTGGTGTAGGGCGATTTCGCTAGGTAGGGGTTGGGCTAGAAAATCCTTGACTCGCAACCTTAGGCTTCGCATGTACCGGATTATAGACCCTGGCGTTTTAGGGGGCGGAGGGGCTTTGGGGGAGAATGTTTTTCTGCTCGAGCTCGCGCAGCCAGCGCTGAATCTTGGCGGCGATCTGGTCGCGTACCCGGCGAAAGACCTCGAGTCTTTCCTCCTCGGAGCCTTGGGCGCTGCTGGGGTCTTCAAAGGGCCAGTACAGCCGGTAGGTACTGAAAGGAAAAAGCGGGCATTCCTGCTCGGCCCGGTCGCATACGGTGATCAGGTAGGTGAAGTTGAACTTGCCACCCCAGTATCCCATCAGGCTTTTGGCGTACTGCCCCTCTATATCTAGGCCCCGCTCGGCCAGCACTTGGCGGGCGTAGGGGTGGATTTCGCTAGGGTGCAGCCCAGCGCTATGCACCTGGAAATGCTCCGCCGCATAGTGGCGCAGCAAAGCCTCGGCCATCTGGCTGCGGGCTGAGTTGTGGGTGCATAAAAACAGCCCCGAAAGCTTGCGCTTCATGCTTTGCCCTCAGGGGGTTGCATCGGCCAGGCTTGCTTGAGCGCGCAGCGCTTCCTGAGTGGGCAGGTGCCCTTGTCGCAGCTCGCCCACTAGATAGGCGCTCATTCGTCCTAGCGCATCGCGCACCCGGCGCCACTCCTCCAGGCCTTTGCCCGAGGGGTCGGGGAACGGGATGTGTCGCCGCTGGGTCTGGGCCGGGTAGGCCGGGCACTGCTCGGCTGCAGCATCGCAGACGGTAAGCACCAGGTCGAAGTTCCAGGGGTCGGGAAGCTCTAGCAGGGTTTTGGAGGTGTGGCGGCTCAGGTCGATGCCCACTTCTTGCATGACCTGGATAGCCTCTGGCTTTACATAGGTCTTTTCGGTGCCTGCCGACCAGATTTCGCAAGGAAGGCCCAGGCCCTGGGCGTGGTGGCGTAGCCAACCTTCGGCCATCTGGCTGCGGGCCGAGTTGTGGGTGCAAAGAACCAGGATACGCACCGGTAAAAAGTATCCCTTCAAGGTCAGAGGAGTGTCAGCGAGGGCGGGCTTGGGCAATGGCCAGGGCCGCCATACTGGCCAGGCCCACCAGTACCCAGAGTACCCCCGAGTAGCCCCCCAGAAGCTGGTGCAGGACTCCCGTGGCGAAAGGGGCCAGGGTCTGGGCTATCGCGATGAAGGAGGTCATGGAGCCATTGATGCTGCCGTAGTGCTGTGTGCCGTAGGTTTGGGCGATCAGGGTGGGTTTGGATAGGGAAATTGAGCCGTTGGCCAGACCGAAACACAGCACAAAAGCCCACAGTCCCAGGCCCTTGGGTAGGGCCAGCAAACCCAGCAGGCCCAGAGGGTAGAAGCCAACAAAAAGCGCGCTCAGGTAAAACAGCGAGACCTTCTGGCTGAAAGGGGTATAGACCAGACGGCCCAGAAGCTGTACTACCCCAACCCCGCCGGCTGCAGCCGCGACCAGCATAGGGGGATGGCCTTGTTCATTTAGCAGGGGCACCAGATGGGCGGTGAGGGCGATGCTGGTAGCCCGAGCCAGGGCAAACCCCAACGTCAGCCACCAGAAGGTGGGTTGGCGCAGGGCTGCCTTAGGGCTGAGGTTGGTTTTGGGGGAAGAGGGGGGGTGGATGGTCCGGGCCTCACCGTCGGGTACCTGGCCCACGTTCTCGGGCCGGCGGCGCAGCACCAGGGCGTGGGGGGGAAAGGTGCTTAGAACGAAGAGCAGGGCCAGGGTTTCCAAAGCAGCCCGCCAGCCCACGGCCTGAACCAGCCAGGTGCACAAGGGGACAAAGATGGTGCTGGCCAGCCCGGCCACCAGGGTGACCACCAGCATGGCCTGGGCACGGTAGCGGTGAAACCAGATGGCCAGCACAGCAAAGGCCATCTCGTAGAGCACCATAGCCATGACCAGGCCTAGGCCAGCCCAGATCAAGTAGAAGGCCTCGAGGTCCTCGACCCGAGCCCAGCCCCAGATCAGCAGCCCCCCCAGGAGGGAACCCGCACTCATGAGGCCCCGTGCCCCATGCTGGTCGAACCACCGCCCTACCGGGATAGCCGCCAGCCCCGAGACCAGCAGAGCCAATGAAAAAGCGGCGGAGGTTTGCGCCCGGCTCCAGCCCAGTTCGGCCTCCATAGGCTGCACGAAGACCCCAAAGGCGTAGTGCAGCACCCCGTACCCCACGGTCTGGGTCAGGGCCAAGGCCCAAGCGATGCGCCAACCGTGGAAGCCAGGTTTAATCAGGGTTGGGGTAGGGGGCATGGGCTGCCCTAGAGCGGGAGGGTCATGGCCACCGCGGTTTTTGGGCAGGCGCCTTGCAGTTCTGCCGAGGCCCACAGGCTTTGGGGCAGTTCACTGCGTTCGACTGGGGTAAAGCCGAAGCGGGTGAAAAAGCCTTGAGCGGTTGTGGTGAGCAAAGAAAGGGAGGTGAGTTTTTTGTGCTGGGCCAGCTCGAGGATGCCCTGGGTGAGCTTGGTTCCGATGCCGTGGCCCTGGTAGCCCGGTGCAACCACCACCGAACGTAGAAGCCCGCTGTCTTGGTGGATTTCCAGCCCAGCGCAGCCCACCACCTGTTCGCTGTCGAGGGCTAGGATGAAATTCAGTATGTGGGCCTCGAGGCCCTGGGTAGGCAGGTGGGCTGCTTCCAGCAGGGCCCGCACCTGGGGCAACTCAGCAGAAGTGGCGGTACAGAAGGCAATCACGCTTCCCCGTCCTTGAAAAGGCTTTCGAAGGCGCTATGGCTACCTGATCTGCGTTTGAGCCGGAAGAGGTCGTTTTTGCACTCGAGCAGCCCCTCGGCTAAAAGGCCCTCGAGGGTGCGCCGAAGCTCGTCTTTGGATAAGGTTTCTCCCTCCTCGTCCAACCAGCGCACAATGTCTTTTTCGCTGGCAAAGCGCAGCACCTCAACCGCCTTGAGAACCCAGCTGCGGGTGTCCATACCTGAATATACCGCACCGCGGGCCGATGGGTTTTATGAGAGGGCTTCGGGGTAGGCAATGGCTGCTCCAAAGCCGGCCTCGAGCTCGATTTCCACCGGGCCTAGAGCCAGGTTGGAGAGGGTGCGGGTACTGCCTAGCGGCACATCGAAGTGCTCCAGCGGCCAGCGAACCCCCCGCAGGCTCAGGCCCATCAGGCCGCCCAAGGGCAAGAGGCTTAGTTTGCTCTGGGGGGGTAGCTCCAAGCGGGTCTGGCCAGGAAGTAGGGGGTAGGCCTCCTCCAAACCGGAGCTAAGCAGGGTAGGTATTCCTTGCTGGGCCAGCCGCAAAGCCAGCAGTAGATGGGCTAGGCTCTGGTCGGTCTGGCCCCCCAAAGCCCCTACCAGAATCAGCCGGCGAGCCCCGCGGGCTAGCGCGGCTTCCACCGCCAGCTCGCCGTCGGTGGCGTCTTTATCGGTGGGGTGGGCCTCCCGGGGGATGTGGGCCAGGGCCTTTTGCAAATCGGGTGGGGTCGAATCGAAGTCCCCCACCCACAACTCGGCCTCGAGGCCCAGCACGGCAGCATGTACCATGCCCCCGTCTGCTGCAATCACCCGGCTGCCGGCCACCTGGGCTTGTAGCCGGTGGGTAGGTACCACCGGGCCCCCCAGCAGGATGGCAAAAGAGGCCATATCAGCTTTATGCTCGGGCTTTCTTGGCGCTGCCACGGTGAGGTGCCTCACAAGGGTTGGGGGCTTTCCTCCGGTTCTAGGGCCACCACCCGCTGCCAGTCCAGATGCAGCGGGGCCGATTGGCCTGGGTAAAGGTCTGGGTCGGGGCCCTCCCAGTGGAGCCTAAGCCCCTGCCAATCCAGCTCCAGGGCGACCGTGGGGCCCATGAAAACCCGTTCGACCACCCTTGCGCTCGTGCCTTCGCCCAGCCGGATGGCCTCTATGGGCAGCAGATGGGGCTGAGGAGGCAGGCCCAGGGCTTGGCTCTGCTCGGGGTTGAGCAGGTTGCGGTGGCCCAGGAAGTTGGCCACCCAGGGGGTTTTAGGCCGCCGGTACAGGGCCTCCGCACCGCCCTGTTGCACAACCCGCCCGGCCCGCAGAATGACTACCTGCTGGGCTAGTACGAAGGCCTCGGACTGGTCGTGAGTAACCACGATGGTGGGCACAGGGGTCTGGCGCAGCAAGGCCCGCAACTCAAAGAGCAGCTCCTGTCGCAGCTTTAGGTCTAGTGCCCCCAGGGGCTCGTCCAGCAGCAAAGCCCGGGGGTTAGGGGCCAGGGCCCGGGCCAGGGCCACCCGCTGCCGCTCGCCGCCGGAGAGCTGGTGGGGGCGCTTTTGGGCGTGGGGGGTCAGATGGGTTAGTTCCAGCAGCTCGGTCACCCGCCGCTTGATGGCGGTTGGGCCCCAGCGGGCCTCGCGCAGGCCGAAGGCGATATTTTCCCAGACCGAAAGGTGGGGAAACAGGGCGTAGTCTTGAAAAACAAAGCCTATCTGCCGGGCCTCGGGGGGCAGGGGGGTAAGGTTTTGCTCCTCGAGCCAGACCGCGCCGGCCTCGGGCGCTTCCAGCCCGGCGGCCAGGCGCAGCAAGGTGCTTTTGCCGCTGCCGGAGGGGCCCAGTAGGGCCAGGGTTTGCCGTGGGCCGACCTCGAGGGAGACCGAAAGGCTAAAACCGGGGTAGCTTTTGCTAAGACCAACCAGGCGCAGCACGCCCTTAGCCTACTCCAGTGGTAGCCACACGCTAAACTTGGCTCCTTTTCCCTCCGCCGACTCAACCCAGATTCGCCCTTGGTGGGCCTCCACGATGGCTTTGCTGATATAGAGGCCCAGACCGGTACCCACAATGCCCCGAGTCGTGGCGCTTTGGGTGCGGCTGTAGCGCTGAAAAAGCTGACCCTGCTCGTGGCGAGGAATCCCGGGGCCGGTGTCTTCGACCTCGAGCAGAATTCCTCCATGAGGGCGGGCCCGCAGCCAGATATAACCCCCTTTGGGGCAGAACTTGAAGGCGTTGGACAGCAGGTTGGCTACCACCTGGGCCATACGCTCGGGGTCAGCCTCGAGGGTGGGCAGGGGTTCGATTTCCTGCACGAAGTGAACCTGGCCCAACTGGGCTACTCCAGCGAAACTACGGGCAGTTTGGGCCAGAATGGGCCCCAGGTCAACCGGCTGTTTGTGGATGCTGAAGTGGCCGGCTTCCAGGCGGGAGGTGTCGAGGAGGTTGTTAACCAGGTCCTTTAGACGCAGGCTGCTGTAGTGGATGCTTTCCAAAAATTCCCTGAGCTGGGCTGGGTTGTATTCGTTCTCGAGCAGTAGCTCACTGAAACCCAGGATAGAGGTCAGGGGGGTTTTAAGTTCGTGTGAAACTGCAGCAATGAACTCCGATTTTAAGCGCTCGGTCTCACGTTCTGCGGTTACATCGCGGAACAGAATCAGGGCAAGTTCCCCTTCCATAGGTACCACTCGGGCCTCGAAGTGCTGCCCTTCCAGGCTTATGTCCACCACCTGTTGCTCATCTTCTAATCGCAGGGCTTTTTGTAGCTGATCCACCACTGCCGGGGGAAAAAGCTCTTCCAAGGTGGTGCCCAGAAAGCGATCCATCGGTAGGTGGTGGGAGCCCTTGCCGGCTTTGTACTCACGGATGTGGCCCTGGGTATCCACCAGCATCAGGTCGTCGGGAAGAGCTTCCAGGATGGAGCGGATACGGAGGCCGCCTTGGTACTCCTTGAGCTCTTCCTGCATAAAGGCATAATACCGAGCCAACTTGAAACAATTGCGAAAGCCCCTATAGACAGACAATCGTATGATGAAGCGGATGCTGATCGAGGCCCAAGCCATCGCCAAACATTACGGACGGGACTGGGTGTTGCGCAGGTTGGATTTTCGATTGGAAGCTCGCGAGGTGGTGGCCCTGGTCGGCCCCAACGGGGTAGGCAAAACCACCCTGCTGCGGCTTCTGGCCGGACTAATACGCCCCACCCAGGGTACCCTTCGCCTCGAGGGCCGGGTGGGGTTTCTGGCCAACCCCCCTGCGTTTCACCGCCACTTCACCGGTTTTGAGAACCTGCTTTTCGCCCTGCGCTTGGAGGGGCGGCGGGTTGAGCGGCCCGAGATAGCTACGGCCTTGGCGCAGGTGGGGTTGCCTTTGGATAAACCGGTGCTGGGCTACAGCAGCGGGATGAAAAAGCGCCTGGCCCTAGCCCGTTTGCGCCTGCAGAACCCCGATATCTGGCTTTTGGATGAGCCGGAAGCCGCGCTGGACGCCGCGGGTCGGGTCTTGTTGGAAGACTTGGTGGCCTATGCCCGGACCAAAGGGGGGGTGGTGATTGCCACCCACGACCGGGCCTGGCTGGAGCGGGTGGACCGGGTGGTGGAGCTAAGACCAGCGTAATCAGGGGCGCAACAAAGCGAAAAATCGGGGGGTGGCCCCGACGTTTTAAAGTACATTTTCCTAATAAAACCTGGTGCCAAGGGGCGGAATCGAACCGCCGACACTGCGATTTTCAGGTGACTTCGGGCTCAAACAATGCCACACACTGACCCACAAAAGCGCTGTGCTGAAGCCAACTCCCCACACTTCTACGCACAATAGAACACTTCCGGTTTTGGGTCAATTTTTGGGTCAATTTGGGTCAGGATTTGGGTCAGGATGTGTGTCAGTAGGGGGCATATATTGTATGTACATTTTTTTTGGCACAACATGTGGTATGATGTCTGTATGAGGAGCGGCAGGGCGTTTCATCACTGGTGCAGTGTGCAGGATGCACGTTGTTCGGTACGTGCCGCCCGTGTGGATTTGATCATTTCAAGGCACATCCTGGGGAGGCGGTTAGCTCTACCGCGTTTCACGCCTGCGGAATTCATCAAAATTCCCCTCCTCTGGCGCTGGCGTTTGCTGAGGAGTCTGATTTTTGTGTGGCTGA
>NZ_AUHY01000087.1 GCF_000423425.1 Meiothermus rufus DSM 22234 | reverse complement strand
AGTTAGAGCGGCAAGGATGGGGGATCGAAGTGTACCATCGGGGGCTCAAGCAGTGCTGTGGGGTGGAGCGGGCCCAGGTGAGGAAGGCGGTCTCCATCCTGCGGCACCTCCTCCTGGCTTTGCGGGCCTTCCTCCGGCTGGAGGTCTACCGGCTGCGCAGGGGGGTGAGCTGGTACGAGGCCAAGGCGTCCATTGTTCGCGAGGCAATACGAAGTTATCTCGCCCATCCCCTCCACATCCTTCAGCCAACTGCGTAAGTCCTACAGAATATACACCACCCGGGCGAGGCGGCCAGGGGGCGGGGTGGTGGTCCCCGATTACCCTCTGGCCCCGACCGGCTGGGCGTGCCAAAGCCTCTCGAGGACCGCAAGCCCGCGCTGCCACTGCCCTTCCTCACCGTCTGCGGCGACCCCGAGGGCGCGGGGTGCGGGCTGGGGTATGATGGAGCCAGGAGCAACCGCTCTCGAGCGACTACCCCAACCAAGACCTTTCGTAACATTCGCGCTGACAGGGGGCACATTAGCCGTTCCTGACTGGCCCTGCTGCGTCCAGGGCCCGGAAGGCAGACCCCATGAAGCGTGTCCTCGTGGTTGACGACGACCCTTCGATTCAGCGCCTGATGCGGCGGCTCCTCGAGCTGCTGGGGTGCTCGGTGGAGGTGGTGGGCTCGGGCGAGGAGTGCCTGCTGCGCCTGGAGGCGGGCCCCCCCGACCTGTTGATCCTGGACCTGATGCTGCCCGGCCTCGACGGGGCGGCCGTGCTGCAGCGGCTGCGGGCCCGGCGCCTGGCGCTGCCCGTGCTGGTGATCAGCGCCAAGGACGAGGCCGAGAGCCTCCCCGGCGAGCTCCCCGGCGTGAGCGCCTACCTGACCAAGCCGGTGCGGATCGGCGAGCTCGTGGAGGTCGTGAGCGGGCTCCTCGGGGCGGCCCTGGCCGGCGGAGGGGGCGCCCACGCGGCGTACGAGGAGGGCCCGGGCAGCGAGACCTCCTCCGACTGAGCCTCAGCGGTCGCGGGGGGCGTCCGGGGCGAGCGGCAGCCGCACCACGGCGACCGTGCCCTTGCCGACCTCGCTCTCGAGGCGGATCCCCCCGCCGTGCTGCTCGGCGATCCACTGGGCGATCGACAGGCCCAGCCCGCTGCCCCCGACGGCCCGGCTGCGGGCCCGGTCGGCGCGGTAGAAGCGCTCGAAGACGTGGGGCAGGTCCTCGGGGGCGATGCCGATGCCGGTGTCCCGCACCCGCAGCTCGGCGTAGCCCTCCCCCAGGTCCAGCTCCAGCCGCACCGTCCCGCCCGCCGGGGTGTACTTCACGGCGTTCTCCAGCAGTTGCAGCGCGAGCTGCTTGAGCCGGTCGGCGTCGCCGGTCACCCACGCCTCCGGCAGGTGCCCCCGCTCCATCCGGTGGTCCTTGCCCAGCACCCTCGCGGTGGCGAAGGCCTCCCGGAGCACCTCGTCGAGGCGCACGGGCCCCAGCCGCAGCCGCAGCCCGGCGTCGCCGCGGGCCAGCGCCAGCATGTCGTTGACCAGGCGCGACAGGCGGGCGGCCTCGCGCGTCACCTCGGCCAGCGCCTCCTCGCGGTCGGCCTTCCTCATGTTCTTGAAGCGGGCCAGGAGCTGGAGGTTGCCCACGATGGCGGTCAGGGGCGCGCGCAGCTCGTGGGCGGCGTCGTTGACGAAGCGCTTCTGGGCCTCCGAGAGCTCGCGGTAGCGCTCCTCGCTCTCCCGCAGGGCCTGCTCGGCCCGCTTGCGCTCGGTGATGTCGCGCGCGACCTTGGAGGCCCCGATGATCCGCCCGCTGGCGTCGCGGACCGGGGAGACGGTGAGCGAGATGTCGATGCGCCGCCCGTCCTTGGTCAGGCGCACCGTCTCGTAGTGCTCCACCCGCTCCCCCGCGCGGATGCGGGCGAGGATCATGTCCTCCTCGTGCTGCCGCTCGGGGGGGATGATCCGGCGGATGGACTGCCCGACCATCTCCCGAGCGCTGTAGCCGAGGATCCGCTCCGCGCTGGCGTTCCAGCTCGTGACGATGCCCTCCAGCGTCTTGCTGGCGATGGCGTCGGTGGAGGAGGTGACGATGGCGGCGAGGTGCGCCGAGGCGGCCTCGGCCTGCCGGTAGCCGGTGACGTCCTCCAAAAGCACCACCGCCCCCCTGTGGCCCCCGGCCAGGGGCCTCACCGTCAGGGCCAGCCAGCGCTCCCCGCGGGAGGTGGGGCAGGGGTACTCCAGCCGGAAGGGGCCGCTCCCGCCGCCCAGCACCGCCCGCACGTGGGCGGCCACCTGCGCCACCCCCTCGGCGTCGAGCCCGTTGGCCCGCGCGCAGACCTCGAGGTAGTCGCGCCCCAGGCAACCCTCCCCGCCCGCCCCGGCGAACTCCCGCCAGGCGCGGTTGACCGCCACGACCCGGCCTTCCGCGTCGAGCACGACGACCTGGGCCTCCAGCGAGTCGAGGACCTCGGCCACCCCCGGCAGGGCCCGTGCGGGGGCCAGCGCGCCGGCGTCGGGGTCGAGCCCGGTGAAGGTGCCCACCCACGCCACCACCCGCCCGTCCACGTGGACCGGCTCGGCGCGGGAGAGGCCCCAGCAGTACTCGCCGTCCCTGCGGCGCAGCCGGTGGCGGTGCTCGAAGGGGGTCTGCCGGTCCACCGCGCGCAGGTAGGCCGCGTAGACCGCCTCGCGGTCGTCGGGGTGGAGGGCCTCGCCGCCGCGCAGCTCCAGCGACTCGGTGAAGGGCAGGCCGGTGTAGGCGCTCCAGCGGCGGTTGACGTAGAGCACCCGCCCCTCAGCGTCGGCCAGGTAGGCCGGGTGGGGGATCAGCTCGCACACCTGCACCAGGCCCAGGCCCTCGAGGGCGGGCGGCAGCTTCGGGCGGAGGGGGTCCATGCTAGGGGCGCACCGTCAGGGTACCGGCGAGTACCTTAGGGGCTCGAGCTGAGTATGGCCTGAGGCGGCGCGCGAGCCCGGCCGTCACGGCCCGGGGTAGACGCGCCCCTTCCAGCGCCGCGGCCCCCACAGCGCCCGCGCGTACACCGGCAGGAGCAGGACGGGGGCCAGGGGGGTGAGGAGGGCGTAGGCCAGCGGGCCCCCGGCCTTGGCCTGGACCAGCAGGCGCTCGAGCACCCCCACCAGCCCCAGCAAAGGTTGGCCCAGCAGCCAGGGGAGGGTGTAGGCAGAGAGGTGGTAGAAGGCCGAGGCCAGCAGCACGGCGCGGCTGCCGTGCAGGGGCAGGAAGTTCTTGCCGAAGCCCTCGACCGCCTCGAGGTAGCCGCGGTACATCCGCACCGACAGCAGCGGCCCGCCCAGCACCAGGTCGAGCCGCATCCCCCGGGCCTTGGCGCGGCGGGCCAGGGCCACGTCCTCCAGCAGCGACCCCTTCACCGAGGCGTGGCCGCCCAGGGCGAGGTAGTCCTCCCGGCGCAGGGCGAGCACCTGGCCGTTGCTCGCACCCGCCCAGGCGAAGGGCAGGCGCAGCAGGGGGTGGGGGAAGAAGGAGAGCAGGCCGTCGACCACGAAGGGCACCACGGCGGCCTCGAGCACGCCCCCCGTCCTCTGGCGCGGCATCGCCGACAGCAGGCCGCCCCGGTAGCGCCCCAGCAGCGCCGCCAGCGCCCCCTCCTCCCAGCGCACGTCGGCGTCGGTGAAGACCAGCACCTCGCCGCGGGCGGCCTGGGCGAGCTGGTGGCAGGCCCAGTTCTTGCCCACCCAGCCGGGGGGCAGGGGCTCGCCCCGGACCAGGCGCAGCCCGGGGCACCGCGCGGCGAAGGCCTCGACCAAAGCGGGGGTGCTGTCTCGGGACTCGTCGTCGAGGACGACGACCTCGAGCGCCCCCTGGCGCAGGAGGCCGGGCAGGGCGTGGGGCAGGTTGGCGGCCTCGTCGCGCGCGGGGACCAGCAGGGAGACGGCGGGCGGGGCGGGGGCCCGGCCCGGGCGCAGCACCGGGAAGGCGAAGGCGTTGAGCAGCGCCACCAAGAGCCGCAGCGCCAGCAGCAGCAAGACCCCCTGCCAGAACCAGCTCATGGGCGGAAGAGGCGGCTGAGGCGGGCCATGCGCTCGTCCACGCCGCGGGCGCCGCGCAGGAGGGTCCGGAAGCCGGGCAGGGTCTCGCGGGGGTGGGTGCGGGCGTGGAGGGCGTCGAGTTCGGCCAGGGCGCGGGAGAGGCCGGCCTCGAGCGCGGCGGTGGCGGGCTCCACGGGCGGCCCCAGCAGCAGGTAGGCCTCGGGGTGCTCCCAGCCGCGCACGTAGACCCGCAGGGCCAGGGGCACCAGCGGCACCCCGGCCCGCGCGGCGAAGTAGGCGGCCCCCCGCTCCAGCGGCCCCAGCCCGCCCTGCGGGCGCAGCGCCCCCTCGGGGAAGAGGGCCAGGCTCTCCCCTTTCCGCAGGGCGTGCAGGGCCGGGCGCAGCTCGTGGGTGCCCAGTGCCCCCAGCAGGCGCAGGAGGGGGAAGGCCTCGAGGTTCTCCCGCGCGATCATGAGCCGGCCCGGGCGGCGGTGGGCCTGCAGGAGGGCATAGGCCAGGTAGCCGTCGAAGAAGCTGTGGTGGTTGGCCGCCAGTACCAGCGGCCCGCCGGGCAGCTCGCCGCGCAGGTAGACCCCGCGCAGCCGCCGCAGGCTCGAGTAGACCATCCCCCGCAGGACGGGGCGCAGGGGCGGTCCTCCCTCATGTCTTCAGACCATCGCAGCGGGGCCGCCTCAGCCGGGCTCCTGGGCGTGCTCGAGCGCGCTGCGGATGAGCTCGGTGACATGGTGGTCCATCAGGCGATAGTAGGCCAAACGCCCCTCCTTGCGAAAAGTCACCAAGCGCTCCTCTCGTAACAGCCGAAGCTGATGGCTCACCGCCGACTCGCTGGTGCCGGTGAGGGCGGCGAGGTCACACACGCACAGCTCGGTCGCGGCCAGCGCGGCCAGGATGCGCAGCCGGGTGGGGTCGCTCACCGCCTTGAGCAGGCTGCTCGCCCGCGCCACGCGCGCCTCGTCGGGCACGGCCCGGCGGGCCTTCTCGAGGGCTTCGGGGTGGATGCCCCGCTCCTCGCAGGCGGCGGCTCGGTCTAAAGCGGTCGGCATCGCGATAACCTCGTCTCGAGTATGCCACAGGCCGCGGGCGGCTAGCGGAAGCGCAGCAGCCGCAGCGAGTTCAGCGTGACCAGCGCGGTGGCCCCGGTGTCGGCCAGGACGGCGGGCCACAAACCGGTGATGCCCAGCAGCGTGGTGGCCAGGAACACCGCCTTCAGGCCCAGCGCGAAGGCGATGTTCTGCGCCACGACCCGCATCGTGCCCCGCGACAGCCGCACCAGCTCGGCTACCCCCCGCACCGAGCCCCGCAGCACGGCGGCGTCGGCGGTCTCGAGGGCCACGTCGGTGCCCCCTCCCATGGCGATGCCCACGTCGGCCCGGGCCAGGGCGGGCGCGTCGTTGATGCCGTCGCCCACCATCGCCACGGGGCCGCCCTGCCCCAGCTCGCCCACGGCGCGGAGCTTGTCCTCGGGCATCAGCTCGGCCCGCACCTCCAGGCCCAGCCCCTCGGCGACGGCCCTGCCCGTGCGGGCGTTGTCGCCGGTGAGCATCACGCAGCGCACCCCCAGGCCCTCCAGCCGGGCCAGCGCCTCGCGGGCGTCGGGCCGCGGCTCGTCCCGCAGGGCGATGAGGCCCAGCGGGGTGGGCGGGTTCAGCAGCACCACCACGGTCTTGCCCTGGAGTTCCATCGCCTCGATCTGCCCGGCTACCTCTGCGGCCAGGGGAGCGAGTTCGGCTGCGTACCTGGGCGAGCCGACCACCAGGGTTCGGCCCTGCACCATGGCTTGTGCCCCCTTGCCCTGGACGGCCTGCTGGTCGCTGGAAGGGGGCAGCGTGGCCCCCACCTCGTCGGCCTTCTCCACGATGGCTTTGGCCAGGGGGTGGGAGGAGCCCTGTTCGACCGCAGCGGCGAGGCCCAGCAGTTCGGCCTCGGAGCCTTCCAGAGCAACCACATCGGTCACCCGGGGCCGCCCCTCGGTGAGGGTGCCGGTCTTGTCGAAGGCGACGGTGCGGACGCGGGCGAGGGTCTCCAGCACCGCGCCCCCCTTGATCAGCAGGCCCCGCCGCGCCCCCGCCGAGATGGCCGAGGTGATGGCCGCCGGCACCGAGAGCACCAGCGCGCAGGGGCAGCCGATGAGCAATAGCGCCAGCGCCTTGTAGAGCCACTCGTGCCAGGCTCCGCCCAGGAACAGGGGGGGCACCACCGCGATCAAGGTCGCGATCGCCAGGACCCCAGGGGTGTAGTAGCGGCTGAAGCGGTCGATGAAGCGGGCGGTGGGGGCTTTGGACCCCTGGGCCTCCTCGACGAGGTGGATGATGCGGGCAATGGTGTTGTCGGAGGGGTCCTTGTCCACCCGCACGGTGAGCACCCCGTCGGTGTTGATGGAGCCAGCAAACACGCGGTCACCGGGGCCCTTGCTGACCGGCACCGATTCTCCGGTCACCGGCGAGTCGTCCAGGGCCGAGAACCCGCTCAGGATGGTGCCGTCGGCGGGGACCCGCCCGCCCGGGCGCACCTGCACCACCTGCCCGACCCGCAGGCTACTGGCGGGGACCTCGCGGGTACGGATGTCCTCCCCTTCCCCCTCGAGGAGGAAGGCGGTCTTGGGGGCCAAGGCGGCCAGGGCTTTGATCCCTGCTCTGGCCCTTCCGGCGGCGATGCCTTCCAGCAGCTCGCCCACCGCAAACAGGAACACCACCACCGCGGCCTCGGGGGCCTCGCCGATCACGACCGCGCCGATGGCAGCGATGGTGACCAGGGTGTTGATGCCGAAGGGGTTGCCCAGCCTTACCCCCGCCCAGGCCTTGCGGGCCAGCGGCCAGACCCCGACTAGCGTGGCGGTGACGTAGCCCCAGTGCGCAAGGCGGGGCTCGAGGAAGCCGAAGGCGAAGGCCGCCGCCAGCAGGGCCCCGCTGAGGAGCACCCCGCGCCCTTGGCGGGTAGTGTGCCAGGGCCGGTGGGTATCACCGTGCTCGAGCCCCGCAGCCTGCCCTTCCCCAGGGGCGCTTTGCAGGGTTGGCTGGTAGCCGAGCGACCGGAGGCTAGCTTCTACTTGCTCCCTCGGCGTAACCGACTCATCCAGGTGGAACCTGAGGGTCTGGGTAGCAAACACTGCCCGCGGATTGCTAGCCCCGGGGGTCTTGCCAATAACGGTCTCGATTTTGCTAGCACACTCGGCGCAGTCCATACCCTCTACCCGGTAGCAATACTCAGGTGTGGAGGACTTTGAGGAATACGTGGCCATGGCTTTCCCTTATTGAGAGAGGAAACTCAACATATGAGCATCCACTCATCTATAAGTAGAGTATAGCAATATATGAGCATTTGGTCAAATATTTATCGCTGCCCTCGAGGATCAAAGCGCAATTGTGTACTAGGAGCTTGTCATTTTGTAGCCTAATGTAAAAAGTGAAAGTAAAACAGAGGAAAGGAGGTGCATCATGGGCACGCAAACCCTAGTAGCACGCGTTATCGGTGCAGTGCTGACAGTGGTAGGGCTGGTAGGCTTCTTCAGCGGCTCCAGCCTCCTTGGCTTTGGGATCAACGCTTTGCACAACATCGTGCATCTGGTGAGCGGGTTGCTCGGCCTTTGGGCCAGCTACAGCGGCTGGTCCAGGAGTTACAACCAGATCTTCGGCATCGTCTACCTGGTGGTGACAGTGCTGGGTTTCATCGCTTCCGGCTTCATGAACAGCCTGCTCAACACCAACATGGCAGACCACTTCCTGCACCTGGTGCTAGGAGTAGTGTTGGGCTACGTGGGCTTCATGGTACGGGAACCCGCGAAAGCCTAGAGGGTGTTAGGCACATTGGGACATGAGATTGACGAAACGGGACAGGAGCAGGATGGCGAAAGCCAGGAAGTGCAGGCCCGCCAAGGTTTGTGGCAGACGTTCGTAATCCCTGGCGAGCCGTCGGAACCTCGCCACCCAGCCGAACGAACGCTCTACCACCCACCTTCTGGGTAGCAATACGAAGCCCTTCCTGACCTGGGGCAGTTTGACCACTTCCAGGTGGATACCTTGCGCCTGAGCATCCTGTCGGGCTCGCTCGCCGGTGTAGCCCGCATCCACGTAAGCCAGCTCGACGTTTTGCTGGGTGGCCTGCTGCACGGCCTG
>NZ_AUHY01000086.1 GCF_000423425.1 Meiothermus rufus DSM 22234 | reverse complement strand
AAAGGCATCATGGGCGGGAGGGCTCTTCTCCTTTGGACTACAGCGAGCGGCCTCGGTACAGGTGAAGACCCGCTGAGCGGCGATGAGAAAGTGGATGTAGTCCAGGTCATCGCACTTCGGTGGGTTCATGGGCATCACCCCCTTTGGAGAAGCTTGGCTAAGCACTCTCCTCCTAGCACACAGAAGAATGTCCAGTCAACTGCAACTGCGTAACTCCTATATTCTAATGAGCAGCCCTGGGGTCCAGTGGACCTTTGCGCGCAGGTGCTTAGGGCGGCGGGAGCGGGGTTTGAGTCCGGCCAGGCCCTTTTCTTTTAGGGCTTTTTTCCAGCGGTGGTAGGTGGCCCGGCTGATCCCGACCAGGTCCTGGATCTCCTTCCAGCTCTTTTTACTTTCACGCAGGGCTTTGACCAGTCGGAGCTTGCGCAGACGTTCCTTGACCTCTGGGTCGCCTGCTTTGGCCTCGGCCAGCCTCTGTGCTTGTCTAGCGCCTTGCCATATCTCTCGGCCAACGGTGGTAAACTGCACCTGGGGAACCTCCTTTCTTGGTTGGTTCCCCTCTTTTTATCCCAGCTTAGAGTCTCACATGTGTTTGTCCCGGTTCAAGGGGTTGTGGCCAACTCAACCGAAGCGTCCAAAGCAGCTTTGGCCAGCTTTGTCTGGGTGGGCGGCTTTGCTGTATCGAGTGCCAGTTGCCCTATAGCGGGGCAAACCGTACACTCTGCCCTGTGGAGCCTACCTTGTTCCGTAGCCGGCGGGAACGGAAGCTGGGGGAGAATGTGGCAGTGCGCCTCGAGGGGGTTAGCAAGCGCTTTGGTGATCAGGTCGCGGTGGACAATATCACCTTGGAGATTCGCGACGGTGAGTTTTTCAGCCTGTTGGGCCCCTCGGGTTGCGGCAAAACCACCCTGTTGCGCATGATTGCCGGCTTCGATACCCCCGATACAGGCCGCATCCTGATTGGTGGAGAGGACATGACCGGTGTGCCCCCCTACCGCCGTCCAGTCAACACCGTATTCCAGAACTACGCCCTATTCCCTCACATGACCGTAGAGCAGAACATCGCCTTCGGCCTACGCATGAAGCGGATGGCCAAGAGTGAGATTGCAGAGCGGGTGGCCTGGGCCCTTGAACTGGTCAACCTGCTGGGCTTCGAAAAGCGCCGCCCCGAGCAAATGTCCGGTGGCCAGCGCCAACGCGTCGCCCTGGCCCGGGCCCTGGTCAATGAACCAGAGGTGTTGCTCCTGGACGAGCCCCTCTCGGCCCTCGACCTCAAACTGCGCCAGGAGCTGCGGGTAGAGCTGATGAACCTACAAGAGCGGCTGGGCATTACCTTTATCTTCGTGACCCACGACCAGGAAGAGGCCCTGGTGATGTCCGACCGCGTAGCCGTGATGAACAAAGGGCGCATCGAACAGCTCGGGCCCACTGAGGAAATCTACGAGCTGCCCCGAACGGCCTTTGTGGCCAAGTTCATCGGCGATACCAACCTGATTCCAGCAGTAGCCCTCGAGCCACGCCGGGTAGAAACCTCACTAGGAGCGTTCGTGCTCGACGAGGAGGATGCCCTTACACCGGGCCAGAAGGTGCTGCTCTCCATCCGGCCAGAAAAAATTCGCCTGTTTCGGGAAAAGCCCAGCCTACCCAATGTTTTCCGGGCTAGGGTAGACGACATCATCTACACCGGCTCGGAAAATCAGTACATCTTGTTGGCCGATGGCCAGCGCCTGCTTTGTGAAACGCTCAACCACGACATCCAGGAACCTGGCCACGAGGAATTCGACTACGACGAGGAGGTCTGGGTAGCCCTTACCCCGGAAAAGCTCGTGGTCATCCAGGAGGGCCTGGAGGAAATCCCCCATGCGTGAGGCCACCACCCCCAAGGAAAGGCTACGGCAGATACTCCTTTTGGTGGGGCCAGGGGCGCTGTGGCTGTTGCTGTTCGTGCTGGTACCCACCCTCATCATGCTGGTGGCTTCGCTGATGAGCCGGGGCAGCCTGGGCCAGCTCGTGCCCCCCTTTGGCCTGCACAACTACCTGCGCTTCTTCACCGACCCGTTGTACATCGAAATCATCGCCCGCAGCCTGTGGATCGGGCTGTGGGCCACGGTCTTTGTGGTGCTTTTAGGCTACCCGCTGGCTTTTTACATCGCCCAAAGCCGCTATAAAGAGGTTTTGCTGCTGTTGGTGGTGATCCCCTTTTTCACCAATTTCCTGATTCGGGTTTACGCCTGGATTGTGGTGTTTCAGCGGGAAGGGCTAATCAATGCCTTCATCACGGCATTCGGCCTTCCCCCTGCCGACCTGCTGCCCTCCACCTTGGCGGTGTACGTGGCCACGGTGTACACCTACCTGCCTTTCTTCGTCCTGCCGCTGTACGCCACCGTCGAGCGCATAGACTGGCGTCAGCTCGAGGCCGCCTACGACCTGGGAGCCAGGCCCCTGCGAGCTTTTTGGGAGGCTATTTTTCCCCAAACCATCCCTGGGCTGTTTGCCGGTTTTTTGCTGGTCTTCATTCCAGCGGTGGGAACCTTCGTGATCGCTGACCTGCTGGGCGGGGGCAAGATTACCCTGGTGGGCAACCTGATCCAACTCCAGTTCGGCTCAGCCCAGAACTGGGCCTTTGGCAGCGCAGTCAGCATGGTACTGATGGGCTTGGTGCTCTTTGGCCTGTGGCTTTATGCTCGTACCCAAGGGGAGAAAGGGCTGGACAAACTGGTATGAAGCGGCTGCTCTCCTTGTACGCCTGGCTGGTGTTCGCCTTTTTGTACCTGCCCATCCTGGTCATTGTGGCCCTTTCCTTCAATCAAAGCCGCTTTGGGGTGCGCTTCACCGGTTTCACCTTCGACTGGTACATACGATTGTTCAACAACGAGCGCATTCTGGAGTACCTCACCAACACCCTAATTGTGGCGGTGGTCTCCACGGTGGTTTCCACCATTCTGGGTACCCTGCTGGCCGTCGGCCTGGTGCGCTTCCAGTTCCGCTGGCAAGAAGCTTTGCGCTACTTGCTATACGTTCCGGTGGTGGTGCCAGACGTAGTGATGGGCATCTCGCTTTTGCTTCTGTTCGATGTGGTGCGCGATGCCATCGGCTGGCCCCAGCTCTCGCTTTTCACCATCATCCTGGCCCATATCAGCTTTCAGATTGCCTACGTAACCCTGGTGGTGCGGGCTCGACTAATGCTGCTCGACCCCGCCCTGGAGGAAGCCGCCAAGGACCTGGGCGCCACCCCCTGGCAGACCTTCCGCGAGGTAACCCTGCCGTTGATCATGCCGGGTGTGATGGCTGGCGCCCTGTTGGCTTTTAGCCTATCGCTAGACGATTTTGTGGTGACCTTCTTCACCGCAGGGCCCGGCTCCACCACCCTGCCGCTTTACATTTACTCCTCGGTAAAGCTGGGGGTAAGCCCGGAGATTCACGCCCTATCCAGCTTGATGGTGGGGCTTACAATCTTGATTCTGCTTCTTGGGACACTGTTCTGGAGAAAACGGGTTTAGGAGGCTTGAAATGAACCGAGTCTGGATACTGATGGTGCTGGCCTTGTTGGTTGCGAGCTGCGGGCAGCAGCAAAAGCAGCTGCGTCTGCTCAATTGGTCGGACTATATGCCCCGCGAGGTGCTGGCTGAGTTTGAAAAGCGCGAGGGCATCAAGGTAGTTGAGGATACCTACGACTCCCCCGAGGCCATGCTCTCCAAGCTACAGGCCGGAGGCGACCGGGAGTTCGATGTGCTCATCACCCCCGACTACACCGTGGGCCAGCTCGCCCGGGCAGGCAGCCTACTCGAGCTCGATAAGACCAAAATCCCCAACCTAAAGAACCTGGACCCCCAGTTCACCGACCCCGCCTACGACCCTGGAAGCCGCTACAGCGTGGCCTACCAGTGGGGCACCACGGGCTTGGCCTACCGCGAGGATTTGGTGAGCGGACCCGTGGAAAGCTGGAGCGTACTCTTCGACCCAGCCCAACAGGTAGGGCGGTTTTTGCTCCTCGACGAGATGCGGGAGATGATCGGTGCTGCACTCAAGTACAAGGGCCTATCGGTCAACACCACCGACCCAGACAGGCTGGCCGAGGTGCAGGCCCTTTTGCTCGAGGCCAAGCGCCGCTCGCAGGGCTTCGCTGGGGGCACCAGCATCCGTGACCGCTTAATTGGAGGCGATATTGCCGTAGCTCCAGCCTACTCTGGCGACATCCTGGCGGCCCAGGCAGAGAACCCCAACCTCAAGTACGTGATTCCCAAAGAAGGGGCCACCCTCTGGGCCGATACCCTGGTGATTTTGCAGAAAAGCCCCAACCACGAGCTGGCCTACAAGTTCATCAACTTCCTGCTCGAGCCCGAGATCGCCGCCCAAATTTCCAACGCCATCGGCTATGCCACCCCCGTGGCCGCAGCCATGGAACTCATCGAGGAGAAGGACAACCCACTGGTCTACCCCACCGAAGAGAAGCGGGCCCGCCTCGAGCTTTTGGCTGACCTAGGCGAGCAAACCGAGGTATTCAACCAGGTCTGGGCCGAGGTAAAGTCGCGCTAGCCAACTAGCGACGGAGCAAAGAGCGCATCCGCTGCTGAATAAGCCGGGTGGCCCGCTCCGGGCTCAGGCGGTAGAGGAGGTCCATCAAGCGAGCATCGGGGCCTACCAGCACCCGGAAACGATCTTTCTCCATACCGTTTAGAATTTCCCGCGCGGCCTGCTCGGGAGGGACGGGTTTGATGGAGCTTTCCTGTCCCTCGGGGCGGGCGATCTCCACCCCTGAGTGGGCCGCAATTCCCGTGGCCACCGCGCCGGGAAAAACCACTGTGACCCGCACCTTGGTCTGCAAGAGCTCGGCATACAGCCCCTCGGTGAAGAGTTTTACGGCAGCCTTGGCGGCCCCGTAGAGGGTTTGTCCGGGTACAGGAAGAAAGCCCCCCATACTGGAAACGTTGACGATGTGCGCCTCGGGCCGGGCCAACAGGTGGGGCAGGAAAGCCTTGGTCATGTAGAGGGTGCCATAGAAGTTGACCCGCATAACCCGCTCGATGGTCCTGTAGTCCAGCTGAACCACCGGGACAAAGGGCTGGATAATGCCGGCGTTGTTGATCAGGCCGTCCACCGCCTTGTGGTGGTCGATGACTTGCTGGGGCAGGGCCGACACCGCCTCGAGGTCGGCAATATCTAGCTGGTGCAAGGAGAGCCTCTCCCCGGCCTGGAGCAGGCGGGCGGTCTCTTCCAGGGCGGCCCGGTTCAAGTCTACCGCAGCCACGCGGGCTCCTCGGCCCAGCAGCCCCCGAACCAGCTCGCGCCCAATCCCGCTGCCTCCACCGGTAACCACAAAGACCCTTCCATGGGCTTTCATGTTGTTAGCTTAGCCCACGGAAGCAGGACAGATATACCCGGGCTCAAAACCCCTCGACGATAAAGCCTACCGTAAAGCGCTGGAAGCTTTGGGAACCCACTGCCTGGCTCACCTCGAGGTACGGACGGTAGCCCCGTTGGGGGAATTGTAGCCCCGCTGAAAAAATAGCGTAGAAACTATCGCCAAAGCGCAACCTGAGTTCGTTCTGGGCGGTATAGCCCGTAATGCCCACCCCCAGCCCCGCCGCCAGGTAGGGACGCAGCAGCAGGAAAAAGGGCAGGGGGTAGACCACCTCACCGCTGAGGTACAGCCCAGCCGGCGAGCCCAAGACCAACTGGGCGCGAAAATCCACCGGGTAGCCATCCAGGTAAAGCCCTAGGTGGCCCATAAAATTGCCGTTAGGGCCATTGCGCACGGAAAAACCCAGATCGGCCCCGCTGGCCGAAGCCATCCCCAGGACCACTACCCCAGCCCAAAGCAAAGCGCGCGTCGCCTTAGCCATCCAATCGCTCCAGCCCGGCAAACTTCACCGCCAGCTTCTTCAGACCCAGACCAGGAAACATCACCGTCACCTCACCCCCCATAGCGGCCACTACCGTACCGCTGCCGAATTTGGGATGCCGCACCCGCTCCCCCCCTTTGAACTCGGCCAGATGGGTGCGGGGCTTGGTCTCGAGGCGGCCTGCCGGCACCGGCACGGGCGCATCGCCAAAGGCCCCCACCTCCTTTAGAAGCCCCGGGGGAATCTCCTCCAAAAAGCGGCTGGGACGGGTGTACTCACGCTTGCCGTAGGTTTCACGCTCCTCGGCGTAGGAAAGGTAAAGGCGATCCTGGGCGCGGGTGAGGCCCACGTAGAACAGGCGGCGCTCCTCCTCGAGGTCCTCCAGGCGGCCCAGGCTGTTGCGGTGAGGCAGCAGATTCTCCTCTAGGCCCACCAGGAATACGGTGGGGAACTCGAGGCCCTTGGCATTGTGCAAGGTCATAAGGGTCACCGCCTCAGCGGGGGCGGCGCTTTGCGGCTCCTCGGCCTTGGCCGTCAGGGCCACCGCGTCCAGAAAGTCGGAGAGGCTGCCGCCCTCCTCTTCCTCCCAGTCGCGGGCTGCCCGCAGCAGCTCCTCCACGTTTTGCAGGCGCTCTTCGCCATCTGGTTCCTGGCGCAAAGCCTCGCGGAAACCGGTCTCCTCCAGCACCCGCTGGAAAAAGTCGCGGGGGCCGGTTTCGAAAGCTGCTTCCATCAGGGCCTCGAGCAGTTCGACCAAAGCCTGGACGGGCTGGGGCCGGTTGAGCACCTGCTCGGCAGCGCGAAAGGCCTGGTAGAGAGTACAGCCCGTCTGTTGGGCATACGCCACCAGCCGGGCCACCGTGGCCGGCCCGATGCCCCGGGGCGGGGTGTTGACAATGCGCCGCAGGTTGAGGGTATCGGCAGGGTTTACCGCCACCCGGGCGTAGGCCAGTAGGTCCTTAACCTCGCGCCGTTCAAAAAAGCCCACCGCCCCTACCAGCCGCACCGGCACCTGAGCCCGCCGCAGGTGCTCCTCCAGCAGACGGGACTGGGCGTTGGTACGGTAGAGCACCGCGATCTCTTGGTAGCGGCCCAGGCGCTGGATTTCCCGAGCCACAAAGGCGGCCTCCTCACGGGCATTGGGGGCACGGTACAGGCGCACCGGCTCGCCACCGGGTTTGGTCGGGCGCAGCACCTTCTCCAGCCGCAGGGCGTTTTTCTCGATCACTGCGTTGGCTACCTGCAAAATGGCACTGCTGGAACGGTAGTTTTCCTCCAGTCGGATGACCTTAGCCCCCGGGTAGTCTTTGGTGAAATCGAGGATGTTGTGGATATCGGCGCTGCGAAAACCATAGATGCTTTGGTCGGGGTCGCCCACCACCATCAGGTTAGGCCGTTCCCCGGCCAGAAGCCGGGTCAGCCGGTATTGCACCGGGTTGGTGTCCTGGTACTCGTCCACATGGATGAAGCGAGCTCGCTGCTGCACTTTGGCCAGTATCGCCGGGTGTGCTTCAAAAAGCTCGATAGCTAGCAGCAAAAGGTCGTTGAAGTCCACCCCTCCTTGCAGACGCAAGTTGCGCTGGTAGCGTTGGAAGACCTCGAGGGCTGCTTCCTTGGGGATGCCGCCGATGAAATCGGGGGCCTCGCGGGCATAGGCTGCCACACTTTGACCCCGGTTTTTGATCCGGTCGATCATGGCTCTAAACGGGCCGGGTTTGGCCTCGAGGCCTAGCTCTTTGAGAATTTCCTTCAGCAAGGTGTTTTGATCGTCGTCGTCGTAAATAACAAACCCCGGCTTCAGGCCCACGTATTCGCCATAGGCCCGCAGGATGCGCACTGCCGCAGCGTGGAAGGTAGAGACCCAGAGATCCTTTGCCGCACGCCCCACCATGCGCTCGAGGCGTTCTTTCATCTCGCCGGCGGCCTTATTGGTAAAGGTCACCGCCAAAATCTCGGTAGGGTAAACCCGGCGCTCGCGCAGCAAATAGGCGATGCGGTGCACCACGGTACGGGTCTTACCCGAACCAGCCCCGGCAACCACCAACGCTGGGCCTTCAAAGTGCAGCACCGCTTCCCGTTGGGAGGGGTTGAGGGAGGAAAGGAGGTCGGACATACGGCCTTTCGCAGTCTAACACTGGGCTAGGCGCTATGCGAGGGATTGTAATCGGTCAACACATGTGAGACTGGGGAACCGACTCCTCCTGCATCTTAGCTAAATACTCCAAGGGAGCAAGACCCCCCAGGGCCATGTGAGGCCTTCGGCGGTTGTAGTGGTCCAGGTAGGCATCCAGCTCTGCCTGTAGCTCGCTGAGCCGGGGGGGCAGAGGCCGGGTATAGAGCTCCTCCCTAAAGGTCCGTTGCACCCGCTCCACGTGACCATTGAGTTTAGGACTCCTCGGCGGCAGCACAAACAAGGCAATCCCCAGAGCACAGCAGGCCTCCTCAAACTCGGCCATGAACTCGCTGCCCCCATCCACCTGGATGGCCCGGATGGG
>NZ_AUHY01000085.1 GCF_000423425.1 Meiothermus rufus DSM 22234 | reverse complement strand
TCCAGTTCGCGGACGCGGGCCTCTTGTTCTGCGCAGCTATGGGAGAAGGCGGCATGGGCGTTATCCAAGAACGCCCGTTGCCACCTGTAGAGCACGGACTCTGCGACCTCGTGAGCTCGGCAGGCTTCGGCCACGGTCCTTTGACCCGACAAGACCTCCAACACAATTTTTACCTTTTCCTTCGCTGACCACCTGCGCATCTCGCTACCCCTTCAGGCTACACCCCTCGGTCTCTCTCTTGGGGTGGTCCAAATTTGGGGCAGCACTTCAAACCGTCTCGCCCACCAGCCTGAGCGTGGGCAGCAGCAACTTGCAGCAGAACCTGACTATTGCCACCAGCGCCAATACCCCGGTGGGCCAGCACACCCTCACGCTAAAGGCTGCTTCGGGCAGCATCGAGCGCACGGCCACAATAACCCTGATCGTAAACCAGGCCGCCTCCTTCACTGTGAATACCACTGCTGACACGATTGACGCTGACCCCGGTAACGGCCAGTGCGCCGACAGCAACAACAACTGCTCCCTGCGGGCAGCGGTGATGGAGGCCAATGCCCTCGGTACTCCTGCTATCATCAACCTTCCCGCGGGCACCTACACCCTTACCCGCACCAGCAGCATAGACGAGCAAGGCGACGACCTGGACTTGAAGAGCAACATCACCCTGCGCGGTGCCGACCGCGATGCCACCATCCTGGACGGCAACAACGCCACGAGGGTGGTTCAGGTGTACTCGGGTAAAACGGCGGTTTTGGAAAACCTTACCGTTCAGCGGGCACCACAATCTGCATCTGCGGTATGGAACGATAGTGGTTCGCTCACCCTGAAGGATGTGGTCGTAAAAAATAACGGTGGGTATGGTGTTTACAACGACGGCACCGCCACCCTGAGCAACGTGACCATAAGCAACAACAGCGGTAACGGGTTTTATAACTACAGAGGCACCGCTACCCTGAGCAACGTGACCATCAGCAACAACAACGGTACCGGGTTTTACAACGAATACGCCACCGCTACCCTGAGCAACGTGACCATCAGCAACAACAACGGTACCGGGTTTTACAACGAATACGCCACCGCTACCCTGAGCAACGTGACCATAAGCAGTAACGGCGGTACCGGGTTTAACAGCTACGCAGGCACCGCTACCCTGAGCAACGTGACCATCAGCAACAACAACGGTACCGGGTTTTACAACAACCAATACGCCACTGCTACCCTGAGCAACGTGACCATCAGTGGTAACAGTACCACAGGCTCTGGTGGAGGAATTTATAACTATGGCACCTTGAATATCGCTTTCTCGACCATCACCAACAACACCGCTTCGCGCGGAGGTGGGCTGCGTATCGCTGGAGGAACCGTAAAGCTTAAGGGCGTGATTCTAGCAGGCAACACCGCAACTAGCAACGTTGGGCCGGAGTGTGAAGGCACCCTTACCAGCAATGGCTACAACCTCATCAAGAGCAATGCTGACTGCTCCTTTACCCGCGACAGTACGGATATTCTCAACCAAGACCCCAGCCTGGGGCCCCTGGCCGACAATGGAGGCCCGGTACAAACCCACCTCCCGAATGCAGGCAGCCCGGTGCTGGATCGGGTGCCCGCTGCGGCCTGCACCGACCTCAGCAATAATGTGCTTTCTACTGATGCACGCGGTGTTGCCCGCCCACAAAACGGTAGCTGCGACATAGGCGCGGTAGAGAGAAACTAGCCCCGATGGGCCAGCCGCGAAGCAGCCCAGTAGGGCTGCTTCGTTTTTGGGGGCGGATTCTGCTACCCTAGGGGTTGTGGGGAGCCTTTTACCCGATTCGCTTTATGCTGTATTTGCCAGGTATCCGCAGGTGCAAGCTGCTTTCTTGTTTGGCTCCCGTGCCTTTGGGGGGGCTCGCCCGGATAGCGATTGGGACCTGGCGGTGTACCTCGAGCCCCCAGAACCCGATCCCACGCTGGAGATCCTTACCGACTTGGTGAAAGCCGGTTTTGAGCGCACCGACTTGGTGGTTTTGAACCAGGCCCCGCCAGTGCTGGCCTTCGAGGTAGTGCGGGCCAACAAGGTGATTTACCGGCGGGAGGGGTTTTGCGTGGGCAGCTATGTTTCGCGGGTGGTGCGGGAATACTGGGACTTAGAGCCCCTCTTGCGCATCCAGCGGGAAGCTATGAAAAGGCGGTGGCTGGGTGACGCGGCCTGAGGTACTGCGGCGGCGGCTGGCCCACCTGGAGGAATATTTGCGGGTCTTACGGGGGCTGGCAGGCTACTCCCTGGATGAATTTCTAGGTAATCCCGAGCGATACGGTGCGGCGGAGCGGTTTTTGCAGCTTTGCATCGAAGCCATTAGCGATATGGCCGCCCATGTGGCTTCGGACGAAGATTGGGGCAGCTTTGAGCGTACCAGAGATTTGGTCTATCTTTTTCGTGAACGCGGCTTGGTGGATGAGGCCTTAGCCGAGCGTTGGCTGCGCATGATCGGTTTTCGCAATCTGCTGGTGCACGAGTATCTGGAGATTGACCGACGCCGGGTGTACCGGGTCTTGCAGGAGAATCTAGGCGACCTCGAGGCCCTGGGCCGGGTATTTATTCGGTTTTTGTAAGCTCGAGCGCTTCCCACAGCCTCAAGATGATCGGGTGAAGAATGGCTACCCCAGCTCGAGCCACCCCTATTCTCTTACCTCGAGCCCATAAAAGTTCTTGCCCCTCGAGGTGCGCCCCATCGGCTTTGACCCCGCGCAACATCCCCTGCGCTTCCTCCTGGCCTCCGGGGGGGAGATTAAGGAGCGTCCCGAGGAACTGGCGCAGGAGATTGGAGAGGGCTTAACCCCCAAGGACGAACTCATCGTGGAGGTCAGGACCGACGGTCAGAAAAACGAATGGCGCAAGCTAGCGAGCTTGCCCGTGGAGGTGAGGGTGCGCCTGGAGGGCTGGACCGGGCCCCGGGGGGCTTTTGTCCGCACCCATCCTCCGGGCCTCGCCCTGCGGGCTCGAGTCTTTGCGGGGGAGCGCCTGATACGGGAGGAAGTTTTGCCAACGGAGCCGGAGGGTAGTCTGTTGGTGCGGCCCACCTTGATGCCGCTTCGAATCGAGGCGGATGGGTTCGATGCATCCTTGTCCTTTACCCTTATGCCGCAAGGGTGGCCGGGGGAATGGTGGCGGCAGGGTTTAGGCTTGGGCGGGTCGTTGGCCTGACCGTGGAGCGGTCTCAATAGCCCTAAACGGGGTGCTTCGCCAAGGTCAAACTCCACAGGCGTTCGTTTGCGTCCCGGCTAGAATGAGGTATGGGCGAAAAGCGGTCGTACAAGAAATCTATACGCCTGTTGGAGCTTGAAAGGCTTTTAGAGCTTCGGCCACGCAGCACGGCAGAACTGGCCGAGCAGCTTGGGATTAGCCAGAGAACGATTCAGCGGGATCTCGACGACCTGCGCAAGTTGCACGGCAGCGTACAGGTGGACGCCCAGGGGCGCTATTACCTGGTTACCCAGGCGCAGCACAGTCCCTACAGCCTCCTCTTGAACTACACCATCTTTCGCTTCTTCTACCACCAGGCCCCTACCCATCATCAGTATTTTTTAGACGAGCTACACCGCCATATCAAGCAGCTTCCCGAGCATATTCGCGGCTTGGTTGCGCGAGACCTCGAGGCGTACCGCCGACGCAACCTCCCCTCCGATCGCGTCCTGGAGATGGTGCTCCGGGCCTGGCAGGAGCGGCGGGTTTTGCAAGTCGGTTACCGCGATCTGCAGGGTAGACGGTCCCAACGGAAGCTGGAGGTCTGGTTTCTGGAGCTGAACCGTTGGAACCTGGCACTGTATGCGCTGGCCCGCATGCCCGGCTCAAGGCATCCCGGCCCCAGCGTGTACAAGCTGGCCCGCATGTCCAACCCGGTGCTCCTGGACGAGCGCTACTCTATCCCCGAGAGCTTCGACCCGAACCAGCTGCTTTCCGGGGCCTGGGGCGTTACCCTGGCTCACCGCAAGGTGCAGGTCGTGCTTCGCTTCGCCCCGGAGGTGATTCCAAGGCTCCGGGAGGGGGATCTGCCGGAAGCCGTGGAATGGCACCCGTTGGAAGATGGCCGCGCCGAGGCGGTGTACGAAGTGAATGCGGGTCCGGATGGATACCCCTTCGAGCTTCTGGGTTGGGTTCTTTCCTGGGGCAGTCTGGTGGAGGTGGTGGCCCCGGAGGACTTGCGCGTCCGCTGGCTCGGCGAGATTCGCACCCTGGCAGTCAGGTGGGGGGAGGCCCTACGTTTGAGGGAGCTGTCGCCGTTGACCCTTTCGCACTAGGTTTCCCGGCCCCCGGAAACGACATTATGTGTCGCTTCTCTTTGAGATACTTGCCGCTAACAGAGGTGATCGTGGTTCAGGAAAGGCTTTTGCAGAGAAAAATAATTCGCTCGGGAAGTCTCCGGAAGACTTTCTCACCCGACGCCTTTTTGCCGTTGATCTGTTCTGAGGTGCTCGCAAAGGCCTGGGGTGGTCTCCAGTCCCATGGGGAACCCAGCCGCAGTCGCTCCCGCTACCCAAGGCTTTGCAGCAGGGGAGGGGCTTTCGCACGGGGTTATCCCTCTCAGTTGCGCAAATTTTACGGAGCACAGGGTCTATGAAGCGTGTTGCTACGGGGTCGTTGATTGTGTGGGCCTTGTGGGGAATTCTTCCTCTGCTTTCCCCAATCCGCGCCCAAACCTGCTCTACCAGCGAAGCTGGCCCGGGCTCAGCGCAGGCACCTCTACCGGATCGCTACCACTACGTATTTGTTTTGGACACCTCGGGCTCCATGATGGGGCTGGGTGACGGTAAGGGGCGGGTGATCTTTCCCCGGGTCAAAATGGAGCTAAAGCGTTTCGCAGAGCAGCTACCCCCCGACAGCCGCGTTACCATCCAGCCCTTCGACGCCGGGCCGGGGCCTAGCCGCACCTTTGTTTTACCCGCAGAGAAAGATGCCCTTTTCCGTTATGTGGATTCCCTCGAGGCCCGGGGCTCGCAAACCTATCTCTACGCTACCCTTCTGAAGATCCTCGAGGGTATCGGACACAATCGGCGGCCCCGTGAGGCCTACAACGTCTACGTCTTTACAGACGGGCAGGACAACGATCCCGCCCCTTTGACCATCCAAGATGTGACCCGCCGCTACGAACTCCAGCGCGGCGCGTATGACTGGATCTTTTACATCAGCCTGGGCATTCCGGCCCCTAAGGACGTGATTACCTCCTTGAGCAAAGCACCCAACGCGCGGGTTCTCGAGGCCCCTCCGAACCAGGTACCCAGCCTGAGCGAGGTGATCCTTCGCCCCTCTGCGCTCGATCTGGGCAACCTTTGGGCGAAGAAGGAGGTCCAGCGAGACGTCCAGCTGGAGTCCCGGGGTTCCGTCCCGACCGTTGGCTTCAGCGTGGAGGCTCCGGTCTTAGATCGGGCCGGGGCTTTGCTGCAGGTGGAGCCCTCGAGGATTCCCGCGGGGGGTACCGCGACCCTGACTTTCCGCTTGCGCAACTCCGATGGTCTCGCCCCCGGAACTTACCAGGCCTGGCTCTGCCCCAAAGCCCCCAGCGAAACCGTGGTCCGACCCAGAGGCATTCCCCTCCGGCTGGCTTTTCACCCCCCGGGCGCCTACACCCTGGTACCCGTCAACGTTCCCGAGGCCCTGCAACTGCGGCCTGGGGAGAAGGCCGCCCTTACCTACCGGCTGCAGGGCAACGCCTGGGCCAAGGAGCCCCTCACGGTGGCGGTGGAGGCGCCCAAAGGCTTAAGGGCCTCCCTGAACGGGCAGGAGGGTCCAGCCACACTCCGCCCCGGGGAGGAGTTGAAGGTGGCGGTGGAAAACACCGGGTTGGGGGGCGGCAGCACGGTCAGGCCAAGCCTCCAGCTCACGCCCCCCCCGGGAAGCACCCTCCAGACCCCCAGCACCCTCCCACCGGTCACCCAGCCCATGACCTGGTGGGACTGGCTCAGGCGCTACTGGTGGCTCTTCCTAATTCCTTTACTGCTCCTGGGGGGGTTCCTTTGGCGCTGGTGGCAGTCGCAGCAGCCCTGGGGCAAAGGGACTTTCACCACAGCTCCGGATAAAGGATGCCAGGAGGTCTCCAAACCCCTCAAAGGAGCGGTGGACGTGGGGAGGCTTTTTGGAGAGGAAAGATTGGAGGGGCTCAGGCTGCGGCTCGAACGGCGAAAGCCCTGTCTTGAAGATTTTCCCCTGGGGGTGGAGGTCAAAAGCGCTAACTATCCCGTTGACGCTAGAACACCCCTGGAATGGGGAGAGGTTCTCAAGTTTTACGATTCGGGCAAGGAGCTGGGCTCCTTGCAGATCAACCGTAAGTGAGGAAACGCAATGACTGCAGAGCCACAGGATATCACCCAAGCTGTGCCCAGCGCTCGCAAGCTCAAGCGCACCGTTCTTATCGGGCTTGGAGGCACAGGGAAGAAGGCCCTTTTACACGCCAAGAAGCGCTTTTTAGAGACCTTTGGCGAGGAGCCTCCGCTGGTCAAATACCTGCTTATCGACACCACCAGCGCCAACACCGACCATCTGGTGGCGCAGACGCCGAAAGGGGAGAAGCCCGTGCGCCTCCGGGCCGACGAGATCCTCCATATCGAGGCCCGGGGGGCCAGCTTACTCCCGCGCGTTCATGACGAGATCCGCGAGTGGTTTCCCGCAAAGGCCGATTTGAAGGCCAACATCCTTTCGGGAGCCGGGCAGATTCGTGCTTTGGGACGGCTGGCCCTGTTTGCCAACGCCACGGTGGTCTATGAGAACCTCCGCGACCTCCTCGCCCTCGCCCGCGACTACCGGGACGAGCGCCCAAGCAGCGACCGGAACAACATCTATGAGCCCTACACGCCCCACCTCACGGTAGCCTTGGTGGGGTCACTGGCCGGGGGGACCGGATCGGGTATCTTCCTGGACGTGGCCTTTGTCCTGCGCCAGCTCATGAAGGATGAAGACCAGCTTTTCGGCCACTTCCTGCTACCCGACATCTATGTGAACCGGCCCGGCACGCAGAACGTGGAGGCCAACGCCTACGCCGCGATTAAGGAGCTGGATTACTTCATGAGCCTGGAAGACACCTTCCGCTACCGCTTTGGTGGGAGGGAGGTCGAGGTTCGCAAGAAGCCTTTTGACATGGTCTTCCTGGTCAACCGCCAGAACCGTGCGGGGAAGACCTTCAACGAGATCGACGACCTCATGGAGCTTTTGGGTCTGGGGCTTTACCTGTCGGCGGGGCCTTTGGGTAAAGAGCAAGCCGATACCTTCGATAACATCGTCCACAAACTCAACGAACAAAAGGGCAGGTATTACGGGAAAACCGCCCACTACGCCAGCTTTGGCGCCGCGGAACTGCGCTTCGAGCCCGAGGGTATACAGCAGGAGAGCCAGCGCATCCAAGCCTTAAAGGCCCTGGACAAACTCCTTGACCAGGGATACGGATGGACACCCTCCGCCATCCACGCCAAGCTGGAGGAACTCAAGACGCTCGCGCTCCCGCTCGAGCTGGAACTGCCCCGCGCGGCCACATCCCGGGAGGAAGACCGAAAGCTGTGGTCCATCGTGGAGTCTCAGGTCGAAGAGGTTCCTCAAAAACACCGGGAAGCGCTTTTGCGCGAACACCGTGAAGGTATAAGGCCTTTCGTCCGACAGGAAGCGGCCCAAGCCTTGGGCCAGGGTGCAGGGCTAAAGGGCCTCGAGGATTCCCTGAAACAGCTTCTTCAGCGTTCCCAAGCGCTGGAACAAGAATTGCAACGGGAGGCAGCTAGGACCAAAGAGAACAGGAATGAGCTCCTGGAGAACACCCGAACTCGGGTGAACAAGAACCTCTCACGGGGATTTTTTGGTCTGGTTCGGCAGCCCCAAGATGCAGTACTCAATCGATCAACACTTCAGCGAATCTACCAGCGTTCTGCAGACGTGGGCCTCCAGGAAGGCCGGGGGGCGCTGGCTACGATCTGGGTGCAGGCCCTCGACGAGCTTCTGGAAGAGATAAGAAGGGCTACCCAAAGGATTCAGGAATACCGCAGCAAGCTTGAATCGGAAAACTACAGCGGGGCCGGGCAAGCCCAGGACGTGGAGCCCTTCACCCTCACCTTGCCGCCCCCCTATGTTGAGCAGGCAGGAAAGGTAGAGGTGAGGGAGGACGGGGGCGAGATCAGGTGGGATCTGGAGGCACTCCTCCGGGATCCGGTGGCAGCTATCAAGCAGGCCCTGGAGAAAAGCGAGGCCGCCGCCATGGCCGAATGGCTCCACCAGGCCCTTTCGCGTAAGGACCAAGAGCCTGGGCTTTGGGAGGCGGTGGAGCGCAATCTGCGGGAGCTGGACCGGATTTCGGACCCGGCCTGGGACTACGAGGACGCTTGGGTATCCAACCCCGGACTCGGCTACCGGGAGAAGGTTCACATCTTGGGGGTTGCCAACGCCAGCAGCCGGGACGACCCCTTCGTGGGCCGAGACGAGATCCTCAACCTTTTCGCCTCGAACCTACATGACCGCATGCGCCTACAGCGGGTTTCCACCGGCGATCCCAACCGAGTGCTCTTCTACAAGATGGAGGCCTCTATCCCAGCCTTTGTGCTGAGGGGCATCCTGTACTGCGCCCCTAAATTTGCACCACCTCACCGGTCAGTTTAGTCAGGGCTCCCACCCCCTTTCAACAGGCTGTCCACAAAAGCTTCAGGCGTCAGGTACCCCAAGGCCGAGTGCGGACGCTTGCGGTTGTACACCTCAAAGACGAACGCCTCCACCGACGCCCGCGCCTCCTCCAGAGTCCGGTACTCCCGCAGGTCCACCCACTCCTCCTTGACGGTCCGGATCAGCCGCTCCGCGTGCCCGTTCTCCCAGGGCCTCCCCGTCCCCGCGTAGCTCAGCCTCACCCCTAGCCCCAAAAGCCGCTCCACATAGGCCCTGGAGGT
>NZ_AUHY01000084.1 GCF_000423425.1 Meiothermus rufus DSM 22234 | reverse complement strand
TCTTTTAGGGCTTTTTTCCAGCGGTGGTAGGTGGCCCGGCTGATCCCCACCAGGTCCTGGATCTCCTTCCAGCTCTTTTTACTTTCACGCAGGGCTTTGACCAGTCGGAGCTTGCGCAGACGTTCCTTGACCTCTGGGTCGCCTGCTTTGGCCTCGGCCAGCCTCTGTGCTTGTCTAGCGCCTTGCCATATCTCTCGGCCAACGGTGGTAAACTGCACCTGGGGAACCTCCTTTCTTGGTTGGTTCCCCTCTTTTTATCCCAGCTTAGAGTCTCACATGTGTTTGTCCGGGTTCATAGGGGTGGCAGGTGCGCCACCCCCCAAGCACGATACGCATCGGGGAGCTTTTGCGCTATGATGGGGTCTAATGGTCGAATTTTCACGCGATTTGCTGGGTCTAGAACAACGAATCGTCATGGTGACAGGGGCTGGGCGAGGGTTTGGCCGCGCAGTGGCCCGCTCCTATGCCCGCAACGGGGCCACGGTGATCACCGTAGACCCCGACGTGGAAATGGCCACAGCCATAGCTTCCGAGGTAGAGCAGCTCGGCGCTACCGCTATCCCCATCCGGGGGGATATGTCGGTGGTACTCGACGTCATGAATACTTTCGAAAAAATTGAAGAGCTGTTTGGCATGCTCGATGGCATCGTACACGTGACCAGTGCTGAGAGCAAAACCCCTTTTGTGGAGCTTTTGGAAAGCGAGTGGTATGACCTGCTCAATGCCGATGTGAAGTCCAGTCTGTATGTTTTGCAGCAGGGCTTGCGCTACTTGAGTGGAGGTGGGTTTGTCACCCTGGTACTGCCGCCTTTGCAACGAGAGCAGCCGCATGTGGCCGCTATTCGGGGAGCAGTAGCTGGCCTCATCGAAGGGGCTACCCGCACGTTCCCAACCAACGTACGGGTCAATGGGGTGATCCCCAGTCGCGACCCCGTCGGTGAGGAGCACGACCGCCCCCTGGTGCGGGTGGCGGTAGCCCTGGGGTCGATGGTCTCGGAGGGGGTGCGGGGCCAGCTTTTGGAGGTTCTTCTCCCCGAGCCTCCCCATCAGCCGGAAATCTACGACTTACTGCGAGAGCTACCGTGAGGTCTGGCAAGAATACCGGCACAGCCTTCAACACCTTAGAGCTATGAACTGCCCTTTTTGTGGAT
Organism: Meiothermus rufus DSM 22234; assembly: GCF_000423425.1. Lineage (GTDB taxonomy): Bacteria > Deinococcota > Deinococci > Deinococcales > Thermaceae > Meiothermus > Meiothermus rufus. Next base: position 8,227 of record NZ_AUHY01000084.1, on the reverse strand, counting down.
ACGCCGATAGCCGCGTACTGGACTCCCGCCCCTCGGACGAGGGCTCGGTGATCCGGCGCCGTCGGGAGTGTCCCAACTGTAAGCGCCGCTTCACCACCTACGAGCGGGCCCAGCTCGAGCCCTTGCTGGTCATCAAGCGTTCGGGCCGAAAGGAAACCTTTGACCCCAACAAGCTGCTGCGTGGGCTCAGCCTGGCGGCCCGCAAGCGCCCCATTGACCCAGAGGTATTGCAGCAGTTTGCCTACGGCTTTGAAGACAGTGTGAAGGAAATGGAGATTAGCTCTGAGGAAATTGGGCTGCGCGCCCTGGCTTTTTTGAAAGAACTCGACCCAGTGGCCTACATCCGCTTCGCCTCAGTGTACCGCGAGTTCGATAGCCTAGAAAACTTCATCGAGGAGGTGCGCAAGCTCGAGGGTAAGGAAAGCAAAAGCGCAAAACAAGAGCGGGATGAGGCCGCAAACCTAAGCGACGAGGCCAAGCTAGGAACGGTATAAACCGCTAGCCCTACCGGAGGCGAGGCTTTTTTGGTATACCATCTTACCGAGCCTCTCGGCAGCGAATTTCCGTGGCGCGAGTGGCTTTGTGAAGGAGTGGGAGCATGGCAAACCCGTTCGACATAAACCGCCCTCTGCGGGTCGCGGTGATAGGCTCGGGGCCCTCGGGCATCTACGCGGCCGAGGCCCTGATTAAGCAAAGCGAGATACCGGTTTCCGTAGACGTCTTCGACCGGCTGCCCACCCCTTTCGGCCTGGTACGCTATGGGGTAGCCCCCGACCACCAGACCATCAAGTCGGTAACCAAGGTCATGCAGAAGGTGCTACAAGACCCCAGGGTGCGCTTTTTGGGCCATGTGGCCTATGGCCGTGACCTGAGCCAGGCTGATCTACGCCGTTTCTACGACGCGGTGATCTACGCGGTGGGGGCCTCGAGCGACCGGCATTTGGATATTCCTGGGGAGGAACTACCTGGCAACCTCTCGGCTACCGAGTTCGTGGCCTGGTACAACGGCCATCCCGATTACCAAAACCTACCCCTGCGGCTGGACGTAAAGGGGGTAGCGGTGGTAGGCATGGGCAACGTGGCGGTGGATGTCACCCGCATCCTGGCCAAGTCGGCCTCCGAGCTGGCCCAGACCGACATCGCCGACCATGCCTTGGCTGTGCTGGCCGAAAGCCAGGTGACCGACATCTATATGCTGGGCCGGCGGGGCCCGGCCCAAGCCAAGTTCACCACCAAGGAGTTGCGTGAGCTGGGGGAACTGGCCAATGCCGACATTGTGGTACGGCCAGAGGAGCTTGAGCTCGACGCGCAAAGCGCGGCCTGGCTAGAAGGCCAGCCGGCCCTATTGAGGAACCTCGAGGTGCTGCGGGAGTTCGCTGCCAAGCCCCTAGCGGGCAAGCCCCGACGGATACACCTGCGCTTTCTGGTCTCGCCGGTGGAAATTCTGGGCCAGGGCCGGGTGGAGCGCATCCGCCTGGAAAAGAACCGCCTGGACGAGAAGATGAACGCAGTAGGTACCAGGGTGTTTGAGGAGCTAGAGGTGGGCCTGGTGTTGCGTTCGGTAGGCTACAAGGGGGTACCCCTACCCGAAGTGCCTTTTGACGAGCGCAAAGGCATCATTCCCAACCGGGAAGGGCGGGTGCTGCGCGAGGGCCAGGTATCCCCAGGCGAGTACACCGCCGGCTGGATCAAGCGCGGCCCCAGCGGGGTGATTGGCACCAACAAGGCCGATGCCGCCGAGACGGTTCGCTTGCTCCTGGAGGATGCTCCCCATCTGCCGCAGGCGCCCGAACCCCAGCCCGAGGCCCTGACCGAACACTTAAAACGCAAGGGGGTGGCTTTTGTGACCCTCGAGCACTGGCTCAGGCTCGACCAATTGGAGTGCGCCCGAGGACAGGCCCAAGGCCGCCCCAGGGTTAAGGTCACCCGGCTAGAAGAAATGCTGGCCGAGGCTAAAGCCTAGCCCGCCAGAGCCTGCTCGAGGCTCTCCTCCAGAATCGCCAAGCCCTGCCGTACCTCCTGATCGCTCACCACCAGCGGCACCAAGCAGCGGATGACGTTGTAGTGCATCCCCGCCTTGAAGAGCAGCAGGCCCTTCCCGCGGGCGATCTCCACCAGCCGGTTGGTGAGCTGCGCGTCGGGGCTCTTCGACTGGGGGTCCTTGACCAGCTCCATGCCGATCATGGGCCCCAGACCACGCACGTCCCCCACCACCTGAGGGAAGCGGGCCTGAATCTTGCGGAATCCCTCGTGCAGAATTTCTCCTAGCTTCTGGGCTTTTTCCAGCAAATTTTCCTCTTCAAAGATATCCAGCACGGCCAGGGCTGCGGCACAGGCCAGGGGGTTGCCGCCAAAGGTGCTGCCCAACCCCCCCACCGTGGGGGCGTCCATGACCTCGGCCTTGCCCAGCACCCCGCCTATGGGCAAGCCCCCACCGATGCTCTTGGCAAAGCAGATCAGGTCGGGCTCCACCTCGGCGTGCTCGATGGCCCAGAACTTACCGGTGCGGCCAATGCCGGTCTGTACCTCATCGCTGATAAGCACAATCCCATGCTTCTGGGTCAGGCTGCGTAGGGCCTTGAGAAAAGGCTTGGGGGCAGGCACAAACCCCCCCTCACCCAGTTGCGGTTCAATGATGATGGCCGCTACCCGCTCGGGGGCAATCTGGGTTTCGAAAACCTCGTGCAGTCCTTCCAAAGCTTTGCGGGTGTCTATGCCGCGGTACTCGTAGGGGTAGGGGGCGTGGTAGACCTCGGGGGCAAAGGGGCCGAAATTCTGCCGGTAAGGGTTGGCCTTGCCGGTGAGGGTTATACCCAAAAGGGTGCGCCCATGGAAGCTGTGACGGAAGGCAATGACCCCGGGCCGGTTGGTGTAGGCCCGGGCGATTTTGATGGCGTTCTCGGTGGCCTCGACCCCGGTGTTGACGAAGAAGACGCGTTTCTCTCCGGCGATGGGGGCCGTGGCCGCAAGCCGTTCAGCCAAGCGAATGTAGGGCTCGTAGGCCACGGCAGGAAAGCAGGTATGGATGTACTGCTCGAGCTGGGCCTTGACCGCCGCCACCACCTTGGGGTGGTTGTGGCCCACGTTCAGCACGCCAATACCGCCAAACCAGTCTAGGTACTCCTTGCCCTCCACATCCCAAATGCGTCCTCCCTCGGCACGGGCGATGACGATGGGGTGGACTTGGGAAACCCCCCGGGGGATAATCTTCTGGCGGCGCTCCAGGAGTTCTTGGTTTTTAGATGGGGCTTGGGTCATAAGGCTTCCTCCAAACAGTCAAGCTCGAGTCTATCCCTCTACACCCGCCTTGTGTACCCCCAGCGCTATACAACCTCGGGCGAACCGGAGTGATGGAGCAAAGCGCTCTTGTGGTGCCTTGCGCGGTCAGGGCAGGTAGAACTGCGAGGCGAAAGCCTTGACCTCTGCGCGCAGGCGCTCAGGGTCTTCACCCTTGAGCGCCCGATCGATGAAATCAGCAATGATGGGCATATGCACCTCGGTCATACCGCGGGTGGTGATGGCCGGAGTGCCAATGCGGATACCCCCGCCGTGGATGATCTTCTCGGTATCGTAGGGCAGAGTGCTCTTAGAGATGGTGATGTTGACCGCATCCAAGAGCTTGGTAGCCTTGCTACCGTTGAGGCCCTGAGGGCGCAGGTCGAGCACAAAGAGGTGATTGTCGGTGCCCCCCGAAACCACCCGGTAACCGCGCTTCTGGAATTCTGCCGCTAGGGCCTGGGCGTTTTTGATAACCTGAGCCGCGTAGACTTTGAACTCCGGCTGCATAGCCTCCCAGAAGGCCACTGCCTTTCCAGCGATCACGTGCTCCAGGGGGCCTCCCTGGATGCCAGGAAAGATGGCCCGATCCAGGATGGCGGCCACCTCGAGGTCGTTGCTTAGAATCAGTCCCGAGCGGGGTCCGCGCAGGGTTTTGTGGGTGGTAGAGGTCACCACGTGGGCGTAAGGCAGAGGGGAAGGGTGCAGCCCAGCCGCCACCAGCCCCGCGATATGCGCGATGTCGGCCATCAGGTAAGCCCCTACCTCATCGGCGATCTCACGGAAGGCCCGGAAGTCCAGGATACGGCTATAGGCGCTAGCCCCACAGATAATCAGCTTGGGCTTGTGCTCCAGGGCTAACGCCCGCACATCCTCCATATAAAGCCGCTCGTCCTCAGGACGCACCTTATAGCCCACCACTTTGTAGTTGAGGCCGGAGAAGTTAACCGGGGAGCCGTGGGTAAGGTGGCCCCCATGGGACAAATCCATCCCCAGCACGGTATCGCCCGGCTTTAGCAACGCGCTGTAGACCGCAATATTGGCGTTGCTACCGGAATGGGGCTGCACGTTGGCCCAGGCTGCCCCAAAGAGCTGTTTGGCCCGCTCAATGGCCAAGGCTTCGACCTGATCTACCACCTCGCAGCCGCCGTACCAGCGCTTGCCGGGGTAACCCTCGGCGTACTTGTTGGTCAATACGCTGCCTACCGCCTCGCGCACCGCTGCCGAGGTGAAGTTTTCCGAGGCGATGAGCTCGAGGCCGTTCCTCTGCCGTTCTTCTTCCTGCCGGATAAGGCTAAAAACCTGCTCGTCGCGCGGTTGGGGTGGGGGGGTCTTCACCATTCTTTGAGTATAGCAATCCCAAGCGGCCCATCGGTTAGACTAGGGGTATGAGCGTTTTGGGGCGTATCGCGCTAATTCTGGGTTTGGTGCTGTTGTTGGTTGGCGTTGTCCTAGCCACGATGAATTTCATCACCATCCGCGACTATCTGGTCGCCCTCACGGCCCAGCGCAGCCGGGACTTCTACAATGTCAACCCCCGCCTCTGGGTAACCTATCTGGTGGTCTTCGGCGCGGGGCTGTTTTTGGGTTTGGGAATGGTCTGGAGCTGGCTGGGCCGCCGCGCGCAGCGGTCTGGCGAATAACCCTTGCTTTTCGTGGGCTACTTCTACGTACTGGCCGCGGCCTCGCTATGGGGCCTGTTGGGGGTGGTGTCCAAATGGGCCTTCGCCCAGGGGGTAAGCCCCCTCGAGGTGGCCTTTTGGCGGGCCACCTTAGGGGCCGTGCTGTTTGGCGCTCAGGCCCTTTGGATAGGAAAAGTACACCTCGAGCGAACCGACCGGCTAGCGGTGCTGGGCTTTGGTCTGGTGGGCATCTCCCTGTTTTATGGCGCCTACCAGCTCGCCATCCAAAGCGGGGGCGCAGCGCTGGCCTCGGTACTGCTCTACACCGCTCCAGCCATTGTGGCCCTGTTGTCCTGGCTATTCCTGCGCGAGCCCATGGATGCCCACAAAATCAGCGCGGTGACCCTGACCCTGCTAGGGGTGGCCCTGGTTAGCCTGCAAGGCGGCGGGGTGAAGGTGAGCCTAGCAGCCCTTTTTTGGGGGCTTCTGTCGGCCCTCACCTACGCTACCTACTACCTCTTTGGCAAGCTTTACCTAGACAAGTACCCCACCCCCACCGTATTCCTCTATGCCCTCCCGGTAGGCGCACTGGGTTTGCTGCCCTTTGTAGACTTCATGCCCAAGAACGCGGAAGCTTGGGCCGCTATTGCCTTTCTAACCATCGCCTCGACGTTTTTTGCGGTAACCCTCTATTTTGCTGGGCTGAGGCGGCTCGAGGCCACCCGGGCCTCGGTGGTGGCCACCATCGAACCGGTGGTGGCGGCCCTGGCGGCCTGGCTGTGGTGGGGTGAGCGGTTTAGCCTGCTGGGCTACATGGGCGCGGGCCTGGTGTTGGCGGGCGTAGTGTGGATGGTACGAAGACCCTCAACCACCCCCCAGAAAATTGCCGCGAAAATCCCTTAAATCCGGGCAAGAACGGATATTTGACAGCCCCCCAGCGCCTGTGCTAACCTACAGGGCGCTTGGGCGCGTAGCTCAGTTGGATAGAGCGACTGACTACGGATCAGTAGGTCGTGGGTTCGAATCCTGCCGCGCCCGCCATGAATCCGGGGAGAGCTTCCCCGGTTTTGTTTTTCAATGGCGCAGGCTCGAGGGTGCCCCGTATACTGGGCCGGATGCGCCCTCACACCAACCTTTGGTACCTGGTGCTCTCCTCCTATTGGTTCGCCAGCAGCTTCAAGTGGTTTCTGGTTCTCTTAGTATTGCTGCCGGCCCGGGTAGCGGAACTGGTACCTGAGCCCGAGCGGGCCACCCGGCTGGGGCTTTTGTTCGCCATTGGCGCAGGGATGGCCCTCATCGGGCCACCCATCTGGGGCTATATCTCTGACCGGGTGGGGCGCCGGATGCCCTTTCTGGCTTTAGGAACTCTGCTGACCGCGGCTTCCCTAGTCTGGATGGCCTATGCCGGCAGCTACGGGCAGCTGGTGGTGGCCTACCTGCTGCTACAACTAGCCGACGATATTGCCACCGGCCCCTACTCGGCCCTGATTCCCGATCTGGCGGCCCGGCGGGAGCGAGGGGTTGCCTCGGGCTGGCTGGGCACCCTCCAGGTGGGGGGGCAGGTGGGGGCCGGCGCGGTGGGCTTCTTACTGGCCAACCTACAGTGGCAGTTTCTGCTGATCGCCCTGGTCAACCTGTTGGCTGCTCTTCTGATCCTGACCCTAATCCGCGAGGTGCCCGGCCTTAGGCCGCAACGACGGGGCTTCTGGCAGAGCATGAGGGCACCCTGGCAAAACGCCGACTTCCGCTGGGTTTGGTTTACCCGCTTTTTGGTCATGCTAGCCCAGTACATCGTACAGACCTACCTGCAGTACTACCTGGCCGATGTGGTGCAGCACTTTAGCGCCTTTGGTCGTACCTTGGCCGGCGAAGCCTTCCAGGCGGTAGCCTTGCTGGGCCTGCTGATCTCCATCGGCGCAGCCCTCTCGGCAGTACCCGCAGGCCGGCTCTCCGACCAGCGGGGCCGGAAACCCCTCATCTACTTTGCTGGGGTGGGGCTGGCCCTTCTGATGTTACCCATACTGCTGCTCCCCCGCTTCGATCTGCTCCTTGTGCTAGCCCTGGTCTTTGGCCTGCTCTACGGGGCCTATTTGGCGGTAGACTGGGCGCTGGTTTCCGATGTGCTGTCCAACCCAGAGGCCCACGCCACCGACATGGGCCTTTGGCAGACCTCCATTGTGCTGCCCCAGGTGCTAGCCGGAAGTTTTGGGGCTATGCTGGACGCTTTCAACCGCCAAAGCGCGGGACTGGGCTACACGGTTCTATTTTTACTGGCGGCGATCTTTTTTGTGTTGGGTACCCTGCTGGTACGGCAGATTCGCTCGGTGCGGTAGGGTTAGGCCCCCAGATAAGCCTTGCGCACCGTAGGATCGTGTAAAAGTCGGTCAGCTGGAGCCTCCTTTACCATCCGTCCTCTTTCCAACACGTACCCACGCTGAGCAATCCGCAAGGCCAGTTCGGCATTTTGCTCCACCAGCAGTATTCCCACTCCTTCTCGCCGAATAGCCTCTAGACTTTGTAGAAGTTGCCGGGCCAACAGGGGAGCCAATCCCAAGGTGGGCTCATCGAGTAAAAGGTAGCGGGGTTGGGCTACCAAGGCTCGAGCCAAAGCTACCATGCGTTGTTCTCCTCCACTCATGGTGCCTACTTGTTGGCTCAATCGTTCGGCCAAAGGAGGAAAAAGTTCTAGAGCCTTTTGCCAAGAACCTCGAGCTGCGAGTAGGAGATTCTCGCGCACGCTCAGGCTACGAAAAACCCCACCCCGTTCTGGCACTAGGTACAGCCCCTTTCTAATAAGCTTTTCCGTGCGTCCCGTACGCAGCAAAGTAGTAAGGTCTTCCTCTTCTACCGAGACTCTACCCTCCACGGTCACAAGCCCCACTAACCCTCGCAGGAGTGAGGATTTCCCCGCCCCATTAGCCCCTAGCACCACCGCTATTTCTCCTGGGGCCAGGCAGAGATGGGCTTTTTCCACCGCCACATGTCCCCCGTAGCGCACCTGTAACTCTTCCACCCTAAGCATGGGCCACTCCTAGAGGGTGTTATGAACTTAGGAGTTACGCAGTTGCAGTTGACTGGACATTCTTCTGTGTGCTAGGAGGAGAGTGCTTAGCCAAGCTTCTCCAAAGGGGGTGATGCCCATGAACCCACCGAAGTGCGATGACCTGGACTACATCCACTTTCTCATCGCCGCTCAGCGGGTCTTCACCTGTACCGAGGCCGCTCGCTGTAGTCCAAAGGAGAAGAGCCCTCCCGCCCATGATGCCTTTACCCGCCTGCTGCAAAGACAGCCGCCCGACACGGCGGCGCTGTGGCAGGAGGCGAAGGCG
>NZ_AUHY01000083.1 GCF_000423425.1 Meiothermus rufus DSM 22234 | reverse complement strand
TACCGGGGTCTTGCGGGACTGGCTTCCTCCCTGGGGTTGGAGATGGAGGTGGTGGCTCGTCCCTACGCGGGGGTGCGAGGGGTCTGGGTGCGGGAAGGAGAGGAGACGCCGGAGATTCCGCGGGAGAGTGGGTTCAAGCCTTTGCCCAAGCGGTGGGTGGTGAAAGGACCTTTGCCTGGCTGGGGCGGAACCGACGGTTGGGGAAGGATTACGAGTACCATCCTGAGGTAGGGGAAGCCTGGATGTATTTGAGCATGATACGCTTACTGGTGAAGCGGCTGGCCAGGGCCGCGTAGCCTCTCAAGGTACGCTTACGCGTGACCGTGGAGGGCTTTTACGACAGCCTCTAAGTAAGGCACACCCAGCTCCTGACCTAAAACGGAGGCAAAAAACCCTCTGTCATTACTTTTTACGCTAGTTGAGGCTGCTCTTTCGGTTGCCAGAAACTCTCATTATTTGCTCAATTTCACCTTTAAGTCGTCGAATTTCACCTTTATCTCGTCGCACGCTTGCTCTCGTTTTTTCCCAGTCTTTATCGCCTCACAACCTTTTATTTTCCCGTGCTTATCGTCTTTTCTCGCACCCTTCCGCATGTTTCGGGTAGCAAACTTCAATTTCACAATTATCTCGTAGCATTACAGCTATATCGGCAGTTAGCCCCGAGGCCTGTTGACAAAACCAGCGGGTTCAGCGTATTTTTAGTTCGTTCGTTGAACTTACTAATAGGCCGCAGCGCGGCAGAGGTCAACTGTGGTACGTTCCTCCCCCTTGGATCAGCAGGCCATCAAGCGGCAAAACCGCCGCCTGATCCTAGAGGCCCTGCAGCGGCAGGGGCCGCTGAGCCGGGCCGAGCTGGCCCGGGAGGTGGGGCTCACCAAGAGTACCGTCTCGGCCTTGGTTCAGGAGATGCTGGAGGAGGGCCTATTGGGCGAGGGAAGGTTGCACAACCCCGGCCTGGGGCGGCCAGGAACCCGGCTCGAGTTCCGCAGCGAAAACGCCTTGGCCCTAGGGGTTGACCTGGGGGTAGACGACACCCAAGTCATCGTCCTTGACCTCAACCGCCAGATCCAAGCGGTGTGGGAGTGGGTGGAAAGCCCCAGCACCTCCCTCTCGGAACGGTTGTTCAAGCTGGCCCGGCAAGTTCAAAACCAGCTTCCACACTACCCCCGGCTGCTAGGGATTGGTCTGGCCATTCCAGGGGTGGTCAAACAGCAAGAGCTCCTCTATGCTCCTGGCCTGGGCTGGCGCAAAGAGCGCCCTGCCGAGACCCTGAGCAACCTCTTGCACCTACCCGTGGCGCTGGAAAACAACGCCAACGCCGCTGCCCTGGGCGAAACCTTCTGGGGCGAAAACCATAGCCCCTTGCTCTTCATTATGCTCACCACCGGTCTTGGCACCGGCTTGGTGGTGGAAGAGCAGGTCTACCGGGGCCGCCATGGTGCTGCCGGGGAGCTGGGCCACTGGCTGCTGGGTAGCCAGCCCCGGCACCACCCCCCCTCGGTGGTGGAACACCAGCTCTCGCTACGGGCCATAGTGGGCCATTACCAGAGCCAAAGCGGGCGCAGCGAGGGCTTCCGGGGTTTGCTCGAGCACGCTTCCAGGGGCGACCGACCGGCTCTGGAGGCCCTCGAGGAGCTAGCCTATCGGCTGGGCTGCTTCATCGCCAACGCAGCGGTCGCCTACGATCCAGCGGTGGTAGTGCTGGGCGGGCCAGGGGCCGAGGCCTGGCCATGGCTCGAGGCCCCCCTGCGGGCCGCCCTCAAAGAACAAGCCTTCATCCCCGAACACGCCGAGCTGCCTATTAGGCCTAGCGCGTTCGGGCACCTTGCTCCGGCTATGGGCGCGGCAGCCTTGGTGCTGCAGCGCTTCCTAGCAAATGGTGGAACCAGGGACTGGAGCCCGCCAATCTCCACCCTGGGAACCCGGCCAACCATTGGCGGCAGTAAGTCGAGGAGGAAACGATATGCGTAAATGGTTGTTCACACTGGCCGCTGCGGCTTTAGGCTCGCTGGCCCTGGCCCAGTCGGGAAGGCTGGAGATCTTCTCCTGGTGGGCAGGCGATGAAGGCCCTGCCTTGCAAGCCCTGATCGACCTCTACAAGAAACGCTACCCCAACGTGGAGGTCATCAACGCCACCGTGACTGGTGGCGCCGGCGTCAACGCTAAGGCGGTACTCAAAACCCGCATGCTGGGGGGCGACCCCCCCGACAGCTTCCAGGTGCACGCCGGCCAGGAACTTACCGGCACCTGGGTGGTGGCCGACCGCATGGAAGACCTCACCCCCCTGTTCCAGCAAGAAGGCTGGATGAACCGCTTCCCCAAAGGCCTGATCGACCTGATCTCCTACAAAGGGAAGATTTACAGCGTACCGGTCAACATCCACCGCTCCAACGTGATGTGGTACGTGCCGGCCAAACTGCGGGAGTGGGGCGTGCAGCCGCCCAAGACCTGGGCCGAGTTCCTCACGGTCTGCCAGACCCTGAAGAGCAAGGGCCTCGAGGCCCCGCTGGCCCTGGGTGAAAACTGGACCCAACAGCACCTGTGGGAGTCGGTCGCCCTGGGCGTGCTGGGCGCCGACGACTACAGCAAGCTCTGGACTGGCCAACTGCGCTTCAACGACCCCAAAGCGGTTGCCGTCTGGAACACCTTTGGCCGGGTGCTGGACTGCGCCAACAAAGATGCCTCGGGCCTCTCTTGGCAGCAGGCGGTAGACCGGGTACTGGAGGGTAAGGCGGCCTTCAACATCATGGGCGACTGGGCCGCTGGCTACATGACCACCACCAAGGGCCTCAAGCCTGGCGAGGGCTTCGGCTGGGCCCCGGCTCCCGGTACCGCAGGCGTGTTCATGATGCTTTCCGACTCCTTCGGCCTGCCCAAAGGGGTCAAGAATCGCACCAACGCGCTCAACTGGCTGCGGCTGGTGGGCTCCAAGGAAGGACAGGACGCCTTCAACCCGCTCAAGGGCTCGATTGCCGCCCGCACTGACTCCGACCCCAGCAAGTACAACGCCTACCTACAGTCGGCCATGCGCGACTGGAGGTCCAACCGTATCGTTGGATCGCTGGTACACGGTGCAGTGGCCCCCGAGTCGTTCATGAGCCAGTTTGGCACCGTGATGGAAATCTACCTCTCGAGCCGTAACGCCCAGGCTGCGGCCAACGCAGCCCAGGCCATTGCCAACCAGGTTCGCCTAGGCCAGTAACCCAAGTCCTGGGGCGGGCTTTGCCCGCCCCAGTCATGTTCTCTCAGCGGTTGCGCGACCGCATCCCAAAAACGAGGTAAGGATGCGCTGGTTCAAAAACAAAGACACCCTCTATGGCTTTTTAGTGATTCTGCCCTCGCTGGTGCTGCTGGGCATTTTTGTCTATGGTTTTATCTTCCAGACTTTTTACACCTCCCTCACCGACTGGGGCCGCGACCCCGCTCAGGCCCTATCGGCCAACCCCCAGATTCGCTTCACCGGGTTTGAGAACTACCGCGAACTCTTCGGCGGCTTTGTAGACGCCCGTTTCCGCCAGGATTTGTTCAATACCTTCTATTTCACGCTCTTCTTCATCCTGGGCTGCCTAGGGCTAGGGCTGACCCTGGCCATCGTGCTTGACCGTGGCCCTAAAGGCGAGGGGTTTTTCCGTACGGTCTTTCTTTTCCCCATGTCGCTTTCCTTCATCGTCACCGGTACCATCTGGCGCTGGATGCTCCAACCCCAGGGTGGGGTCAACCAGCTTCCTACCTTGGTGGGGTTACCCCGGGGCGAATTCGGTTGGCTTACCAGTCGCGAGCAAATCTGGCAGGTTAGCTGGAACGACCTACCCTTCTTCACTGCGCTGGTCGTAGGTGTGGTGCTGGCTTTTGTCGCCGCAGCGGCCTTCCGCGGCGGCGAGCGGCGGCGGGGCTGGATTGCGACTGGCTCGGCAGGCTTACTGCTCCTGTGGGCCTTGACCCTGGGCCGCACCCTGCAACCCCTGCCCTTCGACGAAATGCACGGCTTCAATCTGGCTTTCATCGGCATCATCTTGGCCGCAGTCTGGCAGATGTCGGGCTACACCATGGCCCTCTACCTGGCTGGGCTACGCGGCATCCCCGAGGAGCTGCGCGAGGCCGCACGGGTAGATGGCGCCTCGGAATGGCAGCTTTACCTGCGGGTCATCTTCCCTTTGCTGGCCCCCATCACCCTCTCGGCCATGATTATCCTGGGCCACATCAGCCTGAAAATCTTCGACCTGATCTTCGCCATGGCCGGCCCAGACAATGCCCCCACCGATGTACCCGCCCTTCTGATGTACATCACCACCTTCCGGGCCAACCAGATCGCCAAAGGAGCGGCTATTGGCACGATTTTGTTGCTGCTGGTGGCTGCAGTGATTGTGCCCTACCTGTACAGTCAGCTCAAAAGCGAGGTGCGGCGATGATCGGGCGCGCCCTTCAGTACGCCATCCTGTTTTTGGCTACCCTGTTTTTCCTGCTGCCGGTATACCTGGTGATCATCACCGCCTTCAAAGAACCTGCGGCTATCAGCCTCAGCACCACCTGGCAGCCCCCGGAGCGCTGGTACTGGGAGAGTTTCAGCCAAGCCTGGACAGCTTTTTTGCCTAAGTTACAAAACAGCTTTTTCCTGACCGTTACCGCCACTATCCTCTCGGCCATGCTGGGCTCACTCAACGGCTATGTGCTGGCCAAGTGGCGCTTTCCTGGAGCCAACATCGTCTTCCCCCTGATGCTTTTCGGCATGTTCATCCCCTACCAGGCGGTGCTGATACCGCTGTTCCAGTTCATACGCGAAATTGGCCTGGGGGGAAGCCTGTGGGGCCTGATTCTGGTGCACGTGGTGTATGGCCTGCCCATCACCACCCTGATCTTCCGAAACTACTACGCGGAAATCCCCGACGAGATGATCGAGGCCGGGCGGATCGATGGCGCAGGGTTCTTCGGCATCTATAGCCGCATTGTGTTTCCCCTCTCGGTGCCGGGGTTTGTGGTGGTCATTATCTGGCAGTTCACGCAAATCTGGAACGAGTTTTTGTTCGCCGTAACCTTGGTGAGCAGCCCCGCCAACCAGCCCATCACAGTAGCCCTGGCCCAGCTCGCCGGCGGCGAGGCGGTGAAGTGGAACCTGCCGATGGCCGGTGCACTGTTGGCCGCCCTGCCCACCCTACTGGTCTACATCTTCCTGGGCCGCTACTTCATCCGCGGGCTTCTGGCGGGGTCGGTAAAAGGGTAAGGCGCTCTATCCTTTGCTCTTTTCCTCTAAGGCCTGCCGGGCTACCTGGTAGAGGTGCTCGAGGTCGGTCTCCCCGGTCTTGAGCTGGTGGTCGTAGGCCACCTGCAGCATCCGGCCAAAGGCCGGGCCGGGCTTGTGCCCCCGCTCGATCAGATGCCGCCCCCGCAATACCGGCTGGATGGGCACCGGCTGGGGGACAAACCAGACCCCTACCTCCCGGCGCCCGGCCCCATCGGCCTGGCACAAGGCCTCGAGGGCTCTAAGATGCGGGCCAGCCTGGGCCTGAAAGCGCCGTATGGCCGCCGGAGTAGGCTTTTGGAAGACCGGAACCATATGCAAAGCGGTGGTGACCACCAGCTCGTCGCGAAGCGCATTGGGCAGGCGTAGATCGCGGGCAATGCGGGGAATTAGGGCAGCCCCCACCCGCTCGTGTCCAGGGAAACTGTACCAGCCTTCCTTCCGCCACTGTGCGGTGTCCTTTTTGCCGATGTCGTGAAGCAACGCGTGCCAACGGTAGGGCGGGCTGATGCGCTCTACCACCTCCAGCACGTGGGTGAGCACATCCCCCTCCGGGTGCCAGCGGGGGTTTTGCAAGAGCAGGTGCGTGTCCTCGAACTCCGGGATGAGCCGCTGGAGGATTTCCAAGTCGTAGAGGTAGCGTAAAAACCAGCTGGGGCGCAGCGCAGCAAAGGCTTTTTCAAACTCGGCAGTCACCCGCTCCACAGCCACATGGCGCAACACCTCTGGGGCAGCCTCCCGTGCAGCTTTCAAGGTTTCTTCCTCGATGGCAAAGCCGTAGCGGGCGGCTAGCCGGCCCGCCCGGATCACCCGCAGGTAGTCTTCCCGGAAGCGCTTGGCGGGTTCCCCTACCGCCCGAATCAGGCCCGCCTCGAGGTCCTGCTGCCCGCTGTAGGGGTCAATGACCCGGCCCATCGGGTCCATAGCGATGGCCCCGATGGTGAAGTCGCGCCGAGCCAGATCCTCCTCGATGCTCTGGCCCCAACGCACCCGGGCCTTGCGACCAAAGGTCTCGACGTCCTGGCGGAAGGTGGTGATCTCCACCGGGCCATACCCCTCCAGCAAGACCGTAACGGTGCCGTGCTCGAGGCCGGTAGGGATGGCCGTCATCCCGTGCACCTGCGCCAGGTGCAAGGTCTTTTGGGGTGGGGCCGAGGTGGCAAAGTCCAGGTCCTCTGGCGCCTCGCCCAAAAGGATATCCCGCACCGCCCCGCCGACCAAGTAGAGGTCGGGCAAGAAGGAAAGCCGCTGAAAAACCTCGCGGTAGTCGCGCATAACCAGGCCCTAGACCATTCCTGCCAGCAGATCATCGGTGGGCATGGAAGGAAAGGCTCCGCGCAGCCCCCCCAGGACGAAGCTTTCCTCCTCTAGAAGGCCGGGCCAGGCCTGCAAAACCTGGTCAAAGGCTTCTTCCGGCCCAACCTGCGAGCGGTGGGCCAGCAACGCCGCACGGATGGTGGCGGCATAGGGCCGCACATCCAAGCGCACGGCGAAGGAGTTTTCCGCCACGGCATAGACCTCAGGGTCGAAGCGGGTCTGCCGCACTCGAGCGGGGGAGCGCACCGGGAAGAATAGCCGCTGGGGTGGTCTGGGCATCCGCTGGCCAGCCCGCCAAAAGGCCCCCAGGGTGGCCCGGTGCAGATGGATATGGTCGCTGTGCCCGTAGTAGCCTTGGGGGTCAAAGCCGATGACGACCTGGGGCTCTATCCCGGCCATATGCTCCAGCAAAACCTCTTCCACCTCGCGCAGGTCGGTATGCATAAAGCCCTGAGGGTTGGCCTGGGCCACCTCGAGGGGGTAGCCGGAGTCCTGGTAGCCCAGGAAGATGGGCGGGTGGATGCCCAGAATGGCGCAAGCGGCCTCGAGCTCCCCCTGCCGCAGCCGGCCTCGGGCCGGGCCCTTGGGGTAGCTCTCCGGGTCTATCCCGGGGTGGAGAATACGCCCCTGCTCCCCCCGGGTGGCGCAGATTAAGTAGACCTCGTGGCCTATAGAAGCGTATTTGCTAAGGGTTCCGGCACAGAAAAAGGATTCGTCGTCGGGATGGGCGAAGATGGCCAGCAAACGCATCAAGCCCAAGTTTACCCCTAACAGGCTAAGCCCCAACCTTTTGCAACTCCAGTAGCCCCTTTACCGGCTGCCCACGGTCGATCTCCTGCACCAAGCGGAGCAGATAGACCACTGCCGCAGCATCCCAGGCCTGGGGCCGGCAGGCTGCGGGGTAGGGCACCGGGGGCTCCCCCTCGCGCCGGTCGTACCCCCCCACCAGCTCCGGCAACCGAGCGTCGGCCTGGGTCATGGCTAAAGAGAACAGATCCTCAGCCACCCGCAAGGCCTCGAGGTAGAAGCCGTAGCGCACCAACCCCCCTACCAAAAGGGCGGTGTCGTGTGGCCAGACCGAGCCGTTGTGGTAGGAAAGCGGGTTGTAGCGCACCTCGTTTTGACCTAGGGTACGCACCCCCCAACCGCTGTAGAGAGATGGGGAAAGCAGGGTCTCTATCAGCACCGGGGCCACCTCGGCCAGCACAATCCCACTCCAGAGCAGGTGGCCCGGGTTGGAGGTCAGAATGGCCAAGGGCTGCTTGGCCCCGTCCAGACCTGCCGCATAGGTCTTTTGCTCAGGTAACCAGAAGTGCCGATGGAAAAGGGTTTGCAAGCCCTGGGCCCGGGCCTCCCAGGCCTCGGCCTGGGCCGTCTGGCCCAAAGCTCGGTAGAAGGCCGCTGCCTCCCGGTAGGCCCGGTAGGCATACCCCTGCACCTCGCAGACCGCAATGGCCCCCTGCGCTAGCGAGCCATCCCGGTGGCTTTGCGAGTCAAAGGAGTCCTTCCAGGATTGCACCAAATGCCCTTTGTGGGGATTAGGAGCATACTCCAAAAAACCGTCCTGGTCGGGGTCTGCATAGGTGGTCATCCAGGCTAGGGCGGCCTCCCAGTGCGGCTGAAGCTGGCGTACCAAGGCCAGGTCGCCGGTGTCCTGCCAGTAGCGGTGCAGAAGGATGACAAAGAGTGGGGTGGCGTCTACGGTACCATAGTAGCGGGCAAAAGGTACCTTGCCCGTGCGGGAAAGCTCCCCCTGGCGCACCTCGTGCAGGATTTTGCCGGGGGTCTCGTCAAGGAAAGGGTTGACCTCCTTGCCTTGGTGTTTGGCCAGGTAGCGCAACACCCCTTGGGTCAGCTCAGGAGCCCAGGGCTGGGTCATGTAGGCGGTCAACAGGGCATCGCGCCCAAAGGGGCAGACGTACCAGGGGATACCCGCGGCGGGGAACCACCCCTCGGGTAGGGAAAGCAAAAGGGCCCGTAGGTCGGTGAGGGCCTGCTGCAGCACCCGCTGGCTACGCCCGCTGGCCAGGGCCAGGGGGAAGCGGCTCAACCAGTCCTCGTAGCTGGGCAGAGGCGGGGTATGGGGTTCAAAGGGGCTCTCGAAGCGAGCCTCGAGGCTCAGACGGGCCCTCTGCTTGGGGGCCAGGTCAAAGCACCAGCCATAGCGCTGCCCCTCCTGCACCGTGGGCGGAGGGGTAGGGTTTAGGTGGGTCGCCAGCCGCAGGCCATCCTCAGCGGTGTAGGTCAGGCCCTCCACCCGTCGGGTGGCCTGGTGCCAGCCCTTGACCTCAAAGAGATCGGCAAAGTCGGCGCTGGCCTCGAGGGCGATCTCCAGGCGCTGGGCCTCGAGCGAGGTGTTCTCCAGCTCGAGATGCTCACGAAAGCCGCCCCGTATCATCTGCAGTTCCCGCCGCAAACCCACCCGCTGGTCCGGGCCCACCATCCAGCCCCAGTGCTGCACCAGCCGGTCTGGGCGGGGGGAATGGGAAAGCAGCAAGCGAAACCCCGGAAAGCGCCAGCAGTAGCGGCTCAGGTAGCGGGTGTCGTGGCGGTAGAAACCGCTCTCCTCCCCTTCCACCATGCCTTGGTCGGACAAAACAGCGTAAGTATCGTCTTCCTTTAGCGGTAGCATAGATTCCTCATACAGGAAGCCCCTCACCCTTTCAAAGCACTGGTGGAAACCCCCTCCACGAAGTAGCGCTGGAAAACCACAAACAAGACGATAATAGGAATCATCGAGAGAAAGGCGCTGGCCAGCATCAACCCCCAGTCGCCTGCCACCCCGTAGGCGCTGCGGAATGAACCCGGACAAACACATGTGAGACTCTAAGCTGGGATAAAAAGAGGGGAACCAACCAAGAAAGGAGGTTCCCCAGGTGCAGTTTACCACCGTTG
>NZ_AUHY01000082.1 GCF_000423425.1 Meiothermus rufus DSM 22234 | reverse complement strand
GAGGCTTTTTTTAGGACCTCCAGCTCCAGGGCCATCTGGCCGACCAAGCGTTCCAGTTCGCGGACGCGGGCCTCTTGTTCTGCGCAGCTATGGGAGAAGGCGGCATGGGCGTTATCCAAGAACGCCCGTTGCCACCTGTAGAGCACGGACTCTGCGACCTCGTGAGCTCGGCAGGCTTCGGCCACGGTCCTTTGACCCGACAAGACCTCCAACACAATTTTTACCTTTTCCTTCGCTGACCACCTGCGCATCTCGCTACCCCTTCAGGCTACACCCCTCGGTCTCTCTCTTGGGGTGGTCCAAATTTGGGGCAGCACTTCACAGCTTGCATCGCACGGACAGGAGGGGCATACCGTGACTCAGGACATCACGTCTTCGGTGATCCGGCAACGCAGATGTGTTGCCGCCCCCTTCCACCCCTCGCTCCGCACCCCACCCCGCTACCCCGCCTATCGGCGGCGAAAGAAGCGTCTCGCGGCGAAAGCTGCTTTGCCCGTTAGGCAAACATGTCTTGTAGCATCTCGCTCCGCTCGGCGAAACAACGCCGCGGCGAAACTACGCCTCGAGAGGATCCAGGTTCTGCTGGCGGGGAGGCCGGAGTGGAGGGGCACCCTGGAAGATGCCAGCGTGGTGCTGCTGGCCCTGAAGGCCGGAGCTCCGGTGTGGACGCTGAACTACCGCGACCTGGGGGTGTTCCAGGAGTTGTCGTTCTGGGCGGGCTAGTGCACAGGGCCGGTACGTGAACTCACACCACCCCCGACCGCGCCAGCGGTTCGAAGGGTTTGGCGGCAAAACGCTCTATCGCGGCGGTCAGATTGGACACCTGCCATGGCCGCAAGCAGTTGATCGCAAAACCCGAGGGGGCGCCGATCCATGGCAAAACTCACATCGCGCACCAGAAAGTCATGGTTCTCGGCTGCGAATGAGCCCGGCCAGTCGAGCGGCCTCCCGGTCCAGACGGGTGAGGGCATAGCTGCGGTTTCGCTTGAGGTTACGGGTTCGCTTGTCCTACCCTTCCCGCTCCCCCACCCACTGCTTGAGCCCCGGAAACCCCACCCACTCCTGCAGGGCCTGACTTGGTAACTCCAGACCTTCCCCCGGCGCACCTCCGACCCACGGGCCCGGGTCTGGCTGGGGTCGGCGGGTAGCTGGGGGGCAAAGACCCCCTCGGCTGCGGGTGTGCGGCGGCACGCCGTCCCGATAGGGGATCGTCCGCCTCCAGCGACTGGGCCTGGTTGGCTTTCAATATACTGCGCTGCGTTTTCCGCCAGGTCCTCCTGGGCCCCTTTGAGATTCCGGTCCGTAGGTTCGTGCCGGGCCACGCGGTCGCGGTCCCGGTGGGAGGTACCGCCCGCCGTGTAGTAGCAGACCCCCCAGACGAACCTTTCCTCTTCGGGGTCGTGCCACTCCAGGCGGGTAGCCCACTCCCAGGAAGTCCCGCAACCTCGCGAGATCCTCCCGGGACTGAAGTCAAGGGAGGAGGTCAGCGGGTCCGCTTCCCAAGGCTTAAGGGTGGGTGCAATGGGTGTCGGGTAAAGGCTGCTGGGGAGGGGGATCGGGTCTCGGGCAGTCCGTGGCCCGTGCAAAGCCGGGGCCATAGCCCGAATAGCCCTAAGGCACCTTGAACCACGGCCTGAGTTGCTCCGTACAGGCGGCATCAGGCCGGGCGTATCTCACGCGTAGGCGTGGGCCTGAAGGGTGGCAGTGGCTAGCTCGGTGAAGGACCTGCCCTAGCCCTGCAGGCCGCGATGAGCACGTCCATGGCCGTGGCGGTGAACGTGGGTCCATTCTAGCCGCTGGCGGTGGGTGAGCCGGAGAAAAACTCGAGCTCTAGACCATAGACGCCGAGACGCAAGCACCCTGAAAGTCTGGAACGGAGTGGAGGTGCTGGGGGTGGCGGGGCAAAGCTACCGCGTGCGCCCGAGTACCGGCGTTACCGGGGGGCTACGGCCCTTCACTGGGAGAAGAGGGGCCGGGGTAAGGAATCATCCACCCGGCGCAAGCACCGGCCGCGGGAGAGCGAGGGCTGGATCTATAGCGGGGACCGGCGGGGCCGCCCGCCTTCCGACCCCCGGGTGCGCTGGGTGCGGGGGGCGGACCCCTACGAACTGCTAGCGCAGTGCTGGGAATGCGGGACAATCAACACCGCCCTTACCCTCTCGGACAGGGTTTGGACCTGCGGGTGCAGGGCGGTGCATGGGGGAGACCTGAACGCGTTCAAGAATATCCGGGCCGAGGGAATCCGCAGGGCTCCCGTCGCCGTGGGGCACCCGGAGGCGCAAAACGCTTGGGGAGAGGGCGTAAGACCTACGCGTCGTTCTAGGCCCATCGGGCCGGGCTATGCCCGAACGCGTAGGCAGTCCTCGTTGAACCAAGAATCCCACCAGCTTCCCGCCACGCCGTGGCGGGGCGTGAGAGTGTCAACAGGCCCCGATGCGGGAGTTCAGGGCCCGGGGTAGCTCATTCAAGCGGTGGAAATGCTGAGTGGGTGCTGAGCGTCTTGCCGCTCTCCCAAACCTACACAAATCTCACTTTGCGCAGAATTTGGGTTTGGAGCTATCATGCTCCGCATTTGATTTCTTGGCGGCCGGCGGCATGATCCCTCACCCGCCCGCCAACGGCCCCCGGTACCTCAGCGATACCTAGACCGTCGAACCGCCAAGCCCGCCTGGTCCTCACGACAATCTTGTCTCCCAGACGGCCCGAGCCAGGCACCTCCAGGTTTTTCAGCACTTGTTCCAGTCCGTTGATCGACGAATTCTCGTCCCGGATATGGTACGTCCCGCACTCCGGACAGGTCCACTCCCGAACCTCCGGCGGAATTCCGCCCGGCACGTTGTAGTGGCAGGCATGGCAGGTCCGGGTGGACCCGTCTTCGTCCCACTCGCCGTACACCTTGCCCGACCGGGCCGCCACCCACGCCAGGGTTTCCTTGAACCGCCCGATGAGCGACTGGTGGTTCATCGCCCGGCGCATCCCCCGGCTGATTCCCCCGCCGTGCGGTGCGTAATCTCCCACGAATACCCCGTCGTACTCCCGGTACAGCCGATTGGCCACCGTGCGCAGGTACACCTTGGTCTGTTCTCGGCGCACCCGCCACAGTTCCTCCAGCTGCTCGTTCAGCTTCCGCCATCGCCGGGACGGCAGCCACGCCTCCGACCCGTCTTTCCTCACCACCCGAACGGACTTCCTCGGGCACCGGTCCCGCAACGACTTCACTTCGTCGATCCGCCGGTCCAGAATCTTGAGAAACCAGGGGTTGAGGATTTCCGTCGCCACCCCGTCGGTCCCCACTCCGTACCCCAGATTCTTGTGGTTCGGGTCAATCGCGATGACCCGTCCCACCGGACGACGAGAAGGAACGGACCGCTTCACCGTGAAGACGGCGTAGAACCACCGCCCTTCTCCGAAGCTGGCGGACCTTGCCCGGATCAAACCCATCGGGCAACGGTTCGGCCAGCCGGGTGGACCCATGAACTTGCTTCCGTTGGCCCGTCGCTCCGTCCAGCGCTATCCCCAAGGAGAGCAACAGAGTCTGGCCGTCCAACCGGAATCCCTTCCACGGCTCGTCGTAGTGCAACGAGAACCCCTTTCGCTTCCACGACCGGAACTCCGGCCCGCCCACCCGCTTCGCCCGTTCGCCACGACGGCTCTTCGGGTATTCCCGGATCGCACTGCTGAGCCGCAGGGCCGCGTTTTTCAGCACCGACGAATGAACTGTCTGCAGGAACGGGCGCTCCGGTTTGAGTGCCGGAATCCGGTTCCGCAAGCCCCGCTCCGGGTACAGCACCCTGGCCGCTTGCGGGTCCTGGGTTTCCCGGAACCGCCGGCGCAGGCGGTTGTACAGCCAGTTGGCGATCCGCGACTGGCCCTCCAGCACCGCCGCAGTGTGTTCCTCCACTTCCAGGCGCATTTTCAGGGCAGATTGCATCGGCCGCCTCCTTCAGTCGTTTCAAAATGTCCCGGTTCTTCCGGCTCCGGCTCCCGTACAGCCGGGCCAAAAACACGGTGATGATTTCCCGCACCTCCTGCACCAACTCTTCCTCGAACGACGCCTCTTCCGAGGCATTGATGAGGACCCCCTCCGTCCCGAAATGCTCACACAAGGAGAAGACCAACTCCGACCCGAACCGAAGCAGGCGATCCTTGCGGGTGACCACCAGCCGGCTGACCTGGCCGGAACAGATCCGGCGAATGAGTTCCCGGAGACCCGGAACCCAGGTCGCGGATCACTTCGTACCGCCACCCGTTCGCGGCGCAAAAGGTCTCCAGTAGCTCCACCTGCCTCTCCAGACCCGCTTTCTGGTCGTGGCTGGATACCCGGGCATTGGTTCCGGCTCCTTGCGGGACCATCCGCGAAGGCTGGCCAGGTCGTACCGGCGGTGCCCGCCCGGATCTTCCCTTCTGCTTCCCAGCGGCGCAACGTCTCCGGCGACACTCCCAGTTCTTTGGCGGCTTTTCTGATCGAAACCTTTATGTCCAAATTCTCCACAATGTGAGTAAGAATATCAAGATGTATTGAAGTTTTATTTAGCAGTTACGAGCCCCTTGGGAGGCTTCGTGCTTTGAAAAAAAAGGGGTAAGACACAGGAGGAACCAAGAGAAGGAGGGCCCCTGGGGAAGCGGGTGCGGCTATACCGCAGATAGCCTTCATTCCCATAAACCAAGAAACCTAACTTTTTGGTATCCTATGGAAATGGAACTGGCTAAGCTCAGCCGCAAAGGACAGATCTCCATTCCGCGGCGGTTGCTCCGGGCGCTGGGGATGGAGGGAGAAGGGTATTTTCTGGTAGAACTCTCCTCAGACGGGGGTATCCTGCTCCGGCCCGCCGGGGTCTATCCCATCGAAATGTACAGCCAGGAGCGGATTGAAGCCTTCCTGCAAGAGGACGCGCTCACGCCGGAGGAAAAAGAAAAGCTCCGAGCCCTGCAAGGAGCCTCCTGAGTGCGGCTGTTTTTGGATGCCAACGTGCTGTTTGCCGCCGCCTGGCAGGAGGGGCGCTCGAGGGCCCTGTTTACCCTGGCCCAGCAAGGACGATGCACCCTGTGTACCTCGGCTTACGCCCTGGAGGAAGCCCGGCGCAACCTACAGGCCAAACGCCCGGAGGCCCTAACCACCCTGGAAGCGTTGCTGGAGGAGGTGATCCTGGTTGCTGAGCCCCGCCGGGCGCTGATCCACAAGGCGTTGGAGCGGGGCCTTCCTCCCAAAGACGCCCCCATCCTGGCGGCTGCCTGGGAGGCGAGGGCGGCAGCCCTGGTCACCGGAGATCGGCAGCACTTCGGCCATCTTTACGGCCAACCCCTGCGCGTGGCCGTGGGAAAATATGGGAGTGTAAGCCAGGTAGAGGTACTGGCCCCTGGGGCGGCGTTGGAAAGGTTGCTTTAAGACCTGAGCTGAACCAGGGGGTGGCTTTGGCCGCCCCTCGCTTATTTGTGCCATTCAAAACAAGATGGCGTTCAATGCAAAAAGAAACTACCTGCGTTGCAATCAGGAAAAATTCGCACTGTTATCATGAACGCAGCAGGATCATTCTGGGGTTATCGTGATGAGTGGCCCACCCAGGAAGAGGCTGAATCGGTTAAACGTGCGCGTGAAATCCTCGCGGCTGGCATTGCAAAAAATGGCCATCGATAAGGCAAGACAATGCAACTAAAGCGAAGGGTCGAGGCTCGCCCAGATCCACCCGGTGGTATTGCGGGTGGGAGACGTTGAGCAGGTACTGGAGTTACGCGGCCTCCACCTGCACCGGTAACAGAGGGCTCAAATCCAGGCTCAGCTTACCTGCGATGAGTCTCCGTCGGCATGGGTAGAAACTCAACTTCAGCCGCTCTCGCTGACACTCAATGAGCCCATAGACCACCAATGCCCAAAGAACCCCTAGAATAAGACCATGAGACGAACCCTGATCCCCCTGCTGGCCCTGCTCCTTCTGGGGGCAGCCTGTAACCAGAGGACCGCCCCACCGCCCCCGCCCCCGCCGGTGCAGGACCCCGACCCCCTGGGGCCTTTGCGGCTGTCCCTGCAGGACTTCACCCTGGTTCTGGACCGGCCGCGGGAGATGAGCGGCCTCTCGGCCCAGCTGTATGCTGGGCCGAGCGACGGCTCCTGGCTGGAGTACATGACCAACTTCTGGCCCTACCAGGACGCCCGGGTGGGCACTTCCATCACCAAACTCCGCCTGCGCGAGGGGCGGGTCGAGGTCTATGCCGAGGACCGCTCGTACAACAAGGTCTACGGCGGGCGGCGCTTCCGCTGGGTCTACCGCTTCCGCATCGACGACTCGGGCTTCCCCCCGAGGCTGGTCTTCCCCGACGGCCCGGTGGCCTACGAGGTCCTCGAGCGCTTCCCCTGGGGGGATCAGTGGCCGGGCGACGATTCGGTAAGGGGCCGTCTGCAGAACGTGGCGGTGGGGGGCGGGTTCCAGGTCTGCATCCGGCAGCGCTGGACCCCCCCGAACGAGACCCTGGAGCCGGGGCTGTGGGGAGCGGCCTTTCAGAAGAGCGGCAGCCCCGGACCCCACCGGACCCCCTACCAGCCCAACTTCATCTTCACCTACATGTGGCAGGACGGGGAGTTCATGGGCCGCCCGGGGATTCAGGGGGAAGGGGAGCTGGCCCTGGGGGACCCGGGATCCGGCTTCAGCAACCGCACCTACTTCGACGACCGCCCCCACAGCGCGGTGCTGATCTCCAAGAGCCTCAACCTCGGGGAGTACCCCCAGCCCTGGGAGGGGCGCTGGTTCCGCAGCTTCAACCGGGGCTTCGGGGCCTACCAGGACCCCAGCGCCCCCGGCGGGGTGCGCTGCGAGTTCGGGGAGGGCTGGCAGGTGGAGGAGGTCACCGACCCCGCCGAGGTCGCCCTGCTGGAGGAGTACCAGAGCACGCGGGGCAAGCCCAACTACCAGCAGCTCCCGCCCTACCCGCTGTTCTCCCGGCTCGACCCGAGGCTCTGCCCCACCCCCTGGCGGCAGCCGGACGGCAGCTGCAAGACCCTTCCCTGAAAGCTCAGCGCACCCGCTCCACCGCCTCCTGCAGACGGCGGTAGTAGGCCCGCACCAGAGCAGGGGAAGCCTCTCGGTGTAGTCCACCGAGACCAGCACCTTGGGCGGCCCCTTGATTCCGATCAGGCGGTTGTCGCTGAACTTCAGCATCTGCACCTCTGCCAGGGCCGTGGCGGGGCTGTCGGCAAGGTATAGCGCAGCAAAGCGACCTCGTTTGTTGTAGCGTCCGCCCCGCTGGAGCGATCCTTCGGGGGAGAGCGGGCGGGTCATGTACTTGGGGCTGGTGAGCCGGTAGGCGGTGCCCTGGGCGGGCCAAAGCGCGAGGCCCCGGAGGGCCTCCAACAGCTTCTGCTTGGACTTCACAGTGGGGTGCCCTCTTCCATGGCCGCGATGAGGGTTTCCACCGCCCGGAAGTCGCCTCCTTCCATCGCCCGGTACGGCGGCACGCCACCCAGGTCGGGGTGGGGGGCGTGGAGCCAGATCCGCACGTGCTCCATGCTACCGTCCAGCTCCTCCAGCAGCCGGATCACCAGGCCGACCAGTTCGCCCAGTTTGGCCTGGAGGTTCTTGGAGTCGGGGTTGGCGCGGAGGCCGCGCGGGGTATAGCCCAGCACCCGAGCCATCTCGGGAACGCTCAGACCCAGGGTTCTGGCCAGGCGCACCGCGTCGAAGCGCCCGCTCTGGGGGTTGTGGCCTTCGACCAGGGTGTGGCGCAGGGCGGGGGTCATGCCTCGAGCCTAGCACCTTTCCCTTTCTATGTCAAAAATTGTTCCTTTTTTGCAGGTAAACCCCCGCCAGCGGCCTGCGGGCCCCGATGTACCGCGTGCGGTAGGCCGCGATGGGTTCGACCACCACCCGCCCGGCGCGGAGGCTGGCGTGGATCATCAGCCCGTTCCACAGCACCAGCCCCACGTGGTCCACGGGCCTTTCCGGCGCGGTGAAGAAGACCAGATCGCCGGGGAGCAGGTAGGGGGTGCGGACCGGGGCGAGCCGCTGCCACTGCTCCAAAGCGGTGCGGGGAATGCGCCAGCCCAGGTGGGCGTAGATGCGCTTAGGCACAGCCCTCCCTGACCCCTCGAGTGTCCGGACACTCGAGGGGTTCTCCATTTCCAGCCCCTGCACAGCCCGCCAGGCCGCCTCCAGTTCGGCCTCCCCCGGCTCGGCCAGGGTGTGGCGCTGGAGGCGGTAGCCCAGGGCCAGCAGCCCGCGGGAGAGCGGGTGCTCGGGGTGGCGGCCCATCCAGCCGAAGACCGGCAGCAGCGGCAGCAGGACCAGGAACTGCAACCACCACAGCCAGGGGAAAAACAGCAACAGCGGGAGGATGGGGAACCAGACCATCAGGTACAGGGCGGCCAGGTTGCTGCCGCAGGCGGGGTGCAGCAGGGGCTGCCGCCGGACCCCCTCCGGGCTGGCCTCCCCCCGCTCGAGGGCCCAGATCGTCTTGTGCTCGGCCCCGTGGTAGCGGGCCATCCGCGCCAGCCCCCGGCGGAAAGGGGGGTACAAGCCATAGGCCGCCAGAAACATCAGCACCAGCAGGGCGCTGCTCAGCAGGCTCCATTGCCCGGAGGGTAGGGGCGCGCCCCAGCGCAGCAGCAGCCCCAGGGGAATCCCCGCCAGCCCCCCCGCCACCATGCTCAGCAGGCCGTTCTGATCCAGGCTGTTCTGATCGAGGCTGGTCCGCCACAGGGCCCGCAGGCTCTCCGAGAGCAACGTCCACAGGCTCTTCACGCCTCCGGTGGGGCTTTTGAGTTCGCGGGTGTACAGCCGCAAGGCTCCCTCGGTGTCGTAGTAGCCCAGGGCCACCCGCTTCCGGCTCAGCAGCAGCACCCCGTGGGGCAGGGCCATCCCCCCGATGAGTTGGTTCGCGTCCATACCCCTATCCTACCCATAGGGGTCCAGCTTTACCGGCCAGATGAGAACAAGTTACGCCAGGCTCAAGCAGCGGTGTCCAGGAAGGCGTTAAGGTCATCTCGATTGAGCGTCAACTTGCGAGAGATGAGCCTACGACGGAGTGCAAACCCTCCAGAACGGGGCTGAAGCTTGAGCTTTTGCAGGTAGTGGTAGGCCCATAGGCCCAAGGTCAGGTGGGCTTTCGGGTGACGAAGTGCCATCCCCAATGAATCACCGTCTTGAGGACTTTTGGGCTGGCATACCAGGCATCCAGCAAGGGGTACTTCGGCGTTAGACCCCATTCCTTGGCTTGCTCGAGTAACTCAACGGCTAGATCGTGCTTGCTCTCGCCTTTGAGGTTATCCACTCATCTATGATAGGAGTTACGCAGTTGCAGTTGACTGGACATTCTTCTGTGTGCTAGGAGGAGAGTGCTTAGCCAAGCTTCTCCAAAGGGGGTGATGCCCATGAACCCACCGAAGTGCGATGACCTGGACTACATCCACTTTCTCATCGCCGCTCAGCGGGTCTTCACCTGTACCGAGGCCGCTCGCTGTAGTCCAAAGGAGAAGAGCCCTCCCGCCCATGATGCCTTT
>NZ_AUHY01000081.1 GCF_000423425.1 Meiothermus rufus DSM 22234 | reverse complement strand
TTTGCGCGCAGGTGCTTAGGGCGGCGGGAGCGGGGTTTGAGTCCGGCCAGGCCCTTTTCTTTTAGGGCTTTTTTCCAGCGGTGGTAGGTGGCCCGGCTGATCCCCACCAGGGCCTGGATCTCGGGCCAGCTCACCCCGTGCTTCCTGAACGCCTCCACCTGCTTGAGCTTGCGTAGCCGTTCCTGGACCAGGGGGTCGCTGGCTCCGGCCGCTCCCAGCTCCTGGGCCTTCCTCGCTCCTTGCCATATCGCTTTGCCAACCGTGGTAAGCTGCACTTGGGGAACCTCCTTTCTTGGTTGGTTCCCCTCTTTTTATCCCAGCTTAGAGTCTCACATGTGTCCGTCCAGGTTCATTTCCAAGTTTTGTAACGGGCTTGGCGAACCTCGAGGTGCAGCAGGCTATGGACTGGCGAAGCAAAGAGGAATTGTTCAAGGCCCTTGTGCTCTTGGGAATCGAGGTTTATTTACTTGACCCCAGCCCCCAGGCCCCTCTGAAGGCCCCGCGCCATGCCGTGCGGGCGGCCTTGATCTACATCCAGAGCCACAAGAACCAATCGGCCTGCCTTTAGCCTTTTTCCGGGGCTTTTGCTCTAAACCCGTTTGGTTTTTGGGTATTTAGACAAGAAAGCGTTATGCGAACTTGGTTCAAATTTATGCAGGTTACTTGGGCAACCCGCCGGACGTAGTTAACCAGGGGTGGGGTGGTGGTCTATCGGCTATCCCCGGATGCAAAACCTTAGGCGACTACTGGGGAAAAACCCCTAACCCACCTGCAAAACCACCTTACCAAACACCTGCCGTGCCTCTAGTAAGCGGTGCGCCTCGGCGGCCTGATCCAGGGGCAGGGTAGCCCCTACTACGGGTCGGAGCCGGCCCTGGCTAACCCAGCGCAGAATGGGGAAGAGGCGGCTTTTGCTGGCCATGGTCGAACCAAAGATGGAAAGCTGGCGGTAGAAGATGTGGGAAAGCGGGGTGGTGGCCTCGTAACCGGAGGAGGCCCCTACCAGGCTGATCCGCCCCCCCCAGGCGGTAGCCTTAATGACCCCTTCCCAGTACTGGGCCCCGGTGTGATCGACCACCGCGTCGGCGCCCTTGCCGCCGGTGAGCTGGCGTACCTCCTTAAACCAGTCCGGGCGAGTGTAGTTGACAGCTTCGTCGGCGCCCAAGGCGCGGGCCTGGGCCAGCTTGGCCTCGCTGCTGGCAGTGGCGATGACCCTTGCCCCATAAAGCTTGGCGATTTGGATGGCTGCTACAGATACGCCCGAGCCTGCTGCCATCACCAGCACATCCTCGCCAGGCCTGACCTGGAGTTTGTCCACCACCATCTGCCAGGCGGTAAGGAAGGTGAGGGGTATGGCGGCGGCCTCGAGCCAGCTCAGGTTAGCGGGTTTAGGCAACACATTGGCAGCAGGAACGGTAACCAGCTCGGCGTAGCCGCCCCAGCGGTGCTCGCCCAGGATTTGGTATTCGGGGCAGAGGTTGTCCTGACCACTCAGACAGCGCTCACACCGGCCGCAGGAGACCCCAGGGTTGAGCACCACCGCATCCCCTGGGCCAACTCCCTCCACGCCGGCCCCTACCGACTCCACCACCCCGGCGATATCGCATCCCAGGATGTGGGGGAGGGCCAGCTTAGGACTGGCCACCCCCTTGCGTACCCACAGGTCGAGGTGGTTGAGGGCCACCGCCTTTACCGCCACCCGCACCTGGCCTGCCCCCACCGGGGGGGCGGCTATCTCACCATAGCGCAAAACCTCAGGGCCTCCACGGGCCTCCATCCAAACGGCCTGCATGGGGGCGATTCTGCCACTAAAGGGGGCCGAAGGTCAAACCAAGGGCTAGGCCTGGCGCAGCTTTACATCTATCTTGCAGATGTGTTGCTTGAGCCAACTGGTCAGGGTCTCCTGCAGCTCTTCTAGGGCTTTTAGGGAGACGGTTGCGGGGGAGTATTCCTTTAGGAACCCTGCCCAGAAGCTTAGGAATTTATCGTGGGCCTCCTTGTTTTTTTGGGCAATTGGGCAGCCCCGCAAGCGCATGCAAAGTTCCTCGTAGGCAAAGTGGGTGTTGACGTAGGCGTCGAGAAAAGCAAAGAGGTTTTCTACCTCGCTGGGCTCGAGGCGCTGTTGGGCAATTAGGTTTTCTAGGCGGTTGATGAAATCGAAGAGGTTTTTGTGCTGCCTGTCTATGCGGGCCTCACCCACCGCATAACTCTCGTTCCACTCTACCGGCATACCCACCTCGAGGCGGATTATAGGCCCAGCTCGAGGGAGGAATGTCCCCGAGCCTAGTCCGGCAGAATGCGCGTGCCAGCCTGGCCGGTCTGTACTTGTGGCAGCACACCCCGGCCCCCTTTGGCAATGGTGGTCCAGGGGGCTCCCCTGTCCAAGGCGTGCAGAGCGGCCTCCACCTTGGGGATCATCCCACCGGAGATGATGCCTCCCTGGATCAAAGCCTGTACCTGGGCGCGCCGGAGCTGAGGGTAGCGGCTGGTGGGGTTTTGGGGGCTCTGCAGCACCCCCACCACATCGGTCAGGAAGACCGCCGGCAGGCGCAGTGCCCCGGCTATAGCCCCGGCGGCAGTGTCGGCGTTGATGTTCAGGGGCCCTTGAGCGTCCAGCCCGATGGGGGCTACCAAAGGGGTCAGGCCAGCCTGCAGCAGCTTCCACAAGAGTTCTTGGGCAACCTCGGTGACCTCGCCCACCCGGCCCAGGGTAGGCTCGAGTACCCTGGCTTTTAGCAGGTTCCCATCGCGCCCGCTAAGGGCAATAGCCGGGCGGCCACGCTGCGATAGCCCCTGGGCAAGCTGTTTACCCAGGGTGGTGAGCACCATTTCCACCACCTCCATTTGCTCCCGCGGGGTAACCCGCAGGCCTTGGTGGAAGCGGGTCTCAAAGCCCATTCGGCTCAGCCACTCTCCGATTCTGGGCCCGCCCCCGTGCACCAGTACCAATGGGCCTGGGTAGGCGGCCAGTTCGTCCAATAGTTCTTCGGCTTCCCGCAAACTTCCCCCAATTTTGACCAACAAAGCCTCTTCCACGAGGTTCATGATACCCAGACCTTGCGGCAGTTTGGCTTGACACGCCCCAAGCCGGGTGTTACCCTTTTGAGTGCGCTTGCATGGGCAGGCCTACAATCGGGCGATTAGCTCAGCGGGAGAGCACACGCTTCACACGCGTGGGGTCGTAGGTTCAAATCCTACATCGCCCACCAAAGAATGAACCGGGGCTACATGGCCTCGGTTTTTTCCATGCCCAGGGCTTGCCGAAGCTCCCCCAGGCTTTGGCGTAACTCGCGTACCTCTGCTTCTAGGGCCTCGAGCCGGCTTTCTATCTCGCTCTTTTCCTCAGCCTGTGTGGGGAGGGAGGGGGTTCCGGCCAGGAGATGGGCGTAGCGCGTTTCACGCTCGCCGGGACGGCGTTCCAGGGGGGTTACCAGGGGTTGGGGAGCCAGGTTGATCAGGGCTTGCACCACGGCCTCGACTTCCTGGAGCGAAGCGAACTTGTGGTTCATGCTCTCGGCCCGGGCCCGCAGCTCGCCCAGGGTTTGCGGTCCGCGCAGCATCAGCAAGGCCATCACGATGGTAGCAGGGGGCTCGAGCTTGAACTCCCGATCCAGAAACTGCCGGTACTTGGGTGCGCGGGCGCCATGCTCGCGGAACATGCCGCACAGCCCTTTGCGCTGAAGGGAGTCCAACGCCTCACGTACCTCGGCTTCGCTCAGCTGGGTGACCGGGTTGCGGTTATTTTTCTGGTTAGCCCCCAGCCGGATGGCGTTTTCGGTCATGGGGTAGTAGTCTGGAGTGGCGTATTGTTTTTCAATTAGGGTGCCCAGCACCCGCACTTCCGCATCGCTCAGCAGTTTCACGAGAAGGATTGTACCGCTAGAACCATCCCTTAAGCCGAGCGTAGAGTGCCTGGTAGCGCTGGTAGGCCTCCTCGTAGACCACGCTTTGTGGACTGGCGACCAGTAAGGGCGGCTCGGGGGAATCCGGCACTGTGCCCCCGATGGCCATGCCCCCTAGCAGGGCCGCTCCGCGGGCCGAGGCCGAGCGAACCGGGGCGGCCATCAGGGGACGGCCCAGCACATCGGCCAGCATCTGCTGCCAGAAGGGTTCTGCGCTGCCTCCGCCGGCCAGGCGCAGCGGGGTACCGGGGGGCACCTCGAGGGCTTCCAAGCCTTCGCGCAGGCTAAAGGCCAGCCCCTCCAGGGCAGCCCGCACCAGGTGGCCCCGGTGGTGGTGCCGCCCCAACCCTGCCCAGACCCCCCGGGCCTGGGGGTCGAGGTGGGGGGTGCGCTCGCCGGTCAGGTAGGGCAGGAAGGTAAGGCCCTCCGCGCCCGGCGGCACCGCGCGGGCCTCCCGGTACAGCCCTTCCCAGTCTAGCCCCAGCAGGTTTCGTACCCATTCCAGGGCTAGCCCGGCGTTCTGCATGGCCGCCAGGGCATACCACTGCCCTGGCAGGGCAGCCCGGTAGAGGTGGGTGCGCAGGGTGGGATCGGCTCGAGGGTGCCCCAACACCCAGGCCACCTGGGCCCCCGTGCCCACAGCCAGCTGGACCTCGCCTATCCCTACCCCACTTCCCAGCAAAGCCGCGGCAGTGTCCGCAGCCCCGGCAGCCACCGGGAGGCCCGCAGGTAGGCCCAGGACCTCGGCGGCAGCAGGGGTCAGGTGGCCAGCCAGGCTGCCAGAGGGGACCAGGGGGGGCAGCAGGGTGGGGGAGAGGCCCAGGGCCCTTAGGGTTTCCAGGGCCCAGGTGTCGGCCTCGAGGTCGTACAGCAGGGTGCCTGAGGCATCGGAGGGTTCGGACAGAGCCTGGCCCGTTAGCCAGAGCCGCAGCCAGTCCTTGGGTTGCAAGGCCCAGCGGGCCGCGCGGTAGTTGGCTGGCTCGTGTTCCTTTAGCCACAGCAGGCTGGGGCCGGCCATCCCCACCGCCAGGGGGTTGGCCAGCCGTCGGCGCTGGGCTTCGGGCAGTCGGTGATAGGCCCCAAGGGCTTCTTCCGAGCGCCCATCGGCCCAGAGAATAGCTGGGCGGAGAGGGGTTCCATCGGCCTGGGCCAGCACCACCCCGTGCATCTGGCCGGAAAGGCCCAGGGCCAGAACACGCTTACCCTGGGCCCCCACCACCGCTCGAGTTGCTGCCACCGCAGCCTGCCACCAGGCCGCTGGCTCGGACTCAGCCCAGCCCGGCTTAGGGGAAAGTACCGGGTAGCCCTGGCTGGCCTCGGCCAACACCTGGCCCTCCAGGCTCAGCAGCAGGGCTTTGCAGGAACCCGTACCCAGGTCGAGGCCCAGCAGCATTGCTAGTAGGCTAGCATCTCTGGGCTCAGTTCCTCGGGCATCTTGGCCCCGGTCATGACCGCTACGGCATCGGACATGCGGATGGTCTTGGGGTTGACCACCGCGACCCGCTTGCCCAGGCGCTGAATGTGGATGCGGTCGGCGATTTCAAACACGTGGGGCATGTTGTGGCTGATGATGATGACCGGCAGGCCGTTGTCGCGCACCCGGCGGATGAGCTCGAGCACCATGTTACCCTCCTTCACCCCCAGCGCGGCGGTAGGCTCGTCCATAATCACCACGTGCTGGGCAAAGGCCGCAGCACGGGCCACTGCTACTCCCTGACGCTGTCCCCCGGAGAGGGTCTCCACCGCCTGGCTCATGGAGCGGATGCCGATTTTGAGGTCCTGCATATCAGCAATGGCTTCTTCTAACATCCTTTTCTTGTCAATCCAGCGCAGGAGTCGGGCTAACCAGCCTTTCCGTAGAATCTCCCGGCCCAGGAAGAGGTTTTCTGCAATGGTCATAGCTGGAGCAACCGCCAGGTCCTGATAAACCGTTTCGATGCCTGCCCGCCGGGCATCGATGGGGCTGCGGAAGTGCACCGGTTTGCCGTCCAGGAATATCTGGCCCGCATCGGGAATGATGGCTCCCGAAAGGGCCTTGATCAGGGTGGATTTACCCGCACCATTGTCGCCGATGACCGCCAGAATTTCGCCTTCGCGCAGCTCGAAATCGGTGCCGTCCAGAGCGGTGACATGGCCGTATCGCTTGACCAGACCGCGGGCCTCGAGTACCACCCGGGGTCGGGGCGCTGCCTCCGGCTGAGGCTCGGGCAACGCCCCAGGGTGAGGGGGAGTGGAAGGGGCAGGGTTGGGTTTCATCTAGCTCCTCCGTTTGGAAATCTGGTCAGCGGTGACCGCCAGAATGACCAGAATGCCGGTGATGAGAACCTGGTAGACCGAGGAGACCCCAGTCAGGGTCAGGCCGTTGCGGAAGACCCCCACGATGATGGCCCCCAGCAGGGTGCCCAGAATCATGCCCCGCCCTCCAAACAGGCTGGTACCACCCAGCACCACCGCAGTGATGGTCTCTAGGTTCTCGGTCTGACCAGCGTTGGGATCGGCTACGCTGGTGCGGGAGATGAGCAGCCAGCCCGCAATGCCGTAGAAGAACCCCGCGATGGTGTAGGTGAGCAGCAGAACCCGCTGGGTGGGGATGCCCATTAGGCGAGCGGCTTCGGGGTTGTTGCCCACCGCGTAGAGGTGCCGGCCCGGGGCAGTCTCGCTCAGGAAAAACCAAACCAGCAGGTACAGCACAATCATCAGAACCACCCCATAGGTGAGGACCGTCTCGCCGATGCGGAAGGTGTTGCCCCAGAAGAGGTGGGCGTCTGGCAAGCCGCTTACGGTCTGGGCCCGGGAGTAGATCTGGGTCAGGGCGAAGGCGATGTTCATGGTGCCCAGGGTGACGATGAAGGGGGGCAGGCGAAAACGGGTGATTAAAAAACCATTTAAAAAGCCAAATGCAGTGGTGACGACTATGCCGCAGAGGATGGCCAGCAAGGGGGGTAGGCCCAGTTCCACCGCAAACTTAGCCATCACCATGGTGCCCAGAGCCATCACAAAGCCCACCGAGAGGTCGATGCCGGCAGTTAGGATTATCAGGGTCTGGCCGATGGCCAGCACAGCGACCACCGAGATTTGCTGCAAAATCAAGGAAAAGTTCTGCCCGGTTAGAAAGCGGTCGGACTGGAGGCTAAAAAAAACTACGGCCAAAAAAAGCGCTACCAGTGGGCCCAGAATGCTCAGGCTAGGGAGCCGTTCCAGGAAGCTGCCGGGCCTTTGGGTGGTACCGGATTGCTCTTGTGCCATGTGAACCTCAGATTTTTTGCCTTTTATACTACCGCCCCTTTTTATCGGAAAGTGGGGTGGTGGAGGTGGCTCCACCACCCGCTCAGCTTTTGGGTTTACTGACCCCAGCAGTTTTCCAGGCCGTATTTGACATCCTTGCTGGGTACCCCAGGCATGGGTGTCTTAGCGATAAGCTCAACCCCAGTATCTACGTAACCTTGGGCCTTTTTGCCGGTTTTAGCGTATTCTACCCCAGCCTGCACACCCATGGCTGCCATGCGCAGGGGGTACTGCTGGGAGGTGGCGGCAATGATGCCTCTATCCACATTCCGTACACCCTCACAGCCGCCATCTATCGAAACAATCATTACGCTCTTTTCCTTGCCAGCGGCCCGTAAAGCCTGGTAAGCGCCGGCGGCGGCAGGCTCGTTGATGGTGTAGACCAGGTTGATGTTGGGGTTTTTCTGCAGGCAGTTTTCCATGGCCGTCTGTCCTTTGGCTCGATCACCATAGGTATCAGCCATGCAAACCACCTCTGCTGGCTTGGCCAGCTCGTTGCTCTCCGGTTCAAAGCTTTGCAGGCCCAGGCCCTTCAGGAAACCGTTGTGCCGCTGAGCGCCCACTGGGTGGCCGGGGAATAGATCGAGAGTAGCGATGACTAGGGGTTTGCCTCGCATAGCAGCTTTGGCGTAGGCTCCGATCAGCTCACCGGCCCGGTAGTTGTTGGTGGCGAACAGGGCATCCACTGCACTAACTGGGTCGGTGGGGCTATCTAGGGCGATAACCTGTACCCCTGCAGCCCGCGCTTTTTGGATGGCTGGAACAATGGCTTTGGCATCACTAGGGGTGATCAGGATGGTGTTGACCCCCGCCGCCACCATGTTTTCGATGGCCGCCACCTGGCTAGCATTGTCGCCATCGGTTTTACCCGCAGCACTGATGAACCGGGCCCCCAGCTTCTGAGCCTCTTTGCTGGCCCCTTCCTTCATCTTGACAAAGAAGGGGTTGGACTCGGTTTTGGTGATGAGCCCAATGTAGGGGGTCTTGTTTTGTGCAGTAACCAGCCCCAGTGCCGCCACACCTGCTACCAAAAAGCCTGCGATGATCGTTGTTTTGTGCATACCCTTTACCTCCGAAAAGACCTTCACCCTGATGTTTACCTGCTTCCTAGTGCCTATTCCTCCTTTGCTTTCCGAGCCCTTTGCTCAAACCGCCCGGTGGGGCGGTGGACTCCCGCACGATGAAGGTGGTGTCCAAGCGAATGCTGGTGGGCAAAGCAGCCTGGCCCCGACTAAGCGAGCTAAGCAGGGTCTCGCAGGCCAGGAAGCCCAGCTCGTAGGTGGGTTGGGCCACCACGGTAAGGGCTGGGTGCATGGTGGCAGCCCAGCGGGAATCGTCAAAGCCTACAATGGATAGCTCTTCCGGAATGCGAATGCCCAGTTCGCGCACGGCTAGCACGGCACCCACGGTCATTTCATTGTTGCCCACAAAAAGCGCGGTGGGCCGCTCCTCTTTAGGGAGGGAGAGCAAGGCTAGCGCGGCTTGGCGGCCATCCTCTTCCCGGTGGTTACCAGGTAGAACCAGTTCCTCACGGTAAGGAATCCCTGCAGCTAGCAGTGCCTCACGGTAGCCTTGATGGCGCTCAACTGCGGTGGAGATGTCCAGCCGTCCAACAATCATGCCGATGCGCCGATGGCCTAGTTCAATCAGGTGCTGCACAGCGGTTTTAGCGCCCCCAGCGTTGTCTACCATTACCGTGCGTACCCCAGGGGTTCCACTGGTGCGATCTAGTTCAACAATGGGAATCTTGGGCACCTGCTTAAGGTTTTCCCTAGCCTTGGGGCTTGGGACGATGAGCAGTCCTCGCGGAAGGTGTCCCCGCAGAACGTTGAGCGCCCGTTTCTCTTTTTCTGGGTCTTCGTCGGTGTTAAAGAAAAATACGGTATAATCGCGCTTTTCTGCGGCATCCTGAACGCCTTTGGCCAAGGTGGCGTGGAAGGGGTTGAGGATATCGGTGATGATCAAGCCTAGAGTGCGGCTGCTGCGCTGACGCAGGCTACGGGCTAGTTGATTAGGTTGGTAGCCCAGTTCGCGGGCTGCCTGCAGTATGCGTTCACGAGTAGCCTCAGCGACCATCTCTGGACGGGATAGGGCTCTGGAAACGGTCGCGGTAGAGACCTGAGCGTGCTTTGCGACGTCCTCGAGGCTTACCATATGCAATCGTTTGCATCAGACCGATATCAATAAACGCGACTAGACCAAAGACTTTGAAACACACGGACTCTTGCTTTCGGCGTATATTGCAATCGTTTGCAGACTTTACGAGCTACATTGTTAGCACAGTCTGTCAAAAAATGCAAGAGCCTGTAATCGGTCAACACATGTGAGACTGGGGAACCGACTCCTCCTGCATCTTAGCTAAATACTCCAAGGGAGCAAGACCCCCCAGGGCCATGTGAGGCCTTCGGCGGTTGTAGTGGTCCAGGTAGGCATCCAGCTCTGCCTGTAGCTCGCTGAGCCGGGGGGGCAGAGGCCGGGTATAGAGCTCCTCCCTAAAGGTCCGTTGCACCCGCTCCACGTGACCATTGAGTTTAGGACTCCTCGGC
>NZ_AUHY01000080.1 GCF_000423425.1 Meiothermus rufus DSM 22234 | reverse complement strand
ACCATCGGGGGCTCAAGCAGTGCTGTGGGGTGGAGCGGGCCCAGGTGAGGAAGGCGGTCTCCATCCTGCGGCACCTCCTCCTGGCTTTGCGGGCCTTCCTCCGGCTGGAGGTCTACCGGCTGCGCAGGGGGGTGAGCTGGTACGAGGCCAAGGCGTCCATTGTTCGCGAGGCAATACGAAGTTATCTCGCCCATCCCCTCCACATCCTTCAGCCAACTGCGTAAGTCCTAACCGTTATCAGCAGCAGCCTCATACCCCTCGAGGTTGGCCGAGATGCCCTCGAGGTTGGCCAGGGTATATCCAAAAATCCAGGGGGCATCGCGGAAAATCTGCTGCTGAATGTTGCGGTAGGCAGTCAAGCGGGCGGCCTCCTGGGTCGTGGTGGAGGCTAGCTTAAAGAGGTTATCCACGTTGGGGTTGGAGTAGAAGGAAAAGTTGCCCCGCCCGCCAGTCTCGAGCTTGGGGATGGCTAGGTCAAAGGGGTCGAAATAGGCACTGCCCCAGTCGGTCATGTAGGCAGCTCGGGTACCCTTGAGGATTTCTTCGCGCAGCACCGTGGCCTGCCAGGTACGCACCTGCACTTCCACCCCAATCTGTTTGAGCTGGGCCGCAATGGCCTGGGCCTCGTCGACCCGGTTGGGGGTGGTGTCCAGCACAAAGGTAAGCGGCCTGGCCCATACAACCGAAAAGACCAGCACCAGTGCCCAAATAAACCAGCTTTTCCTGACTTGCATCGTTTGCCTCCTCACGTGGTTTCTATCTCAACCTAAAACATTTGTTGCAGAGCAGCTAAGTTTGCACCTTATTGGCAACAACATAGGCTAAACAGCCTCGCCTGTCAATCTCAACTGTTTGGCTGACCCTAGCGATATGCAGGGATAAAGCTTTCCACAGACTGCCCCAAAACTAGGGTTTGACAACAAACTATACAAGGCATAGTATTTTAGCAACAAAATGTGTAGGCGACCTACTATGACCCAACCTAGCAAAAGCCTCCGGTTTCTGTGCCCCAATGGCCATTTAGGCTTTGCCCCCCTCAAGACCGGAAGCTTCTACCGGGGCCTCGAAGCTCATCCCGACTTTATCGTGGCCGACTCCGGCAGCAACGACATCGGACCCATTCCCTTGGGAAGCGATACCTCAACGAGTCCAGAGGAATGGCAGTACCACGACCTCGAGCAGATGCTACTCGCTGCGCGCAAGCTGGGTGTGCCCATGATTATTGGCTCGGCAGGCGACACCGGCACCAACAGCCGGGTGGATATGTTCGTGCGCATGATTCAGGAGATAGCTCACAAACACCGCCTACCTCGCTTCAAAGTGGGTTACTTTTACTCTGAAGTTAGCAAAGACTACCTCAGGGAAAAGATGCGCTCCGGCGAGCGCATTATGGGGCTGGACGGCCGGCCTGACTTGAGCCTGGCTGAGCTCGAGGCCACCGACCGCATCGTGGCGGTGGCAGGTGTGCATCCTTACATCCGCCTACTGGACATGGGTGCCGAGGTGATTATTGGAGGACGCAGCAGCGACAGCGTGATCTTCGCAGCGCCCGCCATTCGCGCCGGGTTTCCCGAGGGATTGGCCTACTACCTGGGCAAGGTGCTGGAGTGCGCCTCGTTTAACGCCGAGCCGTTTATGGGCAAAGAGAGTGTAGTTGGTGAGATTAGCCTGGAGGATGTCAGGGTAACCGCCATGCACCCCGAGCAGCGTTGCACGGTGGCCTCAGTGGCCGGTCACGCCATGTACGAGCGCTCCAATCCCTTCTACGAGCACGTGCTAGGAGGCACCCTGGACATGTCCCACTGTTGCTACGAGCAGTGGGACGACAGAACCACCCGGGTTACTGGCCCGGTTTTCCGGCCTTCTCCGGAGTGGCGGGTCAAGCTCGAGGGCGCTGGCAAGGTGGGCGAGCGGTATGTGGGCATTGTGGGCATTCGCGACCCCTACACCATTGCCCACATCGACCAGGTGATTGGCTGGGCCCGTGAGCAGGTACGCGAGCGCTTCGGCGACGAGGGCTACGAGCTGCACTACCAGCTTTACGGCAAGAATGGTGTAATGGGCGAGCTCGAGCCCTCTCGCCATACCCCCCATGAGCTGGGGGTGGTGGTCTACGGGGTGGCCCCCACCGCCGAGATGGCCCGGGAGGTGTGCATGATCGGTTCGCGGCAGATGTTCTACGCCCGGCTGCCCGAGGTCAAGGGCACGGCTGGGGGTGTGGCCTTTGCCCTGGACGAGGTGCTGCCCGCCAGCCCGGCCTACCGCTGGACTCTAAACCATACTGTTCGCATCGACGACCCGCTCGAGCTTTTTCCCACCGCCTTAACCGAGGCGGGTGTCTGAGGGGGGCCTATGACAAGGTCGGTTCCACTATCCCAACTGGCCAAAACCATCCGCAGCAAAAACGCGGGGGTGGACAAGATTACCTTTGACATCATCTTCCCCGACCGGGAAAGCTACGAACGGGTCAAAAAGAGCGGTGTGCTCAACCGGGCCTTTGTCGCTCGCCTCTATGGCATTCCCGAGTCGCGCATCAGCGACTTCGTGGAGTTTGACCCAGCCATGGCTATCAAGTTCACCATCTATCGCTTGAAGCCTAGCGGTAGCCCCGGCGACACCGATATTTTTGGCTCCCAGCAGTATGCTCCTCTGCTGGATGTGCAAATTCCACTGGACAACTAGCCGGATTGGGTAGTGCAAGGGGCTGGACTGTTGGCTTGCCGCTGAATCCTTTTGTCAGGACTTGGTGTAGTGTAACCCTGTGAGTAATCTGCAACGGTTGGTCGAACAAAAGGCAGCCGAACTCTCCCCGTCCGAGGAGCGCCTGGCTCGCCATCTGCTCGAGCACCCGGAGCTGTGGGGCTTCGAGTCTACCAGCGAACTGGCCAAGCGCTTGGGCATTCACCGCTCCACCATCGTACGCTTCGCCAAGCGCCTAGGGTTTGGGGGTTTCCCAGCCTTGCAGCGCAAGGTTCGATCAGCTTATCTCAAGATCTATGACACCTCTTCCCTCACCCTAACCCACAGCGATATCCCACGCGACACCCTGATTCATGCGGTGTATGAGCGGGAGTTGCGCAACCTCCAACAGACGTATAACAGCCTTGACCTGAAAACCCTCGAGGCCACCGCCCGTAGCCTGGCTGCAGCCAATCGGGTAGTGGTTTTTGGGCGGCGTTTTTCTTATCCCATAGCCCTGTCTATAGGCATGGCCTTGTGGTCGATGCGCGATGGGGTGCGGCTCGCACCCGAACCGGGGGGGACTGCGGTACAGGCTCTTTTTGACCTCGGCCCTGACGATTACGCCCTGGTGATCTCGCTGCGCCGGCATTCCCCCGAAGTGCAACGGGTACTAAAGTACCTTACCCAGGTGGGCGTGCCCCATACCCTCTTAACCGACACCAGCCCTAGCAACAACCTGCCTAGTCAGGCCCGCCTTATCCGGGCCCATGTGGGCAGTGCTAGCATCTTGGAGTCTTATACAGCGCTTTCCAGCATCAGCCACGTTCTTTTGGTGCTGGTGGGCCACTTGCTGCCAGGGGGCACCGAACGTTTAGCTAAAGTGGAACAAGCTTGGCGGGTCTTTAACGAACTGTAGTCGTCTGGTGCAGCTTTCGGAATAAACCGGCAGCAAAAAGATAAGGGGAGAGATAGCCCTTTAGGCCCTTGACCCTTGGCCACAACATGGCACAACGTGGGCAAAACTTGGTGGCCATGTCACGCCGAAGAAAGCAAATCTGGTCTTGGGTCAATATTCATGCGCTCTCACGAGGATTGACCAGCCCAAAATCCAGCTCTCACGCATGCTTCACCGGTTTCGCATATGGTTGGCAGCATGAAGCGATTTCTGGCTTTACTGGCCCTACTGGGCCTGGCCTTGGCTGCTCCCATTGAAGAGGTAGAGGTGCGCGGTGCCGACGCCGTGTTGGCCGCTTTAGTGCGTATCTCGCTGCCTTTTGGGGTGGGTGATGAGCCAGGTGACCTCGAGCAGGCCCGAGCCGCTGTTTTGGACAGCGGTTATTTCCGCGAGGTGCGGCTTCGCTTGGAGGGAAACAAACTGGTGGTGGAGGTGACACCCAACCCTACCATCACCCGTATCAGCGCGGCCTCGAGGGTCTTCCCAGAGGCCAACATTCTACGCTACCTGGAAACCGAGCAGGCCATCGGGGTAGGCACGGTGTTCAACCCCAAAAAGGCCACCGAAGCGGCCCAGGCCCTAGCCCGTATTTACCGCAACGAAGGCTTTCCCTTTGAGCCCAGAATCACCCCCCAGGCCACCGAGGTTTCCGGGGGTGTGGAGCTCAACTTCACCATTGAGGAGAGCCCTGAGCTGCGCTCGATAGAGCTAGGAGCAGCCACCTATGTGCCCAAAGAGCGCCTCGAGCCCCTCTTCCAGTCCGTTATCGAGGAAGGGCGCTTTTCCTTTGAGCGCTACCGCGATGCAGTAGGGCGTACTGCCGATCTGTACGCCAGCGCAGGCTTCCGCGGCAGCGGGGTAGACCTGGGGGGCACCACCCTGGAAAACGGGGTGCTAAAGGTGGCCTTCAGCGAGCTGAAGATTGCTGAGATTAACGCTCGAGGGGTGGACATTAGCCCCCTGGGCCTCAGGGTAGGCGATCCGTTCAACGTGGATCGGATTCTGGACGGAATCAACACCCTCTCGCGCAGCCTAGGCCGGGTGGTTGAGTTCCGGCCTGAGCGCATCAGCCAGGATGGCGTACGCCTCACTTTCCAGGCGGGCGAACAGCGCTTCGGAACCATCCGCGAAGTACGCCTCGAGGGCAACACCGCCATTCCCAGCGAGGAATTGCTGGCCCGCTTGAGGTTGAAGCCAGGCGACGAGTACAACCCCACCCTAGCCAACGAAGACTTCGCCCGCCTGCTGCGGGAGTACCGCGACGCCGGCTACGACCTGGTGCCTCAGCCCGAGGTTGCCTTCCGCGACGGGGTTTATGTCCAACGGCTGCGCGAGTTGCGCATTGCTGGCTACCGCATCAACCCGCCCCTAACCCGCACCGACCCTAGCGTCTTCCTGCGGGAGATGCCCCCTGTAGGGAGCCTGTTTTCGGTGGGAGCCATACGGCAGGGAATCACCAATATTCTGCGTACGGGTCTGTTGCGTGAGCCCCCCGGGGTACGGCCCCAGCAAGGGGAAAAGCCGGAGGATGTAATCCTTGAACTGAGCTTCCGCGAGGCCCAGACCGGCAGCTTCGTGCCGGGGATTTCCTGGAGCAGCCTGACCGGATGGGAAGGCAGCATCGGCATCAGCGACACCAACCTATGGGGGCTGGCCCACCAGTACAACATCACCTTGGGCCTCAACCCCAACGATGCGGGGCAGATTCTGACCTTCAGTGCCTCCTACCGCATCCCCTGGATATACGTAGATTTCGCCGACTTCAAAGAGGTACGTACCGCCTTTAGTTTCAACGTATACAGCCAGCCCCAGGCCAACATTAACTTCCCCCTGCAGCAGCTATACAACGGCACCCCTCCCGACCTGAAC
Organism: Meiothermus rufus DSM 22234; assembly: GCF_000423425.1. GTDB lineage: Bacteria > Deinococcota > Deinococci > Deinococcales > Thermaceae > Meiothermus > Meiothermus rufus. The sequence continues at coordinate 4,639 of NZ_AUHY01000080.1, read as the reverse complement.
GGCGATGGAGTGCCCGATGAAACCTCGACCTGGCAGTACACGGAGCGCAAGACTGGCCTGGGTTTCTCCATCTCCCGTCCCTTCAGCCGCGACCTTCCCAACCTGCGCCTCTCGGTGGGGCTGGGCTGGGAATGGAGCATTCCTTTCCTCGAGGTCAATGACCCCAACCGGCCCCGTTGCCTTACCCCGGGCTCTCCACCGGTAGAGGACACCGCTTGTAGTGATGCGCTACTTCAGGACGCGCAGAGCCAGTTCGATCAGAGCGTGCGCGAATACCAGGCCATCACCCTGAGCCTAGGCACCACCTACAGCACCCTGAACAGCCCCACCTTTCCCACCCAGGGGTTTGCCATTAACCTCAACACCGGCTACGGCATCACCTTCCCCAAAGGCGGAGCGGCAACCCAGTACGTGCCAGTGGTGGTAACGGGCCGAAACTACTTCCCCCTGGATGAGGCTGGCCGGCAGGCCTTTAATGTGCGGGTCTCCTTCGGTACCATCCTGGGCACCGCCCAGGACAGCCAGAAGTTCAGCCTCGGCGGCAACAGCACCGACATTACCACCCTGCGTGGCTACGACCCCCGCTTCCTTGACAAAGGTACCGCCTTTATTAACGGCACCCTCGAGTACGGCTATGACTTCGGCCTGAGCCCCACAGGGGGCACCAACCTCTATGGCTTCATCTTCACCGATTTTGGCCGCCTCTGGCCAGCCCCAGCGGAGCGGGATGCCTTTTTTGTGGGGGCTGGGGTAGGGCTGCAACTAAACCTCGACCTGTTGGGGGCGGTCCTTCCCCCGATACGCCTGGACTATGGCTTCAGCGCGGTTAACCCCACCGGACGTTTTGCCCTGCGCCTAGGAATAGGCTTCTAGCCACCCGCGGACTCTATGGCGACGCCTACGGGCGTCGCTTTATGATGGGGGACATGGTCGCCCGCTCTAAAAGCACCCTCGAGGACGCCCCGGAATATTTCTGGGAGCGTTTCTCGGCCTATGCCCAGACCTGGCCGGTAAGCCCCGAACCCCTAGGCAGCCCGGTGCTGGAGGTGCTCACGCCCTGGGGCCCTCTGTTCGTTTTCGACCGTAGCTTACTGCCCATACGCGCGGGGCAAACCCCCCTGATTCTGCACGGACAGGTGGAAAGCTGGCAGGCAGGGCCAAACACGCCTGCTCTACAACACCAAGGCGGTGGGCGCTACCGCCTAGTGGGCCAGGTAGAAGCCGTGTTGGATATCCCCTTTTTTGTTTTGCAGCTCACCCAGCCGAAGAGTGAGGCTGGTTTGCGCTTGGTTTTGGCGGCTTCAGAACCCCCCTCGGCAGGCCAGTGGGTAGAGGTACACCTGAAGCCCCCGCTGATGGCTTTTCGCCCCGATACCTACACCCGCTGATAAACCCTCCCTACTCTAAATCCAAGGTTTGCGCCAGGCATAGCTTGGGTTGCCGAGCCAGCCAGCGCGCCCAAACCCCTAGGAGGCCGTAGCCACGGAAGTGGTAGGGGGTGAACTGGGCCTTCTCCCCTCGGAGTATCCCAAGCAACAGGGCCTTCCAAAGCCGGGCCAGGGGTGTCATGGCCTCGAACTCGAGCAGGCCATCCACCGCTTGCCCCTCGGCTAAGAGAAGCTGAGCCCGTAAAAGGCGCGCATAGCCCTGCTGAACCCTAAATCCGCGCTCTGCGGTCTGCCTAAGCAGATAATTGGAAAGGGCCAGGGCCTTTGGGGGATGGGTGCGCTGGTAGGCCAAACCCAAAAACAGCAAAGCGTGTAAGTACAAATGGGGGTTGTGCCCATGCCGGGCTAGATGGGCCGCCTGGCGCAGGTGGGCTATTCCCCGATGCTCCTTGTGCCACTGCTGCAACCCTCGGGCTAGCTGGCTAATGCTCTGAAGCTCGGGGTCGTCGACTTCGGCCAGGCCCTGAAGCAGGCGTTGCAGCATGCGGGTATTCTGCGTTCCGGAAGCCAGGGCATAGGCCAAAGCTAGATAAGCCAACAAGGAGGGGGATGGGGCTTGGGCCAGGGTCGCTTCGCCGAAGTAGAGGGCATCCTCGAGCTGGCCCGACTCCATCAGGTAGCACAGGCGTACCTGACCAACCTGTCCGATGGCCCACGGGGGAGCCCCTTCGAGCAGCAGCAAGCTTTCTTCCAGCAGTTCGGCCGCTTTTTCTAGGTCGCCCAGGTCCAGCTGCAAAGCGGCTAGGTGGCTGTTGTATAGGCTGCGAAACCAGGCCGGCAGCCCATCGTCGGGAGGGGCCCCCAGGGCCTCTAGGGCCAATTGGGGGCGGTACTGCCGCCAAAGGGCCTGCGAGAGGATCAGCCGGGCCTCGAAGCATTCGGCCGGGCACAAAGCGTATTCACGCAGGTAGGCCTCGCTCTCGGCCTGGGCTTGGGCCAGCTGCCCAGCTTGCAGCAAAGCCCTAGCCCGCACCAGGTGGCCTTTACCCGCCAGGTTAGGGGGCAGGTTTTCCAGCAGGGAACGGGCCACCTCAAGGGGGTAGGTTCGGGCCAGGGCCAGGGCCAGCCTGGGCTCCACAACCTCTTCTGTTCTGGGCCGCTCGACCTGCTCTTCCCGACCCAGGGCCAGGCTGGCCTCGAGGCGCAACGCCCAGGCCTGCTGGTATATCCGGGGGGGCAGTTGGTTCTGGCCCTCCAGTGGAAGGCTGGCCAGCTCGAAGGCCTCAGCGTAGCGGCCTAAAGCTAGGTGCGCCTCGGCAGCCTCGAGGGCGGCCTGCCAGCGCACCGGGCCTTCGGCCAGGCGCAGAGCCTCGAGGTAGCCCAGCAAGGCCCCGGCATAGCGCCCCTCGCTCCAGGCCTGTTGGGCCACCACCCGCCACATGCGGTAGGCCGTAGTGGTGTCGCCAGCGGCCTCGAGGTGGCCCGCCGCCTCGGTCAGGCGCCCCTGACGTTGGTACCAGCGGGCGGCCTGGTAGTGCCAGTTTTGTACCTGCTGCCCCCCCACCTGGCCCAAGGTGGCCTCACGCAGCCAGGGAATGGCAAAGCGAAGCTGCCCTTGGGGGTCAGCCTCGAGGAAACCCTCCCCCACCAGCCGGGTCAGGTCGGCCTCATCGCCCACCAGGTGTCGAATCAGCTCGGGTGGTGCAGTAACCCCCAGCACCGCGGCAGCCTGAAGGGCCAGACGGGCCAGGCGGGGCAGAGTGTCCAGACGAGGCTGGTAAAAAGGCAGGGGTTCCGGCTCGCCATTGGGGGTCAGGCACAGGGCCTGCACCGCCAAAGGGTACCCCCCACTAGCCTCCGCCAGGTGCAGGCTGGTGGCCGGGCCCAGCTCTGGGCGGGCTTTCTGGATCAGGCGCTGGGCATCCTCTAGGGAGAGGGGCTTCAAGGGCAGGAACACCACGTCGTCGTGGGCCTCCCAGCGGTTCTGCCGGGCCAGCAAAAGCAGCAAAACCCCCGGCGGGGCAGGCCGCCGGGTGAACTCGAGCACGGTGGGGTCCGCATTGTGCAGGTCTTCCAGCACCACCACCAGAGGGGTACGCTGGGCCGTGCGGGCCAGCAAAGTCCACCAGGTTTGGACCAAAAGCTCGTCCAGATCGCCTACCGGTAGGCCTGGGTGTTCCTCCAGGCCAATGCTAAAATCCAAAACCGTGCGCAGGTGCTCGGGCAGCTCGAGTTGCCGCAACCCCGACAGCCCATCGGGCAACAACCTTTGCAGTGCTTGCCGCAAAGCGTAGCGCAAGGCTACCCCAGCCGTCAGGCGTGGGGCCACTATCCCCCGCACCTCTGGGGGAAGGGCCTCGACGAAGTGCTGGGCCAGGTGCGACTTGCCCACCCCCATCGGCCCATACACCACTACCCGCCGCCCTGCTCCCTTGCATACGGTAGCCAGGACCTCTTGCAAGAGGCCTACCTCTTCCTCCCGCCCCAGGGCCTCAGAAGGAACGGCACGCAAACCCAGATAGCGAAAGGGCACCAGCGGTTCAGCATACCCCTTTAGCGGCTGGGGGGGTAGAGCCTCGGCCAGCGCCTCAGGCACCAGCCGTGCAGTGGTAGCATCGCACCACACCTCCCCCGGCGGAGCCGCCTGGGATAGTCGCTGCGAAAGGTTGACCGCCGGCCCTAGTACGGTCTGATCGCCCGCTACGCCTCCACCCAGCGGGGTGCGCAACACCAGCCCGCTGGCCACCCCAGCCCGGCCAGGTAGGGTGCTCGAGGAAACCATAGCCCGAGCCGCCTCCAAGGCAGCCCGAGCATCCGACTCCTGACTACGCGGCACACCAAAAACCGCCAAAAAACCATCGCCGAAGAACTTGTCTATGTGCCCACCGTAAAGCCGCACGTGGTTGGCGGCGTTTTGCAAGGCGGTGTTGGCTGCCTCCCAGGTGTCCTCTAAGGGATGGGCCAAGGCATACTCGGTAAAGCGAGAAAGGTCGAAGAATACCGCACTAACCCAGCGCCGCTCCTGTATAAAGCCCCCCCCAGGCAGCAAGGTGTTGCCGCACCGTACACAGTTTTCCTCACCGGCAGCATTACTGTGGCCACAGCGGGGACAAATCATAGGGAGGGACTACCCAAAACAAATGCCTTTTGCGACGATGCCTGCAGATGCGGATAAGGTCAGGGTGGCGCTTTACGGCAAAAAATCAGCGGATGTCCAGCAGGTTCAAGTATAGCGGCTGCCTAAGGAACTT
>NZ_AUHY01000079.1 GCF_000423425.1 Meiothermus rufus DSM 22234 | reverse complement strand
GGGCGGCGGGAGCGGGGTTTGAGTCCGGCCAGGCCCTTTTCTTTTAGGGCTTTTTTCCAGCGGTGGTAGGTGGCCCGGCTGATCCCCACCAGGGCCTGGATCTCGGGCCAGCTCACCCCGTGCTTCCTGAACGCCTCCACCTGCTTGAGCTTGCGTAGCCGTTCCTGGACCAGGGGGTCGCTGGCTCCGGCCGCTCCCAGCTCCTGGGCCTTCCTCGCTCCTTGCCATATCGCTTTGCCAACCGTGGTAAGCTGCACTTGGGGAACCTCCTTTCTTGGTTGGTTCCCCTCTTTTTATCCCAGCTTAGAGTCTCACATGTGTCCGTCCAGGTTCAGTATGAACTGGCCCTCCGACAAAAAAAACGTACAATGAACAGGGGTCTATAGGCCCCGGAAAGGAGGTGGGTTTAGCAAGAGGAGGAGCGCAGGGGGTCGGCAGGCCGACCTTACGAGGAGGCGGTCCCCACTTGTGGGGATAGGCAGGAAAACCCTGCCCAAAGATCGAGTGGTTCCGCGGATGCCGCCAGGGGGTGAGCCCCTCCCTCTCCGCTGGCCTTGGGGGCCAGAGAGCTTGGCGGGAAAGCCGGTGGCGCGAGCGCCGGACAACCAACAAGCAGGGCTCAAGATCAAACAGTGTCGGCAATTTGGGTCAACAGGCGGGCTCGAGGGAGAGCCCCTAGGGTGGTTTTGGATCCTTTAGCGGATCGAATAAGGAGTTTTTGGTATGTGTGGAATTGTAGGCTATGTGGGTTTTCGTCCGGCTTCGGCGGTCATTCTGGATGGGCTAAAGCGCCTAGAGTACCGGGGTTACGACTCGGCGGGTTTAGCGGTAAAGGCCAATGGAAGGCTCGAGGTGCTCAAGCGGGCCGGTAAGCTCTCGGTTCTGGCCGAGGCGCTGGCCTCGCACGCCCTGCCCGGCTCGCTAGGGGTGGGCCACACCCGTTGGGCCACCCACGGGGCCCCCACCGACCCCAACGCCCACCCCCACCTGACGGAAAAGGGCGATATCGCCGTGATTCACAACGGCATCATCGAGAACTACCTGCCCCTTAAGGAGGGCCTTTTGGCCCGGGGGCACACCTTTAGCTCCGAGACCGACAGCGAGGTGCTGGCCCACCTGATCGAGGAAAAGTACCGGGGCGACCTGGCCGAGGCGGTGCGGCTGGCCCTCTCGGAGGCCTACGGGGCCTATGCCCTGGTGGTGGCCCACCGCGACCACGAGGAAATCGTGGTGGCCCGCACGGTGAGCCCCCTGGTGATTGGGTTGGGGGAGGGGGAGAACTTTGTGGCCTCGGATGTGCCGGCGTTGCTGCCCTATACCCGCCGGGTGATTTTCCTGCACGACGGCGATATGGCCATCGTGACCCGCGAGGGCGTGGCCGTGACCGACCTGGCCGGAAACTCCGTAGAGCGCGAAGTGGTCATGGTGGACTGGAGCCTCGAGGCCGCCGAGAAGGGGGGCTACCCCCACTACATGCTCAAGGAAATCTACGAGCAGCCCCGGGTGCTGGAGAACACCCTGGGCGGGCGGTTGCAGGAGGCCGGGGTTACCCTGGGCCTAGGGCTCGAGCCCACCCGCTACGACAAGGTGCACATCGTGGCCTGCGGCACCGCCTACTACGCGGCCTGGGTGGGCAAGTACCTGCTGGAGGCTTTAGCCCGGGTGCCGGTGGAGATCGAGGTGGCCAGCGAGTACCGCTACCGCGACCCGGTGGTGGACGGGAAAACCCTGGCTATCTGCATCAGCCAGTCGGGCGAAACCATCGACACCCTCGAGGCCATCCGCGAGGCCAAGCGCAAAGGGGCCGGCACCCTGGGGGTGATCAACGCCAAGGGTAGCAGCATCACCCGCGAGGTCGACGACACCCTCTACATCCACGCCGGGCCCGAGATTGGGGTGGCCTCCACCAAGGCCTACATCGCCATGCTGGCTGCCATGGCCATGCTGGCGGTGTGGATGGGCCGGGCCAAGGGAACGCTGGAGGAAAAAGCGGTGCGGGAACTCCTGGCCGAGATGCGCAGGCTACCCCGGCTGGTGGAAGAGACCCTCGAGCAGCGGCCCCACATCGCCCATATCGCCGAGAAGTACCACCAGGCCCAGGACTACCTCTTCCTGGGGCGGCACATCCAGGCCCCCACCGCCTACGAAGGGGCCCTCAAGCTCAAGGAAATCAGCTACATCCACGCCGAGGCCTACCCCGCTGGCGAGATGAAGCACGGCCCCATCGCCCTAATCGACGAGCGCCTGCCGGTGGTGGTGCTCGCTACCCATAGCCCCTTCTACGAAAAAACCGTTTCCAACATCCAGGAGGTGCGGGCCCGGGGGGGGCGGGTAATTGCGGTCGCCACGGAGGGCGATACCGAGGTAGGGAAGTTTGCCCAGGACGTGATCTACGTGCCCAAGGTGCACCCCTTGCTGGCCCCGGTGGTGAGCGTGGTGCCGCTGCAGCTGCTGGCCTACGAGACCGCGGTCTGCCTCGGACGCGACGTGGACCAGCCGCGCAACCTGGCCAAGAGCGTAACGGTGGAGTAGCCAGGGCCTTTTCCATTAGAGCCCTTTAATACTGGTCTAAGCAGGCCCCAATCCCTGCTACCGCAAAATGACTTTGCCACAGGCTTTGAGGAAGTTGCAATGCGCGTGCTGGTAGTGGAAGACAACGAGCAGCTTTCCGCGGTGCTGGTGCGGGGCCTGGCTGAGGAAGGGTACACCGTAGATGCCTGTACCGATGGCGAGGAGGCGGTCTATCGGGCGGCTACCACCGAGTACGATCTAATTGTGCTGGACTGGATGCTCCCTCGGCGGGATGGAGCCTCGGCTGCCAAAGAGATGCGGCGCCTGGGGGTTCGGGCCGGCATCTTGATGCTTACAGCTAGGGATTCCCTGCAAGATAAGGTCAACGGGTTGGATGCCGGGGCCGACGATTACCTGACCAAGCCTTTTGAGTTCGAAGAGTTGCTGGCCCGCTTAAGGGCCCTGCTGCGCCGGGGAGGGGGCAGCGCGGTACTGGAGTTTGCTGATCTGACCCTAGACCCCGCCCGCCACCGGGTTGAGCGGGCTGGCAAACTAATTGAGCTTTCGGCGCGGGAGTATGCCCTGCTGGAATTCTTCATGCGCCACCCGGAGGAAATCCTCTCCCGTACCCGCATCGCCGAGGCGGTATGGGAAGGAGAGAGTGGGCTGGATTCCAATGTAGTGGACGTCTACGTCTCGTACTTGCGTAACAAGATCGATAAGCCCTTTGGCGTTCCCTTGCTGCACACGGTGCGCGGTATGGGGTATGTGCTGCGTGCGCCCAACGCCAAGGTCTGAGCCCTTACCGTGTCGCTGCAACTTCGCCTGACCCTGGCCTATGCCCTGGTGCTAACCCTGGTGCTGCTGGGGGCAGGAGCCACAGCTTACACCTTGTTTGTTCGCGACCTGTCCGCCGACTTCGAGGACGACCTGGAGCGTCTGGCTGGGGCCTACGCTGCCGAGGCTGTGGCCCGAACCCCGGTTATGTTGCGTCCGCTGCCACCAGCTCCTATACCCGAAGAGATTGCTGACCCCAGCGTCTACCTTTTCACTGCCGATGGTCGGCTGCTGCAGGCCATCGGCGGCTATGAGGATTTGGTGGAGCTACCAGCCTTGCTGGTAGCGGAGGCTTTGCAAGGAGAGGTGGTTTCTTTCTCCCTTCAGACCAAGGAGACCCGGCCCTTGTGGCAGGCGATTTTTTCCCTTCGGCCAGTGCCCCACATACGTAAAGCGGTGATTTATCCTATCGCCACCGCCTCGGCAGACTTCCAGATCGAGTACCTACTCGTTGTAAGCGCTACCGATCTGGCCACCATGCGGGTTTTACAGCGTTTGCGCCAAACGGTGTTGGTTTGGCTGGGGCTGGGCAGCCTGATGGCCCTGCTGGCTGGCTTCTGGATGGCTCGCTGGGTTTCGCGCCCTTTGCAGGAAATAGCCGAGACGGCCCGGAGTATTGAGCAGGGCGAGCTGCACAAGCGCATTCCCCGTAGCACAGGCCAAGACGAAATCGCTCGGCTCAAGCAGAGCCTCAACGCCATGCTGGAGCGCCTCGAGGCCCTGGTAGAGGCACAAAGCCGTTTTACTGCCGATGCGGCCCACGACCTGCGTACCCCTTTGGCCGTGCTGAAGGGCGACCTCGAGATCACTCTGCGGCGAGAGCGTAGCGCTGCAGAGTACAGAGAGGCCCTCGAGCGCATGCGTCTGGAGGTGGGGCGGCTAATCCGCTTGGCTGAGGATTTGCTGACCCTCGCGCGTTTGGAGTCGGGCCTGTGTAACCCCTTTACGCCTTTTCACCTAGATCAAGCTTTGGAGACCATTTTGCCCGCTTTGGTCAGGGCTGCGCAGCAGAAAGGACTCTCGCTGCACTGCCAGATTCCACCTCAGGTAGCGATTCATGGGGATGCAGGGCTGGTGGCCCGGGCGGTGGCCAATTTACTTGCCAACGCCATCGCCCATACCGAGAAAGGTGCAGTGGGGGTAAGTGCCGAGATTTGGGAAGACCGGGTGCGGATAAGGGTTTGGGACAGTGGGCCTGGGGTTCCCCCCACCTTGCGCCAGCAGATTTTTGAGCGTTTTAGCAAAGGGGAACGCTCCCAAGGGGCGGGGCTGGGCCTTTCCATTGTGGCCCAGGTAGCCCGATTGCACCAAGGAGGGGTTTGGGTTGAGGACCGCGAGGGAGGTGGGGCTGTTTTTCTACTCGAGCTGCCCAAGGGCATTCTTGGGCTGAGGCAGGCGCAAGATGAAGGTATGGCTTTGGATTAGCCTTTGGTTGTGTGGGCTGGGGTTGGGCCTATGGGCAGAGGCCAGTATCCAGGCGCCCTGGCCTACCCATGCTGTCTGGGCTGAGAATGACGACGATAACGACGATGACGATGATACTGAGGAAAGACTGCCTCCCCAACTGCCCGTAGACAGGCCCCGTCCAACGGAGTCCAGGACACCCAGTTTGCTTAGCCAGCTTCAGCGCGAGCTACGGGTAGGCGCCATCTGGGTAGTGGTGCAAAACAACCGTCAGCGCTTTTTGCGGGTGGGACTGGAGTACCAGGGACGCCTGGTCAGCGCGGTGAGCCTGGATGGTCGTAGCGGTGAGCCTATTCCCTATGAGTTCAGCGACACCTTTTATCTCCTGCGCCCCCTCACTTCTGCCCAACTTGCCGCCCACCTACGTAACTTCCAGGCCCAGGCTGGGCGCCTGCGGCTGGGGGAGTCGGGCGTGGTGCAGGGAGGGGTGGTGCATGTGCCGGTGTGGTGGAATGGCCGCTTGGTCAACTACCTGCGCTATGACCCCCGCAGCCAGCAGGTTCTAACCCACCTGCGCTACACCCAGGAGTTGCGTCAGAGCCCCCTTAAGCTGCGCTGAGGGGTTCTGGCTTAAACCGCTCCAATCCGCTTCTCATTTCTGTGCGAACCTACCCTCTTAACCTTCCTTGTAAAGGAGGGCTATATGCAGAACTATGTCTACACCCCTGGTGGGAGCGACCCGAGCTGGGTTCTTGTCCCAGACCCCCTGGAAACCCTCGAGCTAGCCCGTTTGGAAGAGGAGTCTCCTGCCTGTGGGCCTAGTACCGAGGCCGTTTGGCTCGCGGAGGTAGAGCCAGGGCTGGAGCTGATGGTTTGGGAGGGTGAGGGAGGAGCGCTAGGCTTGTAAGAACCCTTCCGATGTGCTTTGCGATCGAAGGCTGGCTGACCTTTGTGTAGGCCAGATTGGAAGCCTCTAATCCCCTTTCATAGGGGTTGTAACACACCCTTAAGGTGAGCCTAACTACCCCATCCCATAATCACTGCGACCAAGCGATGCTTGGCCGAAAGGGGCGAGATATGTGCAAACTCAGAGCGATAGGGATGGCCAGTGTGCTGCTCCTGGTGGCTGCTTGCAGCAGCCCAGCTGCCCAGAGCCTTCAGACTGGTGCAGGGGTGCTGTTTGGCGTTGGTAGAGGAGATGGACAGGCCCGTCCAGACTGCACTGTAGGGGCAGTGACGCTAGAGAACTTCGAGGTCAAAGAGAACCAGCGCTGCATTCTGCGTGGAACCCGTGTAGAGGGCAACCTATTCGTCCGAAGGAACGCTACCTTGCAAGCCGAAAATATCTGGGTACAAGGCAATATCCAGGCCGAGAATGCCCAGGAGGTGCAGGTGCGCAATGCTGCGGTGGGGGGGAGCATCCAGATCAAGCAAGGAGGAAGGGCCTTGGTGAGTGGAACCCGCATTACGGGTGACCTCCAGTACGATCAGATGCGTGGCTTGTTGGTGGCCTCGAGCAACACGGTAAACGGCAACATTCAGATAGTGAAAAACCTTGGAGGCGTCGAGGTTTCAAACAATCGGGTGAACGGTAACCTGCAGTGTAAAGAGAACTACCCCGCACCTACAGGGGGTGGCAACATCGTGCAGGGTAGCAAAGAAGACCAGTGTGCCCGCCTGTAGGCACAAAAGCCGCAAGACCCTCCGGATGGGCCGGGGGGTTCGTCTATTTTTGCTTTCTCAAAGAGAATTTTCGATTATACCCCTCTAATGTCAGCCTAAAGTCAGCTTATGGGCGTACTTCTATACTCCGCCCGCTTCGAGGGAGGGACGTATGCACATTCTGATTGCACCTGGAGGATTCAAAGAAAGCCTTTCTTCCGCCGAGCTGGCCCAGGCGATGCAGCGGGGGGTCAAGCGGGTGTTGCCCCAGGCCCAGACCACCCTGTTGCCTCTTACCGATGGGGGGGAAGGTTTTACCCAAACGCTGGTAGAGGCTACGGGGGGTCGCATCTTCAGGTGCTCGGTGGTTGGGCCGGTAGGGCAGCGGGTTGAAGCCCACTATGGTGTTTTGGGTGATGGCGAAACAGGTGTGCTGGAGATGGCCGCGGCTGCGGGGCTGCGCCTGGTACCTAAAGCGCAACGCAACCCTTTGCGCACCACTACCTATGGGGTGGGGCAGTTAATCCGGGCCCTGTTGGAGAAGCCCCAGATTAAGCGCATTTTGATCGGCTGCGGTGATTCCGGTACCAACGATGGGGGGATGGGTATGGCCCAGGCCCTGGGTGTTCGCTTTCTTGATGCAGAGGGGTTTGAACTCGAGTTTGGCGGGGGTGCTTTGGTTAACCTAGCCGAGATTGATCTTTCTGGACTGCACCCCCGTGTCGGCCAGGTGGAGGTAGTAGCGGCCTGTAACATCCACAACCTGCTTCTGGGAGAGCGTGGGGTGGCCCGGGTCTTTGGCCCACAGAAAGGGGCTACCCCCGAAATAGTGGAGACGCTCGAGCTGGGGTTGGCCCGGCTGGCCTATCATCTGCTCAAACAGCAGGGCATCTACTACGGCGACCTGCCCGGCTCAGGGGCCTCGGGCGGGCTGGGAACCGGCCTGATGGCCTTTTTGGGGGCTACCTTGAAGCCCTGGACCGAGGTGGTGGGGCCGCTGGTCGGGCTAGAGCAACACCTGCGAAAAGCCGATCTGGTGATTACCGGCGAGGGCCGGCTGGATGCCACTACTTTGACCGGCAAGGTGCCCCACTGGGTGGCCCAGCAGGCCCGGGCTTTGGGCAAACCCGTATTGGCCTTAGGGGGCAGCCTAGGTCCAGGCTGGCAAAACCTTCACCAGCAAGGTCTGGACTGGGTGGGTTCTATTCTGCCCTATCCTGCCAGCCTCGAGGAGGCCATGCAGCGGGCCGAGGACTGGGCAGCCGACGCGATTGCCCAGGCTATGCGCCTGCTGGAACTGGGTAAGGTGCTAGCGCAGCAGCCCCTTGCACATGAGGCTATGGTTTTGCGCTGAAGGTCGGGTGCGGCATGCTACTCTCCCCGAGCCCAAACAAACCTTCCTATGTCCTGGGCGTGCTTGGTGTACGCGCCCCTTGGGGTCTCCTGGCTGTATTGGCTAGTGTCCTTTTGATCTGGTTGGGGCTAGACGCATATAGCCTCCAGGTTCGGCTAACCCTGGTGGTTTTTGCCTTGGCAATTGGGGGTTGGGTTTTTACACGAGTCAACGACACCTACATCGCTCTGGTTGCTGCTGTTAGCCTGGTGCTGTTGGGGCTAGAGGAGCCAGAGGGGTTTTTTGCCTCGTTGGGCGATTCGATGATCTGGCTGTTGCTGGCCGCCTTCTTTGTGGCCACAGCGGTTCGGCAGTCCGGCCTGGCCCAACGCCTATCTTTTGCGGTAGCGGCTCGAGCGCGCAGTGTACAAGGGCTTTTTTACGCCCTTAGTGGGGTCATTGTGGTTACCGCTTTTGTCATCCCTTCCACCTCAGGCCGTGCGGCTTTGCTTCTGCCCGTGTTCACGGCCTTTGCTGAGCTGCTGCCGCCGCGGGTGGTGCGGGCCCTAGCCCTGCTTTTCCCTACCATCATTTTGCTTTCGGCAGTGGCCTCCCTCATTGGGGCGGGCGCCCACCTTATCACTGCGGAGATGCTGTCGCGTATGGGTGGGGAACGGTTGGACTATTTCCGCTGGATGCTCCTGGGAACCCCTCTGGCCTTGGTGAGTAGCCTGCTGTCCACCTGGGTCATCCTGCACCTGTTTTTGACCCGGCAAGAGCGCCAGCAAAGCCTCGAGGCCTCCCCACCCTTGCAAGCTACTCCATCCAGGCTCAGCCCTGCCGAGCGCTACGTGCTGATGGTGGGGGTGGCTTTGGTGGTTCTGTGGATGACCGAACCGTTGCACCAGCTCAACAGCACCCTGGTGGCCCTATTGGGGGCTATGGCGGTCACGCTACCACGATTGGGCAACATCTCTTTTCGGGAAGGCCTCAAGGGGGTGGAGTGGAACATCCTGCTCTTTATGGCCGCCACCCTCGAGCTAGGTGAGGCCCTGGTGCGCTCTGGCGCTGCACAAGTGCTGGTTGAAGAGGTCTTCCGCCACGCGCAAAGGGGCTTTTGGGGCAATTCCTGGGCCCTGGTGCTGCTGGTAATTCTTCTCTCGTTGCTTTCCCACCTAGTTATTGTTAGCCGCAGCGCCCGCTCTACAGTGCTGGTGCCCTTGGTGGTGGTTTTGGCTGATGGGGCAGGCCATAACAGCACGGCTCTGGCTTTCATCTCCACGGCTGCTGCAGGGTACTGCCTAAGCCTGATGGTCAGCGCCAAACCTCTGGGGCTATACGGACAGATAGAGCGGCCCACCTTTACTCAAGCCGATTTGTTTAGACTCTCCGGCGTTTTGCTGCCGCTGCATGGGGGGATTTTTGCCTTGTTTGCGTTCCTAATCTGGCCAGCTATGGGCCTGCCTCTGGCAAATCAACCTCGGCAAACCATTGCCACTCCCCCCGCTCCTCCTGTGCAGGCGCTCCACAGCAGGCCGGGGGGAACCGTAGCTAGCCCAAGTGAGAATCCTCCGCAGCTCGAACCCATACAGGTTCAGATAGCCCCCCCTGTGCTGCCGGCAGTGTTGCCTACCTCTTCAGCTCAGCCGAGATCTGTGGGCGCGGCCCCAGCTAGGCCAGGTTCCCCTCCTCGCAAGGCTACTGCTCCTTCCAAGGTACCTGGCCCAAACCCAAGGCAAGCGCAACCGTCAGCCAAACTGGACGAGGAAACCTTGCGAAGACAGCGCAAACAGGAGTTGATCGAGGCCAATTTGCGCCGTCAGCAAGAGCGGCTTCGCTTCCATCTGCCTGCACCAACCCTGCTGCAGAAACCTACCCTGCCCGATGAAGAAGATTAAGACCACAGCGAAGTTGCAAGTTAAGCAGACCACCCCCAGCTCGGGTGTTAGCGAGACTCGAGCCATAGTCACGTTCTCCCAAACGGTGGGGGGTGGAGTGGAACCTGCGGTTGAGTCAGATGAGGTATGTACCATCCCCAGGGAACGCAGGCTCAATGCTGGTCAGGCAACTGGTCAGGGTCACACAGGGAGCGAAGGAGGGAGCAATAGATACGGGCCGGGAACACTGCCCGGCCCCTTGGCGGAGGAGGGGGGATTCGAACCCCCGATAGGGACTTTCGTTCCCTATAGCGGTTTAGCAAACCGCCGCCTTCAGCCACTCGGCCACCCCTCCGTGGGTTGTGGGGTTTGGGGTTGGGTCCCCGAAAACCGCAAACGATACTTTAGCACAAAACTGGCTTTTGGGAATGCCCTGCGGCCAATAGCCCCGCAGAACCGAGAGACTTGGCGGAGGGAGAGGGATTCGAACCCCCGGTGGGCTTGCGCCCACAACGGTTTTCAAGACCGCCGCTTTCAACCACTCAGCCATCCCTCCGCGAGGGCACCCTATCACTATGGTGAGGGTCCTCGAGCTTTGTCAAGCGAGGCATGTCGAGCAGCCTCCAGGTTCCGCGTTCTAGATAGCAGAACAAACAGGTAGGACTTACGCAGTTGGCTGAAGGATGTGGAGGGGATGGGCGAGATAACTTCGTATTGCCTCGCGAACAATGGACGCCTTGGCCTCGTACCAGCTCACCCCCCTGCGCAGCCGGTAGACCTCCAGCCGGAGGAAGGCCCGCAAAGCCAGGAGGAGGTGCCGCAGGATGGAGACCGCCTTCCTCACCTGGGCCCGCTCCACCCCACAGCACTGCTTGAGCCCCCGATGGTACACTTCGATCCCCCATCCTTGCCGCTCTAACTCCGCCCGCTTCTCTTCGCT
>NZ_AUHY01000078.1 GCF_000423425.1 Meiothermus rufus DSM 22234 | reverse complement strand
CTCAACGGTCACGTGGAGCGGATGCAGCGGACCTTCAGGGACGAGTTCTACACCCGGCCCTTACCCTCGCAGATCCCCGAGCTCCAAAAGAAGCTTGACGCTTACCTCGACCACTACAACCGTGAGCGACCCCACCGGGCCCTAAACGGCCTCGCGCCCCTGGAGTTCCTGGCTATGATGCAAGAGGAGTCGGCCCCCCAGTCTCACATGTGTTGACCGATTACACTGGCTTGACGGGCCTGGGTCTCGGCCCTAGAATGCTTTGTGCTGCTGCGGCAGCATGGTGAGCGTAGCTCAGCCGGTTAGAGCACTGGTCTGTGGAACCAGGGGTCGTGGGTTCAAGTCCCATCGCTCACCCCAAAACCTTGCGCGGATGGTGGAATTGGTAGACACGCAAGACTTAGGATCTTGTGCCGCAAGGTGTGGGGGTTCAAGTCCCCCTCCGCGCACCAATCACTCAAACACTGGTTTTGCACGGGGGGTAATGGGGGAAGGTTCGAAGGCTGTTTAGCCCCTACGACGCCTTTTTAGCCCAGGTATGGAGGGAGATACAAAACCCTCACCCCGGGGATCGCTGGGGTGAGGGTTGGGCCGCTGGGCCTAACCACCCAGGATTTCCTGTTCCTTTTTGTGCAGGGCCTCATCCACTTTGTGGATGAATTCGTCGGTAATCTTCTGTATTTCGGCCTCGGCCCGCTTTAGGTCGTCCTCGGATAGGTGCAGCTCTTTTTGTAGCTTCTTGGCTTTGTCCAAGGCCTCGCGGCGGATGTTGCGCACAGCAACACGGGCCTCCTCGGCATAGTGCCGAACCGACTTTACCAGGTCTTTGCGGCGCTCTTCGGTTAGAGGGGGGATATTAATGTAGAGCGCGTCGCCCTTGTTGGTGGGGTTAAGGCCTAGGTCGGAGTCGCGGATAGCTTTCTCGATCTCCTTGAGCATGTTGGGATCCCACGACTGCACCACCAGCGTGCGTGGGTCGGGCGAGGAAATGGTGCCCACCTGGTTCAGGGGCATGCTGGAACCGTAGTACTCCACCTTGATGTTGCTCAGGATGGCCGGGTTGGCCCGACCGGTACGCAGGGTGGTCAGGTGGTGCTCGAGGGCCTCGAGGGATTTTTGCATGTGGCTTTTGGTTTCGCTGTAAAGCTCTTTGAGCATGTGGGCCTCCTAGGTCTCAGATAGCTTATAACCTTCCTGGTAAACTAGGGTGCGCTAGCTGTGTACCAGGGTTCCGACCCGCTCTCCTTTGATGATTTTCTCCAGGTTGCCCTCAGTAAACATATCAAAGACCACGATGGGCATGTTTTGTTCCTGGCACAAAGCCATGGCGGTGGCATCCATAACCTGTAGCCCCTCCACCAAGGCCTGATGGTAGGTTAGCTCGTCGTATTTTTGGGCTGCGGGGTTTTTGCGGGGATCGTCGTTGTAGATACCATCTACCTTGTTTTTGGCCATCAACACGGCGTCTACGTTCATTTCCAGCCCGCGCAGGGCGGCGGCGGTGTCGGTGGTTACGAAGGGGTTCCCGGTACCGCCACCAAAAATGACCACCCGCCCTTTTTCTAGGTGACGCATGGCCCGTCGGCGGATGTAAGGCTCGGCCACCTGGGGGATGGTAAGGGCAGTTTGCACCCGGGTGGGCACTCCGATGAACTCCAGTGCGTCCTGTAGGGCTAGGGCATTCATGATGGTGGCCAGCATGCCGATATAATCGGCACTGGCTCGATCCATGCCTACCCCTTGCCGGGCGCCCCGCCAGAAATTACCTCCACCCACCACGATGGCCACCTGCACCCCCAGCCGGTGGGCTTTGGCTACCTCCTGAGCCAGGGCCTTGGTGGCCTCGGGCTGGATGCCAAAGCCGTTGCCAGAAAGAAACTCGCCCGATAGTTTTAGCAGTACCCGTTTGTACTTCATAGCCCTTTCCGAAAGAAAACCGAGGGCCAGGCACCTTTGCCCCGACCCTCGGTTTCTGGCATTTCTAGGCTCCTACTTCGAAGCGGGCGAAGCGTTTGACCCGGATGTTCTCGCCGATCTTGGCCACTGCGGCCTGGATCAGCTCCCCTACCTTGACCTTTTCGTCCTTGACGAAGGGTTGCTCCAGCAACACCATTTCCTCGAAGAACTTCTTCAGCCGGCCTTCGGCTGCCTTCTCGGCGATGTGCTGGGGTTTACCCTCGTTGAGAAGCTGCTGGATATAGATGGCTTTTTCCTTTTCCAGGTCCTCGGGGGAAACCTCCTCGACGCTTACGTAGCGGGGGTTGGCCATGGCGATGTGCATGGCGATGTCTTTGGCCAGCCGCTGGAACTCTTCGTTGCGGGCTACAAAGTCGGTTTCAGAGTTGAGTTCTACCATTACCCCCACCCGCTGGTTGTGGTGGATGTAAACCCCGATGATACCTTCCCTGGCCTCACGGTCAGCTTTCTTGGCCGCCTTCAAGGCACCCCGCTCGCGCAGCAGGGTGGTGGCTTTTTCCGCATCCCAGCCCGCATCTTCTAGGGCTTTTTTGACGTCGCTTACACCTGCGCCGGTTTGCTCACGTAGTTTTTTAATCAGTTCAAGTTGGTTCATAGGAAATCCTTGGGTTGCCGTTGCTTAAGCTTCCACCGCAGGGGCTTCGCTCGAGGCCTCCTCACGCCCACCGCCGCGAGCCTCCACGATCAGGTCGGTCATGCGGCTCACAATGAGCTGGATTGAGCGGATAGCATCGTCGTTGCCGGGGATAATGTAGTCGCACAGGTCGGGGTCGGAGTCGGTATCGGCCAGGGCAATGACCGGAATCCCCAGCTTACGAGCCTCCTTGACCGCGATGGCCTCCTTAGTGGGGTCTACCACGAATAGGGCATCGGGCAGGCGGCGTAGCTTGCGGAATCCGCCGAGGTTCTTTTGCAGCCGCTCGAGTTCGTGTTTGAGCCGAACCTGCTCAGATTTGACCCGCTCCTTGATCTCCTCTGAGGCGAAGAGGGCCTCGAGTTCAGCCAAGCGGTTGACCTGGGCGGTAATGGTGCGGAAGTTGGTCAGCATGCCCCCTAGCCAACGCTGGTTGACGTAGGGCATCCCGGCCCGGTCGGCCTCGAGCTGGATGATCTCCTGGGCTTGCTTTTTGGTGCCCACGTAGAGGATAGTGGCCCCGCGCATGGCCAGGTCTTGCACATACTTGAAGGTGCGCTCGAGCTCAACCATGCTCTTTTGCAGGTCGATGATAAAAATACCGTTGCGCTCGGCGTAGATGTAGCGCTTCATCTTAGGGTTCCAGCGCTTGGTTTCGTGGCCAAAGTGCACGCCGGCTTCGAGCAGTTCTTTGATGCTGATGTTTATTGCCATTTTTTCTCCTAACGGGACGGTTGGAGTGGGCGTTCATCTGTGCCGAGGGGCTTTTTCTCCGAGCACCGTTCCCTAACCCCGGAGGGCCTTTCGGCACACCCAACGAAGTATAGCGGATGCCCACCCTTTACGGAAGTCCCGGGCATTGCTATACTCTCAATGCTTTTGCGGGGGCGTAGCTCAGCGGGAGAGCAGGTCCTTTGCAAGGACAAGGTCAGGGGTTCAAATCCCCTCGCCTCCACCAGGAAACCGGGCTTATCTGGCCCGGTCTTATGCTTTACCGGTATGCTAAAGAAATGAACACCCCGGTTTGGGACGATGGCCAATGGTCTGGTCTGCCCCAGCTGGAAGGAGCCCTCGAGGCCGAGGTCTGTGTGGTGGGGTTAGGTGGCTCGGGTTTGGCAGCCATCCATCAATTGTTGCGTTTGGGCCGAACCGTGGTGGGGATTGACGCTGCTGCCGTGGCTGGAGGAGCGGCAGGGCGAAATGGCGGTTTTCTGTTGGCCGGGCTGGCCAGGTTTTACCACCAAAGCGTGGCCGAACAAGGGCGCGAATTTGCCCGGAGGGTCTACCAGGCTACTTTAGAAGAAATTGCCCGTATGAAGGCTGAAGCTCCCCAGGAGGTGCGGGCTGTAGGCTCTTTGCGCATAGCCGCTTCGGGGGAGGAGCTAGCGGACTGTGAGGCGCAGTGGCGGGCCCTGCGGGCCGATGGTTTTGCGGTTGAGCCTTACCAGGGGCCTGAGGGTGAGGGGCTACTCTTGCCCGATGATGCAGCCTTCAATCCCCTGAAGCGCTGCCGACGATTGGCCCTCCAGGCTTTGCAGGCAGGCGCCCGGCTTTTCGAACACACCCCCGCCCTACGCATCCGCCCAGGGGAGGTGGAGACCCCTAGGGGCCGGGTGCGTTGCCAGCGGGTACTGGTGGCGGTGGATGGTGGCCTCGAGCGGGTTCTACCCGAGCTGGAAGGGCGGGTTCGTACAGCCCGTTTGCAGATGCTGGCTACCGCGCCGACGGAGGCCCGCTTTCCCCGACCGGTCTACCGCCGCTGGGGCTACGACTACTGGCAGCAACTGCCCGATGGGCGGATTGCCCTGGGAGGGATGCGCGACGCGGGTGGAGAAGCCGAATGGATCTGGCAGGCTGAGCCCAGCCAAGACATCCAATGTCGTTTGGAGCAGCTCCTGCGCCAGCTTGGCATTCGGGCTCCTATCACCCACCGTTGGGCGGCCTCGGTGGGCTACACGCCCGATGGCCTGCCCATTGCCGAGGAGGTGCGGCCTGGGGTCTGGGCGATTGGGGCCTATAGCGGCACTGGCAACGTCATAGGGGCCCTGCTGGGTCAGGAGGTGGCCTGGGTGCTAGCAGGGGCTAGGCCGCCTCGCCCCCTATTCTTGTCTTGAGATTTTGCCCTGTCCCTTGGCTTTGTACATCTCGCGGTCGGCGTGGCGGTAGAGGGTGTCGGGGTCGCTGCCATCGCGGGGGTAGATGGCCAGGCCGATGGAAGCGGTGACCTCGAGGGCGCGGTTGCCAATGCGCACGCTGGTGTTGACCTCCTGGCCAATTTTCTGAGCCAGGCGCTCGGCCATCTCCACCGAGGGCAGGTCAGCCAGAATGATGCCGAACTCGTCGCCGCCCAGCCGGGCTACCGAGTCGCTGGCCCGCACCGAGAGGGTAAGCTGTCGGGCAATGCCGCGCAGCAGTTCGTCGCCGGTAGCGTGGCTGAAGGTATCGTTGACCTGTTTGAAGTTGTCCAGGTCGATGTAGACTACCCCTACCAGACGATCTTTTTCCTGGGCCCGGGTCATGGCCTGGGCCAGGCGCTCTTGGTAAAGCATGCGGTTGGGTAGGCGGGTTAGGGCATCGTGGGTGGCCTGGTACTCTAGCTCCTCAATCAGGGCCTGGCGGTCTATGGCAATGGAGGCCAGGTCGGCGGTAGCCTGGATGGCCCGGCTGTCGGGGCCTAGGGGGGTAGGGCCTAGCACGCTCAAGGCGCCCAAGATACCCTCTTTACAGCGAATGGGTAGGGTCAGGCCATGCCGGAAACCAGCCACCAGCAGGGCCCGGCGTATCTCGGGGGGGAGGTTTTCCTTGAGGTCGAGATTTTCTGCTTCGGATACCTCGCCTTCAAGGACATTTTGTCCAAAGGGCCCGATGGGGCCAGTTTGCAGAAATCGCTGAATCACCTCGGGCAGGCCGTGGCTGGCCACGCAGTTTTGCTGCTCGCCCTTGGCAATTTGAATGGCACAGGCCGCTTCGGGAAGCTGGGCGTTGAGCATCTCCACGGTGGCTGCAAGGATATCCTCGAGCTCAGTGCCGCGGGCAATCATCTCCAGGGCCAGGTTACGGTCGCGCTCGAGGCGAACCGCCCGCTTGTGTTCGGTTACGTCCATAATTAGGCCGCGCAGCCGCACGTTGCCGTTGGCTTCCTGCATAGCGCTAACCCTATCCTGGAACCAGTGCAAGCGGCCATTTTTGTCGAAAGCGCGGTATTCGATTTCGGTGGTCTCGAGGGTTACCGAAAGATTGCGCAGGCGCTGGGAGACCATCTCGAAGTCTATAGGATAAAGCACCCGGGGCCATACGCTTTCCTCGCGCGGGCCTAGAAAGCGTTCTACCGGATAACCCAGTACCCGCTCGACCTGGCGGCTGACAAAGGTGAAGACCAGGGTGTCTTTTTGAAACTCAGCCTCCCAGACGATACCTCCCAGCGAGTTGACCAGTTCCTGGTAGAGCGCACGTGATTTGCGCAGTTCCCACTCGGCCAGCTTGCGCTCGGCCAACTCGTTGCGCAGCTGTTCAAATAAATGAGCGTTTTCCAGCAGGGGTGCGGCGGCCTTCGAGGCCGCCATAACGATTTCGATCTCATCCTGGCTGAATGCTCTTGGCTCGTAGCTGTCTAGGCCAAGGGTGCCCAGTACCCGCTCGCCGGCCAGGATAGGAACCAGCAGCATCGAGACCACGCCAAAGCGCTGGGCCACCTCCCGTCCGGGACCCATCCGGGGGTCGTTTTGAGCGTCCCATACCGAGACTGGCCTGCGCTCACGCATGACCTGGAGACTAATCTCGTTGCCCTCGAGGGAGATGCGGTCGTTGCTGTTGCGAACCTCCCCAGAGCCAAACTCCGAGACGATGGTCAGATAACGCCCATCCTCCGATAGCCGGGCGAACCCGGCATGTTGCACCCCTACCACTGTGGTTAGCTCGCTACAGATCACGTTCAGCACAGTTAGCGGATCCAAAGGTGCCCCCGAGGTGGCCACGATCTGCTTGAGCATGGTGGCCTCCTTGAGCCGCCGATCCAGCTCCTTTTTGGAAAGGGAGGGGGCGGGAGAGCGCTTCTGGGTGGGCTTTCTTGGCATCTTTGCTATGGTTTCCTTGGGCCTGGCTTTTGGAGTATTGGCTACATCATACCCGAAAAGCGGGCTGGTTTCTTGCCCGCTTTGTTTCGTTGGGTTGGCTTTCCCTGGTTGGCTCTGGTATACTCTAGCCTTGCGTCACCCAAAAGGGGCGCTGCTTTGCCTTGAAGTCTAGCGAAAGGAGGTGAGTATGCCGCAGTACGAAGTGGGTATTATCCTCAACCCCAACCTCGATGGGGCCCAAGCCACACAGGAAAAAGAGAGCATCAAGGCTGTTTTGGAGCGCTATGGGGCCCAGATTAAAAACATCGACGACTGGGGAAACCGCCGCCTAGCCTATCCCATCCAGAAAGACCCCGAGGGTAACGTGGTCTTTTTCACGGTAGAGATGGCGGGCAACAACAATGCCGCGCTAGCACGTGAGATACGCCTGCGCGACCATGTGCGTCGGGTAACCATCCTGCGCGACCGTCCCGAGTGGCGAAACAGCCTGAGGAAGAAAAAAGCGAGCTGAACGCCCTGAGTTCTGAGGCTAGAGCCCAGAACAACTAAGCCGAAACAGAAAATTCGTGTAAGACCAAAGACCGTAACGGAAAAGGATGAAGATATGGCTCGAGGCCTCAACCGCGTAACCCTCGTAGGCACCCTAACCCAAGACCCTGAACTGCGCTACACGGCAGGTGGGCTAGCCGTGATGGAACTCAACCTGGCGGGCAACGACCTGGTAACCGATGAGCAGGGGCAGACCCGCGAACCAGCCTGGTACCACCGGGTCAAGCTCTTGGGCAAGAGTGCGGAGTTCTGGGGCGATACCCTCAAAGCGGGTATGGCGCTTTTCATAGACGGCAAGCTCGAGTACCGCGCCTGGGAGCAGGAGGGCCAGAAGCGCAGCGCCCTGGAGATTCGCGCTGACCGTATGGAGGTGGTCAGTTTGGAAGGTAAGCGGGGCCAGGTGACCGTTACCGATGCCCGAGGGCAGGAACGCCTCCGGGAGGGTCTTAACCAGGTCATGCTGGTGGGCAACCTAACCCGCGACCCCGAACTCCGCTATACCCCCCAGGGCACTGCAGTGACCCGCCTTGCCATCGCGGTGAATGAAAAAATCATGACCCGCCAGGGGGGCGAGCAGGAAAAGGTGCACTACATCGAGGCACAGGCCTGGCGTGAGCTGGCCGAGTTCGCGGCAGAACTCAAAAAAGGGGACGCAGCGTTCTTAATGGGACGCTTGGTGAACGACTCCTGGACGGCTCAAGACGGCACTAGGCGCTACACCACCCGTGTAGAGCTTTCCCGTCTGGAGCGGCTTGCCCGTGGAACTGGACAGAATTCAGGTGGAACCAGTTCCCAAAGTGCTGCTTTGGCAGACAAAGGCCGTGCGGGCAAGGTAGACATTGATGAAGGCTTGGAAGACGATTTCCCACCTGAGGAGGATTTACCGTTTTGAGCACCAAGAAGATCTCCAACCGCAGTGCTAAGAGCGAGCGCCCGGAGCGGGGCATGCGCCG
Organism: Meiothermus rufus DSM 22234; assembly: GCF_000423425.1. Taxonomy (GTDB): domain Bacteria; phylum Deinococcota; class Deinococci; order Deinococcales; family Thermaceae; genus Meiothermus; species Meiothermus rufus. The sequence continues at coordinate 2,526 of NZ_AUHY01000078.1, read as the reverse complement.
GGGCCGCAAACCTAAAGTTGCTGCCAGTGTGGGGCCTTTTGACCTCAACGATGTGAAGGCAGTGGATATCCTCAAGCGCTTCCTGTCCGAGACCGGCAAGATTCTACCGCGTCGCCGGACCGGGCTTACCGCCCAAGAGCAGCGCAAGCTGGCCCGTACCATCAAACGCGCCCGCAACATGGGCTTGCTGCCCTTCGTCGAGAAGCTGGTTCGCAAGTAGGGGGAGTGGAAGATGAAGGTAATTCTGCTTGAACCTATGGAAAACCTGGGCGATGTGGGCGCGGTCGTCAATGTAAAGCCCGGTTACGCACGCAACTACTTGTTGCCGCGAGGATTAGCCGCTTTAGCCACCGAGAGCAACCTCAAGACCCTCGAGGCCAAGATTCGCGCCCAGGCTAAAAAGGCCGCTGAGCGTAAGGCTGAGGCTGAGCGCCTAAAAGAATTGCTGGAGGCGATCACCCTGGTTCTTAAGGTGCGGGCCGGAGACCAAAAAATCTACGGCTCGGTCACCAGTCGCGAGATCGCCGCGGCCCTCGAGGCCGAGCACCAGATCACCATCGATCCCAAGCGCCTGGCCTTGGAAAAGCCCATCAAGGACCTGGGTGAGTACACCTTGGTCTACAAGCCCCACCCCGAAGTACCCATGATCCTCAAAGTGCAGGTGGTGGCCGACCGGGAGTAGGCACCTCCTTGATCCATGCCGCCTTCACAGGCGGCATTTTTTTGCTCCCTAGCCGAGATGCGCACCCCCTTCATTTCCCGCTCTGCTTGCTGGCAGGAGGGTGAGGCTGGGGTGTAGTAGACTGGGAGCATATCGCCTTGTACAGGAGGTTTACTATGAATGGCCCGCCATCCATCGTCGATACGCTCACGAGTATGCTCAATCAGAGTATCCAGGTACTGAGCAAACCCAGCGTGGCGACCTTCGAGCAGTTCGAGAACAAAGGAACCTTGCGCGAGGCGCTGACTTATGTGGTGGTGGCTGCTGCTCTGACCGGTCTTTTGAGCCTGGGTGGGGGCCTGGGTGGTTTTTTGAGCGGTATTGCCATTACGGTGGTGGGTTTCTTGGTGTTCACCTACCTGGTTTTTTATGTGGGGAAGAGCCAGGGGGGTACGGGGTCGTTCGACCAGGTGGCCTACTCCTTTGCCCTGTTTTGGGCTCCTATCAACGTGCTGTTTGCAGCACTAAGCCTGTTGCTGCTCATCACCCTGATCGGCATCTTTTTGATTCCCTTACTCGTACTCGTGGCTTTGGTGGTGAACGTCTACTTTGCTTACCTGGCCGTGCAGTCGAGCATGAACCTGCGTGAGGGCAGCAAGATATGGATTACCCTAGCGACAGCCTTTGTGGGAACCCTGGGGGTGAGTTTGTTTCTCTCGAGCCTGCTCCGCTAAAACGCCTTCTGTGAAAACAAGGCTACCTGGGATAGCCAGTGTTTTGGCCAGAGTAGGGTGTCTATAACTGATTTTGAAAGCAAAAGCGCGCTAAAACTAAAAGCCAGGTGAATGCTAGCTGGTCACCGGGGGGTTTTGCTGTCTTGTGCACCTACATTTATGCTAATGCAGTGCAGAGAGCCAGCATGAAAGCAGCCTTCATCGGTTTAGGAGCCATGGGGTATCCCTTGGCCGGGCATCTGGCCCGAAGATACGAGACCCTGGTCTGGAACCGTACTTTTGCCAAGGCCCAGGCCCATGCCGAGGAATTTGGCTCGAGAGCCGTGGAGCTACCTGAGGTGGCCCAGGCCGAGGTCTTGTTCACCTGCCTGCCCACTTCTAAGGAGGTGGACGGCCTGGCCCGTACCCTGTTGCCCTACCTGCGCCCTGGAACCCTCTGGGTAGACCACACCTCCGGTGAGCCAGCCTTGGCTCGAGCCACCGCGGCCATGCTCCAGGAGAAGGGGGTTGCTTACCTGGATGCCTGCTTGTCGGGAGGGGTGGCCGGGGCCCAGCAGGGCCGGGCCACGGTGATGGTTGGCGGAACAGAGGCTGACTTTGCCCGGGCCAGACCGCTAATGGAGACCTACGCAGCCAAGATTGTGCACGTGGGGCCGTTGGGCTCCGGGCATGCGGTCAAGGCGGTCAACAACGCCTTGTTGGCCGTCAATCTGTGGGCTCTGAGCGAGGGAATGCTGGCTTTGGTGCAGCAAGGCGTGGATGCGCGGCTGGCCCTCGAGGCCATCAATGCCTCCTCGGGTCGCTCAAACGTGAGCGAAAACCTGTTTGGCCAGCGGGTGCTCTCGCGCGAGTTTCCCAATACCTTCGCCCTGGGCTTGCTGGCCAAAGACCTCAACATCTGTGCCGGGGTGCTCGAGGCCGCCGGAACCCCAGCCCCCATGTTGCGCTTGGTACGGGAGTTCTTCCAGGTGGCTAAGCGCCAGATTGGCGATGCCGAGGTGGATCATACCGCAGTGGCCCGGCTGTTGGAGCGCTGGGCGGGCCTCGAGATCAAATGAGCCTGAACCCGGACAAACACATGTGAGACTCTAAGCTGGGATAAAAAGAGGGGAACCAACCAAGAAAGGAGGT
>NZ_AUHY01000077.1 GCF_000423425.1 Meiothermus rufus DSM 22234 | reverse complement strand
GTGAGGGTGTTCCGAACGCTCTCCAAGGACGGGGAGGCGGAGTACTGGGCCACGAACCATCTGGGGATGAGCGAAGAGAAGCGGGCGGAGTTAGAGCGGCAAGGATGGGGGATCGAAGTGTACCATCGGGGGCTCAAGCAGTGCTGTGGGGTGGAGCGGGCCCAGGTGAGGAAGGCGGTCTCCATCCTGCGGCACCTCCTCCTGGCTTTGCGGGCCTTCCTCCGGCTGGAGGTCTACCGGCTGCGCAGGGGGGTGAGCTGGTACGAGGCCAAGGCGTCCATTGTTCGCGAGGCAATACGAAGTTATCTCGCCCATCCCCTCCACATCCTTCAGCCAACTGCGTAAGTCCTAAGGTTATGTAGGTCGGCCTCGAGGCTTACCGCCTCCGGATGCCCCTCGGGATACCCTCCACCCGCCACCGTGAAGTAGTCGCCAAATTCCGCGCGGATAAAGGCCACCAGCTCGGAGGCGTAGCGGAAGCCCCCAGCCACCGGCTCGAAACAGCTCGAGCCCTTCGGCGGATCCCCCCGCAAGGCCATGATGTTGCGCACCCCCACTTGGGCGTACTGGTATAGGACATCTCGCAGCTCCTCGGCACTGCTACCCACACAGGTCAAGTGGGCCATGGCAGTCAGGCCTACCTCGTTTTGGATGCGGGCCGCCCACACAATGGTCTTGTGCCGCTCGCTCCCCCCTGCGCCGTAGGTGATGGAAACAAAGGCTGGCCCTAACGGTTTGAGTTCGTGTAGCGTACGGAATAGCGCGGCCTCCCCCTGGGGGGTTTTGGGGGGAAAGAATTCGAAGGAGATGGCCGGCTGACCCTTTTGCAGCAGGGTACTAACCTTCATACCCCCACCTGCTCCACCTTGCTGAGGCCCTCCGCCAGCATCTGCTGTAGGTCCTGCGGGCTTTCCAGGCCTACCGATAGGCGAATCATCTCCGGTTTTACCCCTGCGGCCAACCGGGCTGCCTCGGGCAACCGCCCATGGGTGGTGCTCCAAGGGTGAACCGCCAGGGTACGGGCATCCCCCACGTTGGGCGCTTGCAGGATGCGCAAACCCGCCATAAACCGGCTGGCCCCTTCCAAACCGCCTTGCAAGCCAAAGGTCAGGATGCTGCCGAAGTGACCCCGTAAGTAGCGGGAGGCCCGGGGGTAGGCCGGGTCGGTGGGCAGGCCCGGGTAGCGCACCCAGACCACCTGGGGTTGTGTCTGGAGCCACTGGGCTAGGGCCAAAGCCGTCTGACAGGCCCGCTCAATACGCAAGGCGACAGTCTCGAGGCCTTGGAAAAGCAGGTAGGCGTTGAAGGGCGAGAGCACCATTCCCCCTAGGGCTAGGCCCAGGTGGCGCACCCGCTCCAGAAAACATCGCGGCCCAAACTGTTCCCAAGGGATACGACCCTGAGCGTCGGGGGTGGTGAACTGGGCATAGTTCTGCCAGATAGTGCTTTCGCGCGAGAGCACGGCTCCGCCCAGAATCGAGCCGTGCCCGCTGGCCCACTTGGTCAGGCTATGGGTAACCACGTGCGCCCCCAGCTCCAGCGGGCGGGCCAAAGCGCCCACCGCGCCGAAGGTATTGTCCACCACCAGCGCCACCCCCCGGGCCTCACACAGCTCGGCTAGGCCGAAAAGGTCGGGCAGCTCGAGGGAGGGGTTTCCCAGCACCTCCACGAAGACCGCCCGGGTCTTTTCCTGCAACACCGCCTGTACAGCCTCCACCTCTGGGGCTACGTAGTGCACCCGAACCCCCATCAGGCCCAGCACCTGGTTCAAAAGCCCCACCGTCCCCCCAAACAGCCCCGGGCTGGCCACCACTTCGTCGCCTGCGCGCACCAGGGCCAGCAAAGCGGCAAAGCTGGCCGCCTGGCCCGAGGCCAGGCAGACCGCTCCCAAAGCCCCTTCCAGCGCCGCCACACGGGCCTCGAGGGCCGCTACCGTGGGGTTTTGGATGCGGGTATAGGTGTAGCCCTGGTTGGTGGCGAACTTATAGGCCCCATCCTCCAGGTTCTCAAAACCGTAGGCTGCGGTAGCGTAGATCGGCACGCCTACTGCATGGTGGGGGTCGTGGTCAGGAAGCCCGCTCAGAACAGCCAAACTGGTAAAGTCCATCCTGCAAACCCTCCCTCGCTGAGGTTGAAGAAGGGCCTTTGGCGGTTCCCTTCTTCCATCTTTCCCCTAGGGCCTATGCTGTGCCTAGCGACCCTGGGGGCGGATTTGGCACCAGCACCAGGTCTTCATCGGTAATGGGCGAGAATCCCTGGCAGGTTGCCGCAGCTTCATCGGGCCGTTCCCTCCGCTGCTCTGGATAGAAGAACCACTCACCCTACCGGGTAAGGTTCTATGCAATGGTAGGGTGGAATATACCCCCCGTCAAGACACCCCGGCCAAACCCAGTAGGGGTTATCCAGCCTCTGGTTTGTTTTTCTGCCCCGGCAAACCCCGCACAAACAGCTCCACCCCCTCCTGCAAAAGCTCGTCCAGAGAGTAGCCAGGCATATGCAAGGCGGTCATATAGGCCCCGTGCACGATCGAGGCAAACACCACCGCCAAAACCCGCCCTCGCCCCGGAGCGACCTCCTCTAGCACCTGGGCGATCTGCTCGAGGCCGCGCCGCATGGCCTGCTGGGCCAGGCGTGCCGCCTCCCGGTCGCCCCCCCGGCGGCCCGACTGCGCCGTCATCAGGGCGGAAAGCGGCTCCACCTGTCCACGGTAGGCCAGGGCCAAGGCCATCAGGCGCTGCGGCAAAGAGCCCGGTATGGCCAGAACCTTTTGTGTTTGCTGGGCCCCTTCCTCTAGCAGAGCCTCGAGCAGCTCGCGCTTAGAGGCGAAATGATGATAGACCGCAGCCTTGGTCAGGCCCAGGGTTCGCGCTAGGCCCTCCAGGCTGGTCGCCGCATACCCCCGCTCGGCAAAAGCCTTGCGGGCGTTCTGCAAAAGCGCCCGGCGAGTATCCATTTGGTCAATTTTACGCCCTCTCTAGGCACCACAACACTGGCCCTGCCCACAGGGCTACGGCCTGCTAGGTATCAGGCCATCGGGCAAGGCAGGCTGATTCCGTAGAATACAGAGCACATGGATGTTGCTGCCTTCCTGAAAAGCATCACCCAACCCCTGGGCCAACTCGAGGCCTACCGCCAGGCCGACCTACAAGCCCGGGTAGAGCGCTACCTAAACGACCTCCAAAGCGGGTTACAGGCGGTTTACCCCCAGGCCGAGGCGGTAGCCGAACGGGTGGCCCAGGTCATCGGGCAGAACCTGGCCCAACGCCCGGCGGAGTTGTTGGCCCTGGACCTCAAGCGCGTCCACGCCCCGGACTGGTTCCAGCAGCCCCACATGCACGGCTACATCGCCTACGCCGACCGCTTCGCTGGCAACCTCAAAGGGGTGGCCGAACATATCCCCTACCTCAAGGAGCTGGGTATTCGCTACCTGCACCTGATGCCCTTGCTGCTGCCCCGCGAGGGCGAAAACGACGGGGGCTACGCGGTAGCCGACTACCGCCGGGTGCGCCCCGACCTGGGCAGCATGGACGACCTCGAGGCCCTCTGCACCCAGCTCCGCCAGGAGGGCATCAGCCTTTGCTTAGACCTGGTGCTCAACCACGTAGCCCGCGAGCACCCCTGGGCCGAGGCCGCCCGCAAAGGCGACCTCCATTACCGCGGCTACTTCTACATCTTCCCCGACCGCACCCTGCCCGATGCCTTCGAGCGGAGCCTGCCCGAGGTCTTCCCCGACTTCGCCCCGGGCAACTTCACCTGGGACGACGAGCTAAAAGGCTGGGTCTGGACCACCTTCCATAGCTGGCAGTGGGACGTGAACTGGAGCAACCCCGAGGTGTTCTTGGAGTACCTCGACCTGATTCTGTGGCTGGCCAACAAGGGGGTGGAGGTCTTCCGGCTGGATGCCATTGCGTTCACCTGGAAGCGCATGGGCACCCCCTGCCAAAACCAGCCCGAGGTACACGCCCTTACGCAGGCCTTACGGGCTGCGGTGCGAATTGCCGCCCCCGCGGTGGCCTTCAAAGCCGAGGCCATCGTGGCCCCCGAAGACCTGATTGCCTATCTAGGCACGGGCGCGCACTACGGCAAGGTCTCTGAACTGGCCTACCACAACACTCTGATGGTGCAGATCTGGTCGAGCCTGGCCAGCCGCGACACCCGCCTGTTCACCCAGGCCTTGCGCCGCTTTCCCCAAAAACCTCCCAGCACCGCCTGGGCCACCTACCTGCGCTGCCACGACGACATCGGCTGGGCCATCTCCGACACCGATGCGGCTGCGGTGGGCCTGAGCGGGCCCGCCCACCGGCGCTTCCTCTCTGAGTTTTACAAGGGCGATTTTCCCGGGTCTTTTGCCAGGGGAATGCACTTTCAGGAAAACCCCGCCACCGGTGACCGGCGCACCTCGGGCAGCACGGCCAGCCTGGCTGGTTTAGAAACCGCGCTGGCCTCGGGCAACCCCCGCCTGATCCACCTGGCCCTCGAGCGCATCCTTCTGGCCCACGCCGTCTTTATCGGCTACGGCGAGGGTATCCCGCTGATTTACATGGGCGACGAACTGGGCCTGCTCAACGACTACGACTACGTGCAAGACCCTGCCCACAAGGATGATAACCGCTGGCTGCACCGGCCCAAGATGGACTGGGCCAAGGCGGAAAAACGCCATCAAGAAGGGACGATAGAACACCGACTCTTCCACGGCATCAAAAGGTTGTTAGAGGCCCGGGCCCGCACCCCTCAGCTCCACGCTGCATTCCCCACCGAGGCCCTCTGGCAGCCCAACCCCCACCTCTTGGTGCTGAAGCGGGCCCACCCTATGGGCACCTTGGTTCAGGTCTACAACTTCAGCGAGCAGGACCAGCCCCTACCCTGGGAAACCTTGCGAACCGAGGGCATCGTACAGCCCTACGACCGCATCGAAGAAACCATCGCCCCGGCCTACCTGCGCCCTTACGCCCGGCTTTGGTTGGTACAGCCTCCCCTCGAGGGCAAGCTATAGTGAGGGTTATGGAATGGTGGAGAACCGCAAGCATCTATCAGATTTACCCCCGCAGCTTCCAGGACTCCAACGGCGACGGCATCGGCGATCTGCCGGGCATCCGTCGGCGGCTGGGCTACATCCGCGATCTGGGCTTTGAGGCCATCTGGCTCTCGCCCTTCTACAAGTCGCCCATGAAGGACTTCGGTTACGACGTAGCCGACTACTGCGATGTAGACCCTATCTTCGGCACCCTGCAAGACTTCGACGAGTTGCTGGCCGAGGCCCACCGGCTGGGCCTTAAGGTGCTCATCGACTTTGTGCCCAACCACACCTCCGACCAGCACCCTTGGTTTTGGGAGTCCCGTTCCTCGCGCGATAACCCCAAGCGCGACTGGTACGTCTGGCGCGACCCCGCCCCGGACGGTGGCCCTCCCAACAACTGGATGGCCTACTTCGGCGGGCCTTCCTGGACCTACGACGAAAAGACCGGGCAGTACTATCTGCACCAGTTCCTGCCGGAGCAGCCCGACCTCAACTGGCGCAACCCCGAGGTACGCCAGGCCATGTACGACGTGATGCGCTTCTGGCTGGATAAAGGGGTGGACGGCTTCCGGGTGGATGTACTGTGGCTCTTGGTCGAAGACGCCCTATTCCGCGACGAGCCCCCCAATCCCCAGTACAAGCCCGGCGACATCGACCGCTTCCGCCACATCCACATCTACCAGGAAGACCAACCCGAGACCCATGAAATTGTGCAGGAGATGCGGGCGGTACTGGACAGCTATCCGGGAGATCGGGTGATGGTGGGGGAGATCTACCTGCCCTACCCCCAGCTCATCCCCTACTACGGCACTCCGGAAAAACCCGGCTGCCACCTGCCCTTCAACTTTCACCTGATCTTCCGCGGCTTGAACAACTGGACAGCCGAAAATATCCGCTCGATTGTAGAGGAGTACGAGGCCAGTCTCCCCCCCTTTGCCACCCCCAACTGGGTGCTGGGCAACCATGACCAGCACCGCCTGGCTAGCCGTATTGGGCATGCCCAGGCCCGGGTGGCGGCCATGTTGCTCTTCACCCTGCGGGGCTCGCCTACCTGGTACTACGGTGATGAGATTGGCATGGTGGACGGAGAAATTCCCCCAGAAAAAGTGCAGGACCCTGCAGCGCTGCGCCAGCGGGGAGCTTCTGGCGAGCATGGCCTCGACCCAGGTCGCGACCCCGAGCGTACCCCCATGCAGTGGACGGGGCACGCCTACGCGGGCTTTAGCACCGTCGAGCCCTGGCTGCCGGTGAACCCCGACTACCCGGAGCGCAACGTAGAAGTACAGGACGCCGACCCCTTCTCCATGCTGACCCTGGTGCGTACCTTGCTGGTGGTACGGAAGGCAACCCCCGCCCTGCTCACCGGGGCCTACCAAAGCTACAAGGCCCCTCCAGGGGTGTTCGCCTACCTGCGAGGCGGCGAAGTGCTGGTGGCGTTAAACTTTACCGACCAACCCCAAGCCCTTTCCCTACCGAAAGGTGAGGTGCTGCTCTCCACCCACCTGGACCGCTACGGAGCCGTGGGCGGAGTGTTAGAGCTACGCCCCAACGAGGGGGTGATCGTGCAGCTATGACCCGGGTACTGTTCGTCTGCATGGGCAACATCTGCCGCAGCCCCATGGCCGAAGGCATCCTGCGCAAGAAGCTGCGCGAGCGGGGGCTTTTAGAGCAATTCGAGGTAGACTCCTGCGGCACTGGCGGCTGGCATGAAGGCGAGCCTGCCGACCCCCGCGCCCAGCGGGTGTTAGCGCAATACGGGGCCGACTTCCCCCACGTGGCCCGGCAGATTCAGGCCCACGACCTGGAATACTTCCAGCACATCTTCGTCATGGATCGGGAAAACCTAGCCGTTTTGGAGCAGCGCTTCCCCCAACACCGGGGCAAGGCCCGCCTACTGCTGGAGCTCAACGGAGGGGGCGAGGTACCTGACCCCTACTACCAGGGCCTGGAAGCCTTCGAGGCGGTCTACCGGTTGCTCGACGAAGCCCTCGAGGTCTTCCTGCAAAACCATGCACCCCGCTGAGCTGCTGCGTCAGGCCGGCCTGAAGCCCTACCCGTTAGAAGCCCTTTCCGGGGGCGAGATGGGCCAGGTCTGGCGGGCTGGCCCTTATGTGGTCAAAACCCATCCCAGCCCCCCAACCGGCCTATTCCGGGCCGAGGCCCGGGGGCTTTGGGCTTTAGCCCAGGCCGGGGTACGGGTGCCCCAGGTCTACTGGGCCAGCGAGGCCGGGCTGGTTCTGGAGTACCTTCCCCCCGGGCCACCAAACTGGGAAGGCCTGGCCCGCATGCTGGCCGCCCTGCACCGCCTACGCCCCCCCGCCTACGGCTGGGATGAACCGGTCTTCCTGGGCAGCTTTGCCCTGCCCGAGGGTACCAACCTCGACTGGCCCCGCTTCTGGAAGGAAAAGCGCATCCGGCCTTTGCTCGAGGCCACCTGGCCCGCCCTGGGAACCCTGGGACCCCGCCTCGAGGCCCTGCTGGATCAGCCCTTGCCCCAGGAAGGCCCAACCCTACTCCACGGCGACCTGTGGCAGGGTAATGTCTGGCACACCCCAGATGGCCCGGCCCTGCTCGACCCCTCGGTCTGGTGGGGCGAGCGCGCGGTGGACCTGGCCATGATGACGCTGTTTGGCGGCTTTCCTGCCGAATTCTGGAGGCTATACCGCACCCTCTACCCTATCCCCCTCGAGGTCGAGCGGGCTTTGCCCCGTTACCAGGTCTACTACCTGCTGCTGCACGTGCACCTCTTTGGCCCTCGCTACCTGCCCCTCTTGGCGCGAACCCTCGAGCAGGCCTAGCCTGTGCCCTTGGTCAAATCCAGCCTGGCCCAAACGCGCTACCCTGAAGGAGGGTTACCGGTTTGCCATGGAAGGTACTTTTGAGCTTCTAGGCCCCATCGAGCTTTTGCAACTCCTCTCGCAGGCCCGTCAGACTGGGGTCTTCCAGGTGCCTGGGGGGGAGGTCTACCTCGAACGCGGCCAGCCGGTACACGCCGAGTACAAAAACCAGGTAGGCCGCGAGGGGCTTTTCCAGATTCTGGCGCTGAAGGAGGGAACCTTCCGCTTCCTAGTAGGCGAGCGGGCCAAGCAGTCCAGCCTGGAAGGCTCCCTCGATAACTACCTGCTCCAAGCCATCCGCTTCTTGGACGCCCACCTCGACCTAAGCCCCTTCGACCAGGTTCAGCTCACCGATGCCCACCGCACCACCCACCTCACCCTCTCCCCCGAGGAGTTCGAGCTACTGCGGCACATGGGCAAGCCCATCAGCCTCTTTGATCTGGCCGCTGTCAGCGGGGTGTCCAGCGAGGTGGTGAACCTGAATATAAGCCGCCTAGCCCGCTTGGGGCTGGTGCAGATCATCCCCCGCACCCCCCGTACTGTGCGCCTGGTGGTAGGCCGCCTAGAAGGCTCTAGCGCGGCCTGCATCGACACCCAGCTACTTAGGGCCTGGCGCAGCCACTATGGCCCTTTTACCCAGGTACAGGTGCGCACCGAGGAACGGATACTACTGCTGTCGGTAGAGGCCAAAAGCAACCTAGGGCCGCAGCTATTACTCTCTCCCGAGGCTTTGCTTTTCCACAACCTGCGGGTCGGGCAAGAGGTGCTGGTCTGGCCGGCCTTGTAGCCTAGCTCTTCTTGCCCAGGCGTTCCTGGGCTGCCCTGGCTAGTTCTTCGGCCCTGGCCCTGGCCTGCTCGGCAGCGTGCTGGGCTTGCTCGCTCAGGCGTTTGAGTTGATCGGGAATACCGTCGCCGTCTTTGTCCAGGTTAGCCTTCAGCTCCTCGAACCTGGCCCGGGCCTGCTCAGCGGCCTGACGGGCCTGGTGCAGCACTTCCTCGAGCTGATCCGGCACCCCATCGCCGTCCTTGTCGAGGCTGGCCTTAACTTCATTGAATTTAGCCTCGGCCTGCTTGAGCGCATTCTCCGCAGCCTCGCGGGCTTTGTTGGCCAGTTCTTTGAAATCCATGGTGTTCCCTCCGCCCTCAATCCTAGCACCCTGGGGTGACGCCGGTATGAAAGCACGAGGACACCATATACCGGCTCTCTGGGATTTTGTCGCCACGCCCGAGCCTGTGCCCTTGGTCTAGGGCTGGCCTGGTCGGATTCAACCTACCGCCGGAGCCTGGGGTGAGGGTCGCAGATACTTATCTGATTTTCTGTTATTTTGAATTGCATGAAAACCATCATCCAACTCTCGCCCAGGGGCCAGGTAACCCTGCCTGCCGCCATACGGAAGACCCTGGGCCTCAAAGCGGGAGATGTGCTGCTGCTCAGGGTAGAGGAAGGAAAGGTAGTGCTAGAACCGGCTCGGGTGCTCCCTTTGGAAGCCTACACCGAGGAGCGTATCCAGGAGTTCACCCAGGCCGCCGCGGTAAGCGAGGAGGAGCTGGCGGCCTTTCGAAAAGCCTGGGGGCTGTAGTGCGGGTTTTTTTGGACGCCAACGTGCTCTTCTCGGCAGCGTTGGGGGGCGAGGTATTCCGGTTGATCTGGCTTTTGGCCGAGCGGGGGCAGCTCGAGCTGTTCACCAGTCCGCTGTGCCAGATGGAAGCGGCTTTCAACCTCGAGCGCAAACGCCCCCAGGCCGCACCCCGGCTCCCCTTGCTGATGCAGCGGGTACAGCAGGTGGAAGAGCCAGAGGAAACCGACCCCTCCCCCGATGAACCCCTGAAAACCCTGCTCAAGTCGCTACCCGAAAAAGATCGCCCGGTGCTGCAAGCTGCCCTATATGCGCAGGCCCAGATCCTGCTCACCGGCGACCTCAGGCACTTTGGCCCCCTGATGAACCGGGGAGACCTGCCCTTGCGGGTGCTAAGCCCGGGGGATTTCATCCGGCAGGTGCAGCCTAGCCCTTAATATCGATTCCAACCCTCCCGTTGAGTTATGCTCCTCCTATGGACGCCCTGGCCCTCTACCGGCAGGGCCGCTACCTCGAGGCCCTCTCGCTGGCTCAAGCCCAGGGGCAACCCCAGGCCGCCGCCCTGGCCCTGCTGGCCCTGGGCAAGGCCGGCCCGGCCCAGGAGGTGCTTTCGGCCTGGCAGCCAGCCCACCCCAGCGAACAGGCCGAACGCCTGGCCCTTTTGGGCTTCGTAGCTTACCGAAGGGGAGACCCCCAGACCTACCGCCGCCTGGCCCTGGCCGCGGCCCAGCAGACCCAGACCCCTCTCACCCTCTACCACCTGGGCCTCTCGCTCCCGCCCAAAGACGGCCTTTTAGCCCTGCAGGAGGCCCTGCAAGCCCTGGAGGCCCAAAGCGCACCCCCCGTAGAGCAAGCCCGCCTCTGTTATGCCCTAGCCCGCACCCTGCGGCGGCTGGGCCGTTTGGCTGAGGCCCTCGCCTATGCCAGCCTGGCCACCCTGCACGACTCCCAGCCCTACTAAGTATTTCCCCATTAGATTTTTACCTCCACAGCCCCCAGTAGGTCCAAGGCTTGCAACAGGGCTTGCTTGAGGTGGGAGAGGCTAGCGTAATGGCGGCGGGGCAGAAGGTAGGCTTTGAGCTTTCTCCAAAAGGTCTCGATGAGGTTGAGCTGAGGGCTGTAGGGAGGCAAGAAGCGTAGATAGAGGTTTTGCGCTTGCCAGGTTGCCAGCCGAGCCTGGATCAGCTTGGCTTTGTGGAAGCTGGCATTGTCCAGCACCATGACCGTGAGCTTGTTTTGCTGGCTGGCTTGTTGGGCCTGCTTCTCAAGAAAAGCCAGTACCGCTTCTTTCGTACATCTACCTTCCAGTA
>NZ_AUHY01000076.1 GCF_000423425.1 Meiothermus rufus DSM 22234 | reverse complement strand
TTCCTTTGCCGGTAGAGTCCCGAGGCTTTTTTTAGGACCTCCAGCTCCAGGGCCATCTGGCCGACCAAGCGTTCCAGTTCGCGGACGCGGGCCTCTTGTTCTGCGCAGCTATGGGAGAAGGCGGCATGGGCGTTATCCAAGAACGCCCGTTGCCACCTGTAGAGCACGGACTCTGCGACCTCGTGAGCTCGGCAGGCTTCGGCCACGGTCCTTTGACCCGACAAGACCTCCAACACAATTTTTACCTTTTCCTTCGCTGACCACCTGCGCATCTCGCTACCCCTTCAGGCTACACCCCTCGGTCTCTCTCTTGGGGTGGTCCAAATTTGGGGCAGCACTTCAAGTCGGCCCCCCAGTCTCACATGTGTTGACCGATTACAACTGATTTCAGTAAATACTGAGTACAGTAACTACTGATCTACTGAATTACTGAATGCAGTAATTCAGTAAGTCAGTAATGCAGTAAGTGCGGAGGTTCCGGGGATGGCATTCGTGGGCAGACAGCAGGAAGGGCGTGCACTCCTCCTTTCGGTGCGCGCCGGGCGCGGGGTGGTGCTGGCGGCCCCGCCGGGCTACGGCAAGAGCGCCCTGCTCGAGGAGGTGCGCCCCGCCCTCGAGGCCTGGAGCGCGGTGGTCTGGTGCGACAAGCTCGCGCCCTTCGGGGCCTTCCTCAAGGACCTCTTCCGGGGGCTGAGGTAGGGGTCCCCCCAGGCCACCACGGGGCACAGCGCGCTCAGCGGGGCCAGCGCCGGCGCGGCCCCCGCCAGGGGCAGCCGGTAAAGCCGGCGGGCGGCGTCCTCGAGGAGGGGAAGGGGGGGAGGGGGGCGCGCATAAGCACAGTGTAGCCGCCCCGGCGTCACCGCCCCCACCCCGACGCCGGTGACGCCGGACGCGCCGGGTATCCTTAAGGCAGCACGGGCCGGGACACCCGCCGAAGGTAGCAGCGCCCTGCTCAGCAGCTTCGACGCAAAACCCGCGCGCCCCCCACCCCGAACCGTTGACGGTCCCGCCACCCCCGTACTACCCTCCCGGCCATGGAGAACGCCGAGAAGGTCGTCATCGGCCGGGGCCTCGAGGCCCTTGAGGCCTGGCGCCGCGCCGGGCGGCTGGGGGAGGAGGAGGACCCGCGGGTGCTCCCCCACCCCGAGCCCGCCGACGTCGACGGGCGCGAGGTGCTGGGCGAGGTGCCGCTGCCCCTGGCCGCACACGCCCGCCTGGTGCGGTGCCTGGGCCCGGCCGAGGGGGAGGAGGCCGGGCAGGTGCGCAGCTACGTGGTGCTCGACCACGAGCGCCTCGAGCGCGAGGCCGAGCGGCTGGCCCTGACCTACGCGCAGGCCCGCGCGGCGCTGTGGAAGAATGGGCAGCCCCTCTCCCTCGGCACCCCCTCCCTCGCGGAGGCCGCCGCCGGCCAGGTGCTGCACCAGGTTGCCGTAGGGCCCAGTGGGTGGCCGTGCACCAGGCCATCGACGCCAGGGACGTGGAGCAGCTGCACCGGCTGCTGCGGGCCGGGGCCCCGATGGAGGCCCCGGCGGCCGGGGGGGAGAGCCCCCTGCACCACGCCGCGGCGGGGGGCGAGGCCCGGGCCGCGCGGGCGCTGCTGAAGGGGTGGGCCGACCCCGACGCCGCCGACATCGGAGGCCGCACCCCGCTGCACTGGGCGGCCCTCGAGGGGCAGAAGGAAGCGGCGCAGGCCCTGCTGGAGGGAGGGGCCGACCCCCGCCGCCCCGACGTCGACGGCGTGACCCCCGAGGACCTGGCCCGCGCGCGGGGCCTCGAGCTGGGGCCGGAGCCGGCCCGGGCACAGGCCACCCCTGCCGCCCCCGCAGCGGAGCGAGGCGGCCTCGAGCTGTGAGCCCAGGGGCCTAGGGGCGGCCCGCCCCGGCCTCGAGGGCGTACGCCAGCAGCACGAGCAGCCCCACCAGGGCCAGCACCGCCAGGCAGAGGGTGCGCTAGACCTCCTCGAGCCGGCGCGCGAACTCCCGCCGCAGGCGGGAGGCCTCCAGGGCCAAAGCCTCCCGCAGGGCCTCCCCCTCCCCTCCCCCCTCGCCCGCAGGCCCCGGCGCCGGGGTGAGGCGGCGCTCGAGGCGCGCCTGCGCCTGCAACAGCAGCAACTGCTGGCGCTCGAGCGCCTCCAGGCGGCGCTCGAGGTCGGCCAGGCGGTCGTGGGGGGCGCGGGGCGGGGCCGCAGTCGTGGGCTCGTGCTCCATGGCCCCCATGCTAGCGGGGGGCGGCGGGGGGAGGGGGTGCGGCTCCACACCCCCGTTATAGCGGGGTCGGGCGGCGGGCCGGGGGGCGGAGGGCGGCGGCCAGAGCGGGGTCAGGCCCCCGCCTCCCAGGGGTTGAGCAGCCGAACGGGCAGGCCCCGGAAGTGGCCGGTGTTGCGGCTGACCAGGGTGAGGCCGTGGCGCAGGGCGGTGGCCGCCAGCAGGGCGTCCAGGGGGGAAAGGGGGCGGCCCTGGTTCAGGGCCTCGCCGGTGAGGGCGCCCCACGTCTCCATGACCCCCGTGTCCAGGGGCAGAATCTGCCCGGCGAAGCGCCGCTTGAGGTCTTCGATCCAGCCTTCCAGGACAGCTCGGCGCGGCTCGGGGGCGCGGACGGCCCCCTGCACCAGCTCGCCCAAGGTGAGAGCGGAAAGGTAGGCTTCCCGCACGGAGAGCCCTTTCAGCCAGGCCGTAACCCTGGGGTCGGGCTGACGCTTGGCCGCCTCGGAGACCACGTTGGTGTCGAGCAGGTAGCTCAAAAGCCCACCTCCCGGTAGCCTGCGCGCGACCGGTCGGAGAGGGCCTCGGCCTCCTCGTCGGAGAGGGGCTCCGGCGGGCGGAGGGCCTCGAGCAGGGGGGTATCCTCGCCGCGAAGGCGGGTGTAGGTCGCCCAGTCCAGCACCACCACCGCGGGCCGGCCCCGCCGGGTCACGGTCTGGGCCTCGCCCTTCAGGGCCTGCTCCACCACCTCGGAGAAGCGGGCCTTGGCCTCCTGAAGCTGCCAGCTGCGTTTCACCCCATCAGTCTAGTCTGACTAGATTGGTTGGTCAAGCCGGACCTCCCCGTGGGGGGAAAGAGGCCCTCGGGCGGGAGGCGGGAGCGGGCTTCGCGGCCAGCGGGGGGCGGCATGGCCTCCACCGGCCGGGCGGGAGGGGTTGGGGGTGCTCGAGGCCCCCCCCTTCAGGCCTCCTCCAACGCCTGCTCCAGCCGCTCGCGCAGCCGGGCCACCTCCCCCCGCAGCCCGCCCAGCCCCAGCAGCACCGCCCCCGCCAGCCCCCCCAGCGTGAGCTGGGCCAGCGCCCCCTGCCGCACGGCGGCCAGGGCCTCCTGCCGCGGCAGCGAGCCCTCGGGCAGGGCCCGGGCCGTGGGGGTGAGGTGGCGGTCGGGGAGGGCCAGGGGGGGCAGGGCCAGCAGGGCCACCCCCAAGGCCAGCGACCCCAGGATCTTCAGCAGCAGCGCCTCGAGCTTGCCCAGGTTTCCCATGCCCGCTCACCTCCCCGCGTAGGGGTCGAGCTCGGCGGGGAGCTCGTAGGGGGTGTTGAAGTCGTCGAAGTCGTTCTCCTCGGGCAGAAAACCGGGGAAGTTGAAGCCCTCGGGCATCGGCTCCACCACCCAGTCCGCCGGGCGGTAGCCCTCGCACACCAGCCGCCCCCCCCTCCAGCCGCAGGGCGATGGGCTCCTTGGGGTAGATGCGCACCCAGCGGCCGTAGAGGGGGTGCCACTCCGCGCGCCAGGAGGCGTAGATCACGACCCTCAGCGGGCCGTCGGCGGGGGCGACGGCGAAGAACCCGGCGACGGAGTCCGCGTGGGCCCTGGCGGCGGAGTACTTCCCGTTGGTGTACTCGATGAAGGCGGGGTCGCCGACGTCGCCCTCGTAGCCGTAGTACAGCGCGGGGGGGCTCTCGGGGGCCACCGGGGGGTAGTCGGGGTTCCAGTTGCCCGGCTCGACGCCCCACGGCCAGCCCACCCCCGGCTGCAGGCAGAAGGCCCGCGGCGGCCAGATGGGGGTGGGGGGCAGGGGGCGGTCCTTGAGGTAGAACCCCGTGTCGGTCCTGGAGTCGGCCACGTACTCGAAGGGCAGGTCGGCCTCCTCCACCGCCTGGGTCTTGAGCTCGCCGAGCACCCGGAACTCGGGGGAGCCCCCCGCAGCCCGCCCAGCCCCGCCTCCACCCAGCCCCGCACCCACCGCCCGTCGCGCGCGCGCTTGAGGTAGACCTCCACCGCCCCCCGCTCGGGGGCGCTCATGCAGTCGGGCCCCCCGCCCCAGGCCTCGCCCACGAAGCCGGGGTCGTAGAGGTAGCTGCGGCCCCAGAAGCGCAGGACCATGACCCCCCGCTCCCCCCAGATGTGGACGCCCAGGAAGCCCCGGCCGCCGCAGCTCACCTCCAGCCGGGTGACGCCGGAGGGGTCGGGCGGGGGCGGGGAGTCCTTCTGGTCGCAGCCCGCCAGCAGCGGCAGGCCGAGCGCCAGGGCGAGGAGGGGGCGGCAGGGGCGCAAAGACCGAAGGAAGGACTTGAGCATCATGGGCACCATTCTAGCCACCTCAGGATGAGAGCCCGGCCCGGGCCAGCAGCACCCAGTACGAGGCCAGCAGGCCCAGCCCGGCCAGGGCCTTGTCGCGCCGGCCCCCCCGGCGCAGGGCCAGCCCCGCCGCCAGCAGGGCCGGGGGCAGCGCCACCAGCAGGGCCAGGCCGGGGAGGAAGGAGGCCCCCGCCGCCGCCAGCCCCGCCGCCAGGCCCAAAGCTCCGGGGAAAGGCGGGCGGGCGCGGGGGCGCCCCACTCGTAGCCCCAGTCGTAGCCGGGGAAGGGGTAGAGCAGGGCCCCCAGGGCGTCGGCGCGCTCCTGGTGGGCCGGGAGGTGGGCGTTGAGCAGCAGCAGGTTGCCCGCCAGGGCGGCCTCCGCCGCGGCCAGCGAGAAGGTCTCGGTGCGGCTGGGCGAGGCGAAGAGGTCGGCCAGCCGCAGCAGCTCGAGCACCTCCGCGCGCTCCAGGCGCGCCGCCCCCAGCGCCTCGGAGGTGAAGATGACCTCCTCCCCCGCCGCCAGCCCCGCCGCCCCGGCCAGCCGGGCCAGCACGGCGCGGGCCAGCGGGGGCGGGACGGCCTCGGCCTCGCGGGCCCTGTCGGCGTCGATGGCGGCGTGGGCGTCGTGGGGGTCTTCGTAGGTGTGCACGCGGGCTCCTCCTGGGGGTTGGGTTCTTCGGGGGTTGCCCCCGGCCTGGGTTGGGTTCTTCCGAATTATCTCCAAGGCCGGGGTGTTTTAAAGCGATCCGCACCACTCTTGCCGGCGCCTCCCCCACCCCAGCGCCTTGCGGCGGTCGGGCGGCCGTAGGGCAGCGCGCCGCAGAGGCGGTCACGGCGGGCGGCCATGACGCCCACCCGTGCGCACGACCCGGTGGCGGTGACGAAGGGAGTGGCGCCGGCCTGGGGGCTCCCGGAGCTGCAGGCGGTGGAAGCCAGGCGCGGCTGGGGTCGCGCCTCGCGGCGAGCCTCCCCCGACCCCGCTGTACCTGTGCCTCGAGGGCGTCGAGGTCGGGCCCGGCGGCCGGGGTGTCCGGGGTTGTGTAGAATGGCTACGAGGTGATCGGGTGTTGAACGCGGGGAAGTGGCCGCCGGCCGGGCACACCCGGGGGACCGCGGAGGGCGGGTGACCTGGGGCCGGGGGGCCTCGAGGTGGCTGCGGCCGCTCTGGAGGCTGGTGCGCTTCCTGTCGTCGCTCCGGGGCTTCCTGCTCCTGTGCGCCCTGGCGCTGCTGGCCGCGCTGGCGCTCGAGCTCGCCAACCGGCCCGTCGTCGCCCAGCTCCGGGGCGAGGCCCACCCCGTCAGCGGTTCGCCTACCGCGCTCAGCCCGGCCGACAAGGCCTACCTCCGCCGGCTGGTCGGGAACGCGCGGGTGGTGGGGCTGGGCGAGGGGTCGCACGGCAGCAAGGAGATCTTCGAGTACAAGGCCTCCATCATCCGCTTCCTGGTCGAGGAGATGGGCTTCAGCGTGCTGGGGATGGAGGCGCCTGACGACCCCGTCGCCAACGGCATCGTCCAGGCCGGCCTGCCCGACGCGGGCGAGCTGGCGGCGCGGAACATGTTCCCCGGCACCCGGGAGCTCGCCGGGCTGCTGGGGTGGATGGCCCGCTACCGCCAGCAGCACCCCGACCGCCCCCTCGACCTCTTCGGCTTCGACGCGGCCTTCGATCAGCCCAGCTGGATTCCACGGTTCATCATCCTGGACGACGGCACCCGGGACCGGCTCATGGCCGAGACCATCATCACGGTGCTGGAGAAGGAGTACCCCGGACGCAAGGCCGTCCTCTGGGCGCACAACGGCCACGTCGCCTTCCCCGAGCGGGCCATCTACCCCTTGATGGGCTGGTACCTGCGTCAGCGCTACGGCGGCGGCTACTTCGCCCTGGCTACCACCTTCTACTCCGGGCGGGTGCTGGCCATGTGGCCCCAACTACCCGGGGTCGGCAGGGAGCGGGTGGCCATGCCCATCTTCCCCACCCTCCCCGGCACCGCCGACTCCGCTTTCCACCGGGCCTTCGGCGGGGACTTCCTGCTCGACCTGCGCGCCGTCCGGCCTGACAGCCCGCTGGGGCGCTGGCTGCGGCGGCCCCAGCTCATCAAGGCCATCGGGTCGAGTTACGTTCCTCTCCTGCTCGGCTCGAGCCCGGCCACCCTCCCCGACTACTTCGACGCCCTGCTCTTCGTCGACAAGACCACCGCGGCCGAGCCCCTACGGTGAAGCAGCAAGCAGGGCCGTGGGCGAGTGGGAAAGTTCGGTACCGGGGTACCACGCCAGGGAATGGGTGACCGCACGGCGCAGGTGTGCCAGAAGAACTTGCAGCGGGGTGGGCGTCCTGCCCTGCCCCTCCGCCACGACCTACCCCAGGGAGTGGAGGCCGAGGCTCGAGCCTCCGATTCCGGCGTCCCTACCCCCCAAAACCTCCACCTAGCCCGGTTCCAACCCTGGGCCCCTCCGCGGAGGGGCCTTGCTTTTCGTTTTATGCGGTCGGCGGTCTCGAGCCCGTCCTGGACAGCGTTTTTATCTGGGATAGGTCCAGAAATCGATAACTCGGACCCAATCCTGATAACAGTAAAGCCGTGGAGAGATCGGTGGGGGTTCGAGGGGCAGCTCGGGGGCAGTGGGCAGAGGGCGGATAGCTCGAGGCCACCCCCTGACCACTGTCCGGCACCCGGCTCGACGGCCTCGAGGCGAAAACCCCCAAACCTCAAAACCCCACAGGGGGTTCGGGGTGTCCAACAGGCGGCGAGCGCCCGGTTCCTATACCGGCGTACAGACAGTGCCCGAGGCAGGATCGGCCCCGGGTGTAACCCCACAGCTTAGTAGGGGGCCAGGCCCTTCCCTGGGGTGCTTAAGAATTTTTATGGAAATCGGCATTTCCATAAACTTATGCTAGGATGGCCGCATGGACGATCCCCTGCTGGGACGGGCAGAGCCCACACACCGGGTGGACCCCCTCCCCCGCCCTGCCCCCCTCGACCCGGCGCTGGAGGAGCGCCTGGAGGCCTTCGCCCGCTACCTACGCCTGGAGAAGGGCCACGCCCCCCGGGGCGTGGAGAAGTACCTGCGCGACGTGCGGGCCTGGCACCGTTTCCTCGAGCGGCGCGGCCTGGGGGAGACCCCCGAGGCGGTGCGGGCCCTGCTGGAGGAGCGCTCCCCCGGGCCGAGGCGGGCGCGGGCCCTGCTGGCGGCCCTGCGCACCTACTGCCGCTGGCGCCGGCGGGTGCGCGGCGAGGCGGTCGAGGACGTGACCGAGCCCGTCGCCCGCCCCAGGGCCGGCGCCCGGCTGGCGGTGCACCCCGAGCGCGCCGAGCTCGCGCGCTTCCTCGAGGCCCTGCAGGGCGAGCCCGAGGAGGGCCTGCTGCGCCGGCTGGCCCTGTTCCTCTACGGCACCGGGCTGCGCATCTCCGAGGCGCTCTCCCTCCGCCGGCGCGACCTGGTGACGGAGGGCAGATTCCCTTCGGGACCGGCGGACGCCGGTACGCCTGAGGGCGGGGCCCCGGCGGCGGTGCGGGTGGTGGGCAAGGGCGACAAGGAGCGCCTGGTCCCCCTCTCCCCCGCCGCGCGGCGGGCGCTGGCGGGCTGCGGGGCCGACCGCCTCTTCGTCTTCGAGGCCCGGGGGCCGGGCCGGCGGGTGGGCAAGGTCCCCACCGCCACCTGGGTGCTGCTGCGCTTCCGGGCGGCGGCCGTGCGGGCCGGGCTGGACCCCCGGCGCTTCACCCCCCACAAGTTCCGCCACGCCTTCGGCACCGCCCTGGTCGAGGAGGGGGTGCCGGTGGACGCGGTCAAGGAGCTGCTGGGCCACGCCTCGATCGCCACCACCCAGGTCTACCTCCACGCCTCCGCCCGCCGCCTGCGGCAGGCCGTGCAGAAGCTGCCCGAGGTGGGGCCGGGCCAGGACGAAGGGTGAGCGGGCCGGGGGGAGGCACTGGAGGCTGCCTTGCGCGGGAAGGCCCCGCCCGAAGAACCCCTGGCTCCCCCGCTGCAGACGTGGGGCTAAGGCCCGGCACCTCCCGCGGCGGGACACGCCGTTGCGCCCACGTTGCGCCCGGCGCGTAGGGTGGGAGTGTGCAGGCCTCCACGCTGTGCCTCCAGGGCGGGGCCTGCACCTGCTTATGCTCCTGCCCGGGGCGCTCGCCACTCCGAGAGCTCCGCAGCCCTGGCGCCGGTGCTGTTGTAGGTCGGCTTTACAAGAACCAGTACACGAGGGTGTCGTAGAGCCCTGCCACGACCAGGACGACCCCGCCGGCGAGGTTCAGCCGGCGCCCGCCGCGGCGCATCTCGCCCAGCACCTCGCCTTTGGGCTTGCCCCGGTCGAGCAGGGCCAGGATGAGCAGCACCGGCACGGCCGTGCCCAGGGCGAAGAGGGCCGGGAACACCAGCCCCGCCCTCGAGGCCACCGCCGCGGGCAGCATCGCCCCGAAGAACAGGAAGAACATGGTGGGGCAGAAGGCCAGCCCGAAAGCCGCGCCCAGGGTGAAAGCGCCGAGACTGCCGCCCCTGGCCCGGGCCCAGTCTCCCAGCCGGCCCGGCCCCAGGCTCGGGCCCGGCAGGCGGATCAGCCCCAGCAGCAGGAAGCCCATCAGCACCATCAGCGGCCCCAGCACCCGGCGGACGCCGGTGAAGAGCGCCCCGGGCGCGGTGAAAGTGCCCCCGAAGACCCAGACTGCGACACCTGCCAGCGCCAGGTAGACCAGCGCCTTGCCCAGCAAGAACCAGCCCACCCGCTTCCAGGCCGAACCCTGGGCCTCGAGCGCGTCCCGGGCCAACCAGGAGAGGGCGGCGGCATTGGTGGAAAGCTGGCAGGGGGCGAGGGCCCCCAGCAAGCCCAGCAGGAACGCGCTCAACAGGGGGATCCCCAGCCCGAGCCGCAGGGTGTTGATGGGTTCGGCCAGCCAGGCGTAGGGCTGGCTGGCCAGGGCATAGAGGCTCGGGGCCAGCGCCGCCAGCGGCGCGCCGAACAGCACCAGGGCCAGCCCCAACCCCGCCAGCAGCCCCCAACCCAGATAAGGCGCCACCGCCGCGGGGTTTCCCGGGTTCGAACCCCCCAGGGTCCTCGGGAACCTGCGCCCGGATTTCGGGCCGGGGGTGCTGCCGCCCGGCGGCTCAGGCGGGATCTTGGCCATGGGGTCTCCCTTTAGGTCGGCGGCCCCACCGGGCCCTGGAATTCCCCGGCCACCACCAGGACACCGTCCTCGACGCGGATCGGCAGTTGTGGAAGCGGTTTAGGGGCAACAACCAGGGCCTTCGCGCGGTCCCTCGGGTCGTACTGGGCTCCGTGGCAAGGGCAGAAGAGCAACTGCTTGTCAGCGATCCAGTTGCTCACGATGCACCCCAGGTGCGTGCAGACCCCCGAGTAGGCCACGACGCCCCCGGCGGCGTGCCTGGCGGTCTCGGCGGTGAGCGAGGTGGCCTCGAGCCGGAGCAGCAGCAGGGTGTTGGCCGGCTCCTCACCCTTGACCACCCGGGTCTGCGGGTTCATGGGATAGGCGATGACCTGGCGCTGGCCCGGCTCCAGATCGGACGCGTTGACCGGCTGCCCGGCCCTATCGCCCTGGGCGTAGACGATCAGGTCCCCCGGGGCCACGGGCTCCCGCTCCGGGGTGACCTGCTCCTGCGGAACCAGC
Source organism: Meiothermus rufus DSM 22234 (assembly GCF_000423425.1). Classification (GTDB taxonomy): domain Bacteria; phylum Deinococcota; class Deinococci; order Deinococcales; family Thermaceae; genus Meiothermus; species Meiothermus rufus. Next base: position 948 of record NZ_AUHY01000076.1, on the reverse strand, counting down.
CCGGCCCCCACGTACAGCGCGGAGAGCAGGGCGGCTCCGCCCCCCGTCGCCACAGCTGCCTGCAGGACAGCCCGGCGATGGACGTACGCTTTGAGTTCGCTCACTTCCATAGCTGACACCTCACACCACTGGGGTCGCCAGCAGGAAGCCCCACAGCCCTACCGAAAGGCCGAAGGGCGGCATGTCGGGGAAGCCCAGCGCCCCGCCGATGGGCGAGAAGATCACGACGGGGATGGTTAGGGCCAGCGAGATCAGGAAGCGCTGCAGCATGTCGTCAGGGCTGCTGTGGCCGGCGTGCTCGTCGTGGGCAGTGTGGCCCACCCCAGCGTGATCAGGCCGGATCTCAGGAGCCGTGTGCCCCATCGCGGCATGGTCGTGTACGGGGGCGGAGTGCTGGGCTAAAGCGTGGTGGCCCGTCGAAGCGGGATCGTGGCCATGCCCCTCGTGTCCGAGGCTGGGATGGCCGGGTTGGGCGGTGGAGGGCACGCAATCTCTGCAGTCGCAGTCGTAGCCTGCCTGCTTCAAGCGCTTGCGGATGGCCGCCTCGTCGGTTCGCGCGGGGTCGTAGCTGAGGTGGGCGACGGCCGTGGTCCGGTCGAGGTGGACCTGCTGGACACCCGGAAACTGTGCGAGGAAGGCCTCGACGTCCGCCAGCTCGCTGGCGTCGTAACAGTTCTAGGAGTTACGCAGTTGCAGTTGACTGAACCTGGACGGACACATGTGAGACTCTAAGCTGGGATAAAAAGAGGGGAACCAACCAAGAAAGGAGGTTCCCCAGGTGCAGTTTACCACCGTTGGCCGAGAGATATGGCAAGGCGCTAGACAAGCACAGAGGCTGGCCGAGGCCAAAGCAGGCGACCCAGAGGTCAAGGAACGTCTGCGCAAGCTCCGACTGGTCAAAGCCCTGCGTGAAAGTAAAAAGAGCTGGAAGGAGATCCAGGACCTGGT
>NZ_AUHY01000075.1 GCF_000423425.1 Meiothermus rufus DSM 22234 | reverse complement strand
AGTGGACGGGGGAGCGGAGTTCATGTCGGAGTTTGAGGAGGCCTGTGAAGGTCTCGGCGTCAAGCTCTTCGTCCTTCCCCCGAGGAGCCCCAAGCTCAACGGTCACGTGGAGCGGATGCAGCGGACCTTCAGGGACGAGTTCTACACCCGGCCCTTACCCTCGCAGATCCCCGAGCTCCAAAAGAAGCTTGACGCTTACCTCGACCACTACAACCGTGAGCGACCCCACCGGGCCCTAAACGGCCTCGCGCCCCTGGAGTTCCTGGCTATGATGCAAGAGGAGTCGGCCCCCCAGTCTCACATGTGTTGACCGATTACATGCCCTTGATGGATTCCCAGCGGGTGCATATAATCAACCCGCACCCATTTGTGCAGACACAACCTAGGAGGAAGCCGATGAAACGACGTGACTTTCTGAAGAAAGCAGCGGTTGGCACGGTCGCCGCCAGCACGGTGTTCGGCCCGGTATACGCCCAGACCCAGCCCCGCATCCGCTGGCGCATGGCCACCAGCTGGCCCCGCTCACTAGACACCCTGTTTGGGGCGGCAGAAACCGTGGCCAAGCGGGTCGCTGAACTGACCGAGGGGCGCTTCGAGATTACCCTCTTCCCCGCCGGCGAGATCGCCCCTGGCTTGCAGGTGCTGGACGTAGTGCAAGCCGGCAACGTGGAGATGGGCCACACCGCCAACTACTACTACGTGGGCAAGAACCCCTCCTTCGCCTTTGATACCGGGGTACCCTTCGGGCTAAACCCCCGCCAACAAAACGCCTGGCTCTACTTCGGTGGGGGGCTGCAGGCCATGCAACGCATCGCCGCCGACTTCAACGCCATCACCTTCCCCGCGGGCAACACCGGGGTGCAGATGGGCGGCTGGTTCCGCAGGGAAATCCGTGGGCCGGAAGACCTGCGTGGCCTGCGCTTCCGCATCCCCGGCCTGGGTGGCCAGGTGATGACCCGCCTAGGGGTCTCGGTGCAGACCCTGCCAGGGGGTGAAATTTTCCTGGCCCTAGACCGCGGGGCCATCGACGGGGCCGAGTGGGTAGGCCCCTACGACGACGAGCGCCTGGGCCTACACCGGGCGGCCCGCTTCTACTACTACCCTGGCTGGTGGGAACCCGGCTCCACGGTCTCGACCCTGGTCAACCTCGAGCGCTGGCGCAGCCTGCCCAAAGCCTACCAGGAGGCCATCATCAGCGCTTGCAGCGAGGCCAACGACAAGACCATGGCCGAGTACGACGCCAAGAACGCCCCCGCCCTGGCCCGATTGCAGCGGGCCGGTGTGCAGCTTCGGGCCTTCCCCACCACAGTGCTGCAAGCAGCCAACCGGGAAGCCACCGCTCTGTACGAAGAAATCGCTGCCAGGGACGCCACCTACCGCGGCATCTACGAAAACTGGAAAAAATTCCGCGATGATGTGCGCCGCTGGTTCGCCCTCAATGAGTTCCGCTACGACGACTTCATCCGCACCCTGCGCTAGTGGTCTGCCAGCACCCCCCACCCGGGGTGGGGGGTGCTGGCTTTTACGGCAAGCGCACCACCACCCGGCCCCGCACCTGGCCCTGCAAAATGGCCGGGGCCAGCGCGGGTACTTCTTCCAGGGGCACGGTCTTTAGGGTGGCTTCCAGCAGGGGCTTGGGCAGCTCGCGGGCCAGGCGTTGCCAGGCCAGAAGGCGTTTTTCCCTGGGGCACATCACCGAGTCGATGCCCAGAAGGTTTACCCCGCGCAGGATAAAGGGGAAGACGGTGGTCTCGAGCTTCGCCCCGCCGGCGTTGCCGCAGGCCGCCACGCTGGCACCGTAGGCCATGCGCGGCAACACCCCGGCCAGCACCGCCCCCCCCACGGTGTCTACCGCGCCACCAAAGCGCTCGGACTCGAGGGGCCTAGCCGGAGCAGCGAGGAGGCTGCGCTCTAAAACCTCGGCTGCGCCCAGCGATTTGAGATAGTCCTCCTCGCTCAGGCGGCCCGTGGCCGCCACCACCCGGTAACCCAGATGGGCCAGAATCGCAGTGGCCAGGCTGCCCACCCCACCGGCCGCGCCGGTCACCAGCACCTCCCGGCTTTTATCCAGACCGTGGGCCTCGAGGGCCATCACCGCTAGCATGGCGGTAAACCCTGCGGTGCCGATGCCCATGGCCTGCTGCAAGGTGAGCCCCTCGGGCAGGGGCACCAGCCACCCCGCCGGTACCCGGGCCAGCTCGGCTAGCCCGCCCCAGTGCCGCTCTCCCAGGCCCCAGCCGGTCAGGACGACCGCATCGCCCGGCTTGTACTCTGGCGAGGCCGACTCCACTACGGTGCCGGCCAGGTCGATGCCCGGCACCATGGGGAAGCTGCGGATCACCTTGCCCGCGCCGGTAATGGCCAGGCCGTCTTTGTAGTTGAGGCTGCTGTAGGCCACCCGCACCAGCACCTCGCCCTGCGGCAGTTCCTCTAGCTTTACCTGCCGAATCTGGGCCACGTAGGGGTCGCCCGACTCCACCACCAGTGCCTTGAAGGTTTGCATGGCTCTAGATTACCCGATAGGGCGGAATGTTAGGCTGATGCGTATGAACACCCCACTGGTCAGCGTCGAGTGGCTGCAGGCACACTTAGGCGACCCGAGGCTCCGCATCGTGGACTGCCGCTTTTCCCTGCAAGACCCCAAAGCCGGGCGCCAGGCCTTCTTGCAGGGGCATATCCCGGGGGCAATTTACCTGAACCTCGAGGCCGACCTCTCGGCCCCGGTGCGCCCCGACCGCCGGGGCGGGCGCCACCCCCTGCCCGCCCCCGAGGTTCTGGCCCAGACCCTAGGCCGCGTAGGCATCGGCAATGCCCACTGGGTAGTGGCCTACGACGATCCCCCTGCCGGAGGCATGTACGCCCCTCGGCTGTGGTGGCTTTTGCGCTGGCTGGGGCACGAACAGGTCGCGGTGCTGGACGGTGGCATTGGGGCCTGGCGGGAAGCAGGGTACGCCATCTCCACCCAGCCCGCCCAGTACCCCCCCACTTCCTTCCAGGCCCACCCCCGGCCCGAGCGGCTGGCCGATGCCGAAGCGGTGGCCCACCGCCCTGCGGGCAGCGTTCTGATCGACTCCCGCGCCCCCGAGCGCTACCGCGGCGAGGTGGAGCCCCTCGACCCGGTGGCCGGGCACATCCCCGGGGCCATCAACCGAAACTGGCTAGACGGCCTGGAGGCCTCGGGCCGCTTCAAAAGCCCCGAGGAACAGGCCCGGCGCTTCGCTGGCTTAGAGGGTGAGATTATCGTCTACTGCGGTTCGGGGGTCTCGGCCTGCGCCAATGTGCTGGCCCTCGAGCTCATCGGCAAAAAGGCCCGGCTCTACGCGGGTTCCTGGAGCGACTGGGTCTCCGAGCCGAGCCGCCCGGTGGCCAAAGGGGATACGTAAGGCCATGCCCCATGGCCCCGGCTACGGCAGGGTAAACTCGAGGCCAGAGCTATGGTGGCCCTTTCCAACCGACTCAAAACCTACCTCGAGCTCGTCCGCTTCGAACACACCCTGTTTGCCCTGCCCTTCGCCTACGGCGGCATGCTGCTGGCGGCCAAAGGCTGGCCGGGCTGGGAGATATTCGCTTGGGTAACCCTGGCCATGGTGGGGGCCCGCACCGGGGCCATGGCCCTGAACCGCCTGATCGACTGGCGCATCGACGCGGCCAACCCCCGCACCGCAGGCCGCCACCTGCCCCAGGGCCTGGTCAAGCCCGGCGAGGTGCTGGCCCTGGCGGTGGTGGGCCTTCTGGCCCTCACCCTGGCGGCCTTCAACCTCAACCCCCTCACCGCCCAACTTCTGCCGGTGGCGGTATTTTTTCTGGTAGGCTACAGCTACACCAAGCGCTTCACCTGGCTGTGCCACTTCTGGCTGGGCCTGACCATCGGGGCCGCCACCGCGGGGGGCTGGATTGCCGTGACCGGGGCATTTGAGCCAGCTCTGTTCGCCCTGTGGGCCGGTACGGCCTTCTGGCTGGCCGGCTTCGACATCCTCTACGCCACCCAGGATTTCAAGTTCGACCGCGCCTACGGCATCCACAGCGTGCCGGCCCGCTTTGGCATCCCCACCGCCTTGCGCATTGCCCAGGCGGCCCACGCCCTTACCTTCTTCTTCTTCCTGCTCACGGGCCTATTGAGCGGAGCGGGCGGGCTCTACTTCCTGGGGGTTCTGGCGGTGGGAGGGGTGCTTTGGTACGAGCACCGGCTGGTGCGGCCCGACGACCTGAGCAAGGTAGACCAGGCCTTCTTCCAGGCCAACGTGGTAGTGAGCCTGGGGATGCTCCTGTTCATCCTGCTGGACACCCTGGCCTAGCCCAGGACATCCCGCATCATCTGGGCCACCGCGTAGGCGTCGTAGAGGTCGGAGTAACCCATCAGCGAGAGGCGGAAGACCCGGCCCTTGAGCTGCCCCTGCCCGCCGATGATGGTGGCCCCACGGGCAGCGAAGGCCTCCTTGAGCTGGGCGTAGCTCACCCCCGGGGGCAGGTAAAAGCAGGTGGTGGCCGGGCTTGGCACCTCGGGCACGGGCTGTAGGCCCAGCGCCTGGCCGGTGGCATAGAGCAGGTCGTTTTGCTGCTTTTTGAGGGCAATATGCTGGGGCAGGTGGGGCAGCAGTTCCTCCAGCACGGCGGCGGTGGCCGCCACCAGGTTGATGGCCGGCGTCCAGGCCGACTCGCCCGAGGCCTGCACCTTTAGCTCAGAGGCCAGGTTCAGATAAAAACCGCGGGGCTTCAGGCGCTCGATGGCCCGGGGCGCCAGGGCCGCATAGGCCAGACCCGGCGGGCACATGAGGCCTTTTTGCGAACCGCAGGCGGCGGCATCCAGCCCCCAGCCCTCCAGCTCGAACTCACTGACGAACAGGCTGGTAATGGCATCCACCACCACCAAGGCCTCAGGGAAGCGGGCCTTGAAGGCCTGGGCCAGGGTTCGCACGTCGTTGAGGGCCCCGGTGGAGGACTCCGAGTGGGTGAGCAAGAGGCCGTGGAAAGGCCCCTCCAGGCCCTCCAGGTGCTCAGGCCGCACCACCCGGCCCCACTCCAGCTCGAGCCGCACCACCTCCAGCCCGGCCTGGGTGGCAATTTTGGCCCAGCGCTCGGAAAAGTTGCCGTGCACTGGCACCAACACCCGCTCTTTGGGGGCAAAGAGGTTGTGCACTAAAGCGTCCATGGCCGCAGTGCCCGAGCCGGTCAGCAGCAAGACCTGGCCCTGGGTACGGAAGGCGGCCTCGAGGCCCGCCTTGGCCTGCAAGAAGATTTTTTTGGCCGCCTCAGAGCGGTGGTGAAGCTGGGGCCGGGCCAGGGCTTCTAAGGCTTTGGGATGCAGTTCAACCGGGCCGGGGGTGAGCAAGCGAGGGCGGTACATGGCCTGCATTTTAATGGCCCTACAGCGCGGCCAGGTCTACCCGCTCCAGCACATCCAAAGCGCGTAAAGCCTCCAGCACCGCCTCGCTGGGGCGCTCGTCTACCTCCAGCACGAACAGCGCCCGGCCTCCGGGGGCGTCGCGCCCGAGCTGCATCCCGGCAATATTGATGCCGTTCTCCCCCAGCAACGTGCCCACCTTGCCCACCACCCCCGGGCGGTCGCGGTTGACGCAGACCAGCATGTAGCCCACCGGGACGGCCTCGAGGTTGTGCTCGTCGATGCCCACGATGCGGGGCTTGCCCCCCAGCACCGCCCCCCGGGCCCGACGCGACTCCCGGTCGGTCTCGAGGCGCACCTCCAGCACCTGGCGGTAGTCGAGCGGTTGCTCAATCTGGCGGGTCATTAGCGTAATGCCCCGGTCGCGTAGGAGAGGCCGGGCTGAGACCAGGTTGGTGGCCCCTGCCCCCAGCACCTGGTCGAGGAGGCCCTTGGCCACTGCTGAGGCAATGGGTTCTGGGTTCTTTTCAAAATCGCCGTAGTAGGCAACCTCCACCGTCTGGGGGCGTCCCTGGGTAATCTGGGCCAGCAGCTTACCCAGAGCCTCGCCCAGGGGCAGCCAACTCGAGAGCACCTGCAACCCCTCGGCATCGAAACCGGTGTTGAGGGCATGGGCTAGGTTACCCTTTAGGGTCTCGATCACCCGCTCCAGCACAGCCTCCCCCACCCGCTCCTGGGCCTCGAGGGTGTTGGCCCCCAGGTGGGCGGTATGCACCACCTTGGGATGGTGCACCAGAGGGTGCTCGGCGTTAGGGGGTTCCTCCACAAAGACATCTAAGCCCGCCCCCCACAGGTGCCCCTCGTCCAGTACCTCCACCAGGGCCTTCTCGTCGATGATGCCCCCTCGGGCAGCGTTCACCACCACCGCCCCTCTGGGCAGCAGGTACAGCTCGCGCCGGCCTATCATGCCCCGGGTCTCCTCGGTCAGGGGGGTGTGCACGGTGAGGAAGTGGCACTGGCGCAGCATATCGGCCAGGTCGTCGTAAAGCTCCACCCCCAGGGTCTGGGCCCGGCTTTGCGGGATGTAGGGGTCGTAGGCCAGCACCCGCATATCGAAGCCCTTGGCGAACTTGGCCACCTGGCTGCCGATGCGGCCCAGCCCCACAATCCCAATGGTTTTGTGGTTGAGCTCGAGGCCCAGATACTTGCGATCCCACAGGCCCTGGCGAATCTTCTGGTCGGACTCCACCACCCCCCGGGCCGTGGCTAGTAGCAAAGCCCAAGCCAGTTCGGCGGCCGAACGGGTGTTGGCCTCCGGCACGTTCACCACCAGGATGCCCCGGCGGGAGGCGGCCTCGAGGTCCACGTTGTCCACCCCCACCCCACCCCGGCCCACCACCTTGAGGTTGACCCCAGCCTCCAGCAGCTGGGCGTCCACCCGGGTACGGCTGCGGGTAATCAGGGCATCGTACTGGCCAATCACCTGCAGGATTTCCTCGCGGGGCATGTTGGGGCGGTAGTCGAGGCGCACCTCGGGGTTCCTGATCTCACCCAGCCGCATCTCATCGGTCACAAGCACTTTCCACATAGCGCACGCTCGCCAAAAGCGCTGGCGCCACAGCCAGACACGCCCCAAACCTTATCATCTTTGCCGGGTAGCACACAACTTGGAGCAACCCAAGGGCGGCCCATTTTCCAAGGAGGGGAACCAAGGTAAAGTAAAAAAGATGAAAATATACACCAAAACGGGCGACCAGGGCGAGACCGGCCTCTACGGCGCCGAGCGGGTAGGCAAGGATCACCCCCGAGTAGAGGTCTATGGCACGGTGGACGAGGCCAACAGCGCCATCGGCCTGGCCCGAGCCCTGCTGCCTCCGGCGCACAGCGACCTCCAGGCCGACCTAGAATACCTGCAAAACGCGCTGTTCGACCTGGGGGCCGACCTGGCCACCCGCGAGGGTGGCCCTTACGAGCGCAATCTGGCCCGTATCGATGCCAAGGATGTGCAGCACCTCGAGGCCCTGATCGACCGCTACCAGGAGGAAGCCCCCCGCTTCACCGGGTTCATCCACCCCGGGGGCCACCCCGCCGCTGCGGCGCTGCACCTGGCCCGCACCATCGCCCGCCGGGCCGAACGCTGCTTGGTGGCCTTAATGCGCCAGGAAAAGGTCAACCCCGAGGCCCTGCGCTACCTCAACCGGCTCTCCGATCTGCTGTTCACCCTGGCCCGGGTGGTCAACCAACGGGAGGGCTATAGCGAGGAGGGCTGGCGGGTCAAAAAGCGCCGCTAGGAGGGCAAGCATGCGTCTGGTCAGTCTGACCTGCTCCAACACCGAGATCGTCTGGGCCCTGGGCTGCTTGGACTGGCTGGTAGGGGTGGACGACCACTCCGACTATCCGCCCGAGGTGGCCCGGCTGCCCCGGGTGGGGCCGGACCTGCAGGTGGACCTCGAGCGGGTAGCGGCCTTGCGCCCCGACCTGGTGCTGGCCAGCCTAAGCGTGCCGGGCATGGAGCGGGTGGTGGAAGGACTGGCCCGGCGTGGGCTGCCTTACCTGGTGCTGGACCCCCAAAGCCTGGAGGAGGTCTACCAGGATATTCTCCGGGTGGCCACCTGGCTGGGGATAGCCTCTAAGGGCCAGGAGGTAGTGGCCGCCATGCGCCAGGAGATTGCCCAGGCCAAACTGGGCCTACCCCACTGGCCCCGCCCCCCCCGGGTGCTGGTGGAGTGGTGGCCTAGGCCCATCATTGCCGCCGGGAAGCAAAGCTGGGTTACCCAGATGTTGGAGGCGCTAGGGGCGCAGAACGCCCTGGCCCACCTCGCGGTGCGCTCCGCTGCCTTGACCCCCACCCAGGTAGAGGAGGCCCAGCCCGATGTAATCGTGGTCTCGTGGTGTGGGGCCAAGAAGCTGCGCCCGGAGGTGGTGCGGCAGCGGGGGCTCAGAGTTCCGGCGTTGCAAAACGGGCAGGTATTCGCCTTGGAGGAAGCCTATCTGGGCCGGCCCGGGCCGCGCCTGGCCCAGGGTGTGCGCAGACTGGCTGGCCTTTTGCGGGGGGTGGCGGTATGAAAGACGGCAAGGTCATGACTTTTTGGGTACGGCCTGCTGGGGCTAGAGTCCTCCCTCCGGCCAAGGAGGTCTTGCCGGGGGTGCTCGAGGCCTTCTACCAGGTCTTCCCCGAGTACCACGGCAGCCTGACCTGCATCCAGTCTCCCCGCCTGCCCCGCTATGTCTTTGTCTGCGCGGGGCCAGGCTGCAATGGCCTGCTGCCGCCCGCAGGCCGGTATCTGCAGGCCCTGCTCGAGCGGGCTTTTCCCGGGGCAGAGGTACGCCCTTATGGCAAAGCCTGGCTCGAGGCTAGCCGCTGAGGCGGCGGGGTAGGTAGCGCTCGCTCGAGTCCAGCCAGAGGGTCACCGGCCCGTCGTTGACCAGATGCACGGCCATATGGGCCTGAAAAACCCCCGTCTCGACATGCAACCCTTGCTGGCTCAACAGGTCGCAAAAGTGTTCATACAGCCGCCGGCCCTCCTCGGGAGCAGCCGCCTGGGTAAAGCTAGGCCGGTGGCCCCGGCGGAGATCGCCATACAGGGTAAACTGCGAAACCACCAGTACCTCGCCCCCTACCTGGGCCAAGGAAAGGTTCATCTTGCCCTCTTCATCGGCAAAAATGCGCAGCCCCGCAATCTTGCGGGCTAGGTAGGCCGCATCCTCCGGGGTGTCCCCCCGGCCTACCCCCAGCAGCACCAGAACCCCCTGGCCAATGGCCCCTACGGTCTGGCCCGCCACCTCGACCCTGGCCTCAGAAACCCGTTGTACCACCGCACGCATGAATACTCCAGCAGCGGATCTACGGGCCAGGGGCAGCGAACAGGGCCACCGTGCCGGGGCCGGTGTGGGCAGCCACGGCCGGGCCACAGGCGCGCACATCCTCCACCACCACCCCTTCCTGGCAGACCTGCTCGCGCAGCGCCTCGAGGCCCTGGGGGTTGTAGGCATGGGCCAGCACCACCCTGGCCCCGCTAGGATAGGCCCTATGGAAGGCTAGGGCCAGCAGCTGCAAGCCTTTGTGCCAGCCTCGAGCCCGCTCCAAGGGCCGCACTACCCCCTCCCGCACCTCCAGCACCGGCAAGAGCTTCAGTAGCGAGCCAATAAAGTGTTGCAGACCGCCAATCCGCCCCCCACGGTGTAGGTAGTCCAAGGTGGCTGGCAGCACAAAACCGCGCATCTGCCCAATTAAGGGGGCCACAGCCTCCTCCAGCTTTTCCCAGGCCACCCCGGCGGCGAGCTTGCGGCGGGCCTCCTCGAGGACAAAGGAAAGCCCCCCGTTGAGGGAAAGGCTGTCCAACACCTTGACCCGCTGGCCAAACTGCTCCGCCACCTTGCAGGCCGTGGCATAGGTACCGGAAAGCTTGCTCGAAACGTGCACCGAGACGATGCGGTCGAATTTCTCCAGCAGGCTTTGGTACAAGGCTTCCAGATCGGGGGCGGCGATCTGGCTGGTGCTTACCTTCTGGCCAGCGAGCTGGGCCTGGATCACCTCCTCCGGGCTAATCTCCACATAGTCGCGGTAGCTTCGCCCCTCGATGATGACCTGCTGGGGCACCAGGTGTATCCCCCGTTGGAGGGCCTCCTGGGGGCTTAGGCCCAGGGTCGAGTCGGCTACAAAGGCAGTGCGGGACATAGGCATCCCCTACAGGCTGTAGGCGTAGTAGCCATACAGCCCTGGCCCGGTGTGGGTGGAGATCACCCCACCGACCCGGCTGGTGGCCCGCTCTTCTAAAGGCAGCCCCGCCGCCGCCACCGCTGCCTTGAAGGCCGCTACATCGTTCTCCTCGGTGTTGTACAGGTAGTAGATGCGGATTTTCCGCCGCCCCTCCGCCCAAGCCCTGAGCGAGTCCACCATTTCGGCCAAGGCTTTTTTCTCGCCCCGGGCCCGCCCCGCAGCCTCGACCCGCCCTTCTTTGAGGGTCAGGATGGGCTTGATGCCCAGTAGCCCCCCTAAAAGGGCCTGAGCCCCTCCAATGCGCCCGTTCTTCTTGAGGTACTCCAGGGTGGCCAGGGTAAAGCGCACCACATGGTCGGCCCGGATGCGCTCGAGTTCCACCAGCACCTGGGCCAGCTCGGCCCCCTGGTCCAAAAGCTCCTTAGCCCGCTCCACCATCATCCCAATGCCCATGCTGGCCGCCAGCGAGTCGAAGACCGTAATCCGGCCAGGAAACTCCTGGGCAGCCAGGTTGGCCGAGGCCACGGTGCCAGAAAGCTTGGAGGATATGTGAATCGATAGCACGTGGTCGGCTTTTTGCAAGGCCTGCTCGTAGGCCGCTTTGAAGTCGGCGGGCGAAGGCTGGCTGGTGCTAGGCATGGCCGCCCCGGCGCTCACCCCCTGGAAAATCTGGGCCGGGGTAATCTCCACCCAGTCCTTGTGAATTTTGCCCTGAAAGTTGACGTAAAGCGGCACCACCGCTACATCCATCTCGGCAGCACGGGCTTGTAGATCGGAAGTCGAATCGGTCACGATAGCTACTTTCATGCTTGCTCCTGCGACGCGGCCCAATCTAGCCACAGGCCAGTATCGGCCCCTCGGTCGTAAAGACAGGCTATGGGCGCTTCGTCGTGGCGTAAGTCTAGCACAGGCCTTCACCTGGGTAAATGCTCTGTAATCGGTCAACACATGTGAGACTGGGGAACCGACTCCTCCTGCATCTTAGCTAAATACTCCAAGGGAGCAAGACCCCCCAGGGCCATGTGAGGCCTTCGGCGGTTGTAGTGGTCCAGGTAGGCATCCAGCTCTGCCTGTAGCTCGCTGAGCCGGGGGGGCAGAGGCCGGGTATAGAGCTCCTCCCTAAAGGTCCGTTGCACCCGCTCCACGTGACCATTGAGTTTAGGACTCCTCGGCGGCAGCACAAACAAGGCAATCCCCAGAGCACAGCAGGCCTCCTCAAACTCGGCCATGAACTCGCTGCCCCCATCCACCTGG
>NZ_AUHY01000074.1 GCF_000423425.1 Meiothermus rufus DSM 22234 | reverse complement strand
GTTCGTCATCTCCCACCTGGGAGACGTTGCGGGATTGGCTGAGGGGGAAGATCCGGGAGTTGATGCAGGGGCTGCTGGAGGAGGAAGTGACGGAATTTCTGGGCCGTGCCCGGTATGAGAGGCGGGCGGCCGTCGATGCGTGCGGTTACCGCAACGGCTACGGCAAGCCGCGGAAGCTGACTACCTCCATGGGCACCATCGAGGTGCGGCGGCCCCGGGTCCGGGGGGTGGAGGAGCGGTTCGAGAGCCGGATTCTCCCCCTTTTTGTGCGGCGCACGCAGGAGGTGTCAGCGCTTTTGCCGGAGCTATACCTGCATGGGCTGGCGGAAGGGGATTTTGACCTGGCCCTGCGGGGTCTTTTGGGGGAGGAGGCGCCTGTTTCGGCCTCCACCGTGGCGCGCCTGAAGACGAAGTGGCAAGCGGAGTGGGAGGCGTGGCGCCAGCAGCCCCTGGACGGGCTGGAAGTCGTCTATCTCTGGGTGGACGGCATTTACGTCAAGGCGGGCTTGGAGCGCGAGCGGGCGGCGCTCTTGGTGGCCATCGCCGCCTTGTCGGATGGCCGCAAGGTGGTGGTGGCGGTCGTACCCGGGTACCGGGAGTCGGTGGAGAGCTGGTCGGAAGTGCTGCGGGACCTGCGGGAGCGTGGGATGAACGCGCCGCGGCTGGTGATCGGGGACGGGCACCTGGGGATCTGGGGGGCACTGCGCAACGTGTGGCCGGAGGCCGACGAGCAGCGTTGCTGGAACCACAAGGTCCTCAATGTGCTGGAGCAGTTGCCGCGCCACCAGCAGGCCGTGGCCAAGCCCATGCTGGGGGCCATCGCCTACGCGCCGACCCGGGCGGAGGCGGAACGGAAGGGCAAGGAGTTCGAGGCCTGGTGTCACCGGCACGGCTACGGCAAGGCGGCGCAGACGCTGGGGCGGGACTGGGAGCGGATGGTGACCTTCTACCGGTACCCCAAGGAGCACTGGCGCCACCTGCGGACCACGAACGTGATCGAATCGCCCTTCGCCGCACTGCGGCTGCGGACGGATGCGGCCAAGCGGTTCAAGAAGGTGGAACGGGCCACGGCAGTGATCTGGAAGATGCTGATGGTGGCCCAAAAGAGGTTCCGGCGGTTGAATGCCCCGGAGTTGCTGGCCAAGGTCCACGCCGGGGTGCGCTACGAGGACGGCATCGAGGTCACCCAGGAGGAGGTCGCTGCCTGAGCAGGTTTACACACCTATTGACGGAACCTCCCTGGCGGAACCGGGGCTAGGGATATTTGACCCGCCTTGCCGCTAGAGGGCCTTGAAGCGTTCGAAAGGTTCCTGGCAGGCGTTGCAGACGTATATGGCCTTGCACAAGGTAGGGCCAAAGGCGTTTTTGAGGCTGGTGTTGAGCGAGCCGCAGTGGGGGCAGGGGGTGGGGGCGGCCTCGAGCGGAACCCCGCTGGCCGGCCCCGGGGGGGCAATACCGTACTGGCGCAGGCGCTCTTTGGCCTCGGGGGTAATCCAGTCGGTGGTCCAGGGTGGCGAGAGCACGGTCTCTACCACTACCTCTTCGAAGCCCAGGGCACGGGCGGTTGCTTCGAGCTGGGCCCGGATCAGGTGCAGCGCCGGACAGCCAGAAAAGGTAGGGGTCATGCGGATGGTGGCCTTGCGGCCCTCCACCACCACTTCCCGCACGATGCCCATCTCCACTACACCTACCACCGGAATCTCGGGGTCGGGAATCCGGGCTAAGGCATCCCAGAGCTCTTGGCTGGTGGGCAGGGCGGTCATCTTACCAAACCTGGGCCTGGGGGTCCCAACGGGCGGTGGACTGCATCTCGGCCAGGAGGCTCCACAGGTGCTCGGTGTGGTGGCTGCGGTCGGCAGGCTGGTAGCCGGGGTTGATGGGGAGCTTGAGGCCGGATTGTTGTAGGCGCTGGGTAGCGTACTCGAGCCAGCGGGCCTTCACCGTTTCTAGATCGGGCAGTAGGCCCTCGGCCACTAGCAGGGCCTCGCCTGGGATGGGCACAAAAAGCTGCTGGGCATAGCCCCATTGAAAGTCTAGGGCCTCTTGCAGGCGGCGGTGGGATTCCTCGGTGCCCAGGCCCAGCCGCTCCACCCAGGCCCGGGAGTGCTGCAAGTGGAAGCGCTCCTCCCGCAGGATTTTGCCCGCAGCCTGGGCCAAGGGGGGGTAGAGGCTGCGCTGGGCAGCCTCGAGCCACAGGCTTTCGTAAAGGTCAAAAAGGAACTGCCGCAGCATGGTAAAGGCCCAGTCACCCCGAGGCAGCTCGAGCAGCTCGGCGTTGCGAAACTCGCTGGCTTCGCGGAAAAAGACCAGCCGGTCGGGGTCCGCGCCATCCAGGGCTTGACGTAGGCCGTACCAGATTTGGGCGTGGCCTAGCTCGTCCTGGGTCAGGTTGGCCAGGGCGATATCCTCTTCCAAAATGGGGGCGTGCCCCACCCACTCGCTGTTGCGCTGGGCCAGGATCACCTCGTCGTCGGCCAGCGCGGTCAGCTTGGCGATCAGGGCTTCCTTGACCTCAGGCTTCATCGCTTCGCTCCTTTGTGCTTGCTGACGTGCGAACCCACTGTGGCGTAGTACTGCTGCTGCTTGTAGGTCTTGTCCTTGGCTGGCTCAAACCAGCTCTCGATGGCTTCACGGCTGGGGTCGCTTTTAACCACCTGCAGGGCAGGCACCAGCCACCAGGCCAAAGCCTCGGCATCGGTGAAACGGGATTGGGCCTCTTTCAAAGCCTCGGCGGGGCCAGCCGCGCTGACCTCGCCCACGTAGTCCACGAAGGTCATGGAGCGTTTGTGCGAGGTTTTGCGGAAAACGTAGTAGAGGGTGGGCTTGGTGGTTGGAGGGGTTTCAGGAAAAGGTACCGTGCCTGCCTCGAGCTGCTCCTTGGTGACCGAAAACACCGCCTCTGCCGGCACCACCCAGAGGCTTACCGCTTGGGGCCGGCGGGCGAAGACGTGGCGGGCCGTGAGCAGGGCGTGTTCCGGGTCGGCGGCGTGCACCGAGCCCACCGCCTGATGGGGTTTGCTGGGGGTGTCCTGTTTGAAGACTTCCCAGCGGGGCCATTGGGTGTCCATAGGGGCCTCTTCTTAGACCGCCACAGCGGCTTTTTGCTGTTTAGCAGCGTAAGCCTCGAGGGCCTCGCGCACCCAAGCACCTTCCTGGTGGGCCTTCCGGCGGGCGGCCAGGCGCTCTTTGTTCATGGGGCCGTTGCCGTTCACCACCTGCCAGAACTCGTCCCAGTGGATGGGCCCGTGCAGCCAGTTGCCGCTTTGCGGATCGTAGCGCAGTTGGGGGTCGGGAATGCTCAGACCAGCCTCGAGGATTTCTGGGGCATGCTCGTTGATGAACTCCTGGCGCACCTGGTCGTTCGTTTTGGTCTTGATACCCCAGCGCATGAGCAGCGGGGTATGGGGGGAGTCCTGGTCGTGTGGCCCCATCATCATTAACGCCGGCCACCACCAGCGGTTGATGGCGTCCTGGGCCATCTGGCGCTGCTTAGGGCTTCCTTTGGCGTAAAGCAACACCATCTCCTTGCCCTGCTTGTGGTGGAAGGTCTCCTCGGCGCAGATGCGCACCATGGCCCGGCTATAGGGGCCATAGGAGCACTGGGCCAGCATGGTCTGGTTCTTGATGGCTGCCCCGTCCACCAGCCAGCCGATGGTGCCGATGTCAGCCCAGGTCAGGGTAGGGTAGTTGAAGATAGAGGAGTATTTGGCCTTACCCGAGAGCAGGGCCTCGAGCATGGCCTCCCGGGTGATGCCCAGGGTCTCGGCCGCGTGGTAGAGGTACTGCCCGTGGCCGGCCTCGTCCTGCACCTTGGCGATGAGGATCATCTTGCGCTTGAGGGTGGGGGCCCGGGTGATCCAGGCGCCTTCCGGCAGCATCCCCACCACTTCGGAGTGGGCGTGCTGCGAGATCATGCGAATGAGCTGGCGGCGGTATTCCTCAGGCATCCAGTCGCCAGGCTCGATCTTTTCGCCGCGGGCAATGCGGGCCTCGAACTCGGCCAGCCGCTTGGGGTAGTCGGGGTCGGTGGGTACGCCGTACTTTCCTGCCATCCTGCCTCCCGTGGACCTAACTAACGCTCGTTAGGTAGAAGTTAAAACACAGTTTAGCTCGAGCTTGGGTAAAATTTCAAACTGCACCAGGGAGCCCCAGGCTTTTATATGCAGTATGAACAAGCCAGAAGGAGCGAGAGGCATACCCAGCCCAATACCGTACTTGATGGGAGTACCCGACGTGCGAGCCCCTAACCGTAGGTATGACTGGTGAATGCGGTTCATGCTGGTGCTGATGGGTTTGGGGAGTGGTTGAACGAAGTGGATCGAAGATCAACGGGACTGGCTGCTGCGGATGGGATTTGGTCGAGGAAAAACAGGCCGGGCCCTGCCCGCTCAGGCCACCCTTTACCGCTTTAGGTGGGCTCTGGAGAAAGAAGCAAAAGCGGCCCTACGCAACCCGCTCCTGGGCTTCCTTCACCAACTCAGCCGACCCGTCCTTTGCAGCTTCTCCGTCCAACCTATGCCCCTGTTTCGCTGGCTCAATGTAAAAGCCTGCTGGTTGTGCATTTGACCAAGCCTCTTGCACATTCCGTGCTACCCTGCAAAAACGAAGGAGTTCACGCTTGAGAAGGAAAGATAACGTCCAACAAACCAGACGGGATAGCTCGAGCGGTTCAAGCCAGGCTCCTGCGGAAACCGCCCTGGCGGTATATCCTCAAGGCTCTTATCCCAAAAGGCATTTGACCGGAGGGTATTTTGGCGGGGGCTTGGGTGGCTGGCTCGAGGTGGGCTGTCCAGTGGGTTTGCAAGGAGTGCGTGCATGAATCGAGTAGGAGGACCAATCCAACTTAAATTATGGGGGCCGGCCCGGTTGGAGTACCAGGGCCGCGAGCTTAAGCTCCAGCGTAAGGGGCTGGCCATTCTGTACTACCTGGCTTTGGAAGGGGGGACCCGCCGCGAGGTGCTGGCCGATCTGCTCTGGGGGCACAGTGCGGCCTCGCAAAACCTGCGGGTCGAGCTGCACCGCTTGAGCCAGGCCCTGGCTCCCTTGGGTTATACCCTGTTTAAGCCGGGAGAGGACCCCTTGCAGCTGCCCCCCTTCATCACCCTGGATCGCACCCCCGGGCCGGGCGCCCCGATGGAGGGGCTAGAGGAGCTTTCGGTGGAGTTTCGGGCCTGGCTCGAGGGCCAGCGCTCGCAACTTATGGCCAATAGCTCTGGTACCGTGGGGCGTGAGCGATTGGTGCAGGAAGTGGCCTCGCAGCTAACCCTACCCGCGGTGCTAATTCTGATGGGCCGTCCCGGCTCGGGGCGCACGGCCTTTGCCCAGGCCCTGGCCAAAACGTTGGGTATGCCCTTTCTAGAAGGCCCTCGCGGAGGGGGCAGGGCGCTGCACTATCTGCGCCCACCCTACACCGACGTCTCGCTGGAGCGCATCCTCACTGACCGCGATGGGCTTTGGGTGGTCGAGCGTTCCTCCTATGGCGAGGACCCCAAACTGATTCTGGAGCTGCGCAGCCACTATCCTGCCGAGCGCACCCGCTACATTACCCTGCCCCCCTTGTCGTGGGCCGAGGCCCGCGCTACCTTGCTGGCCAACCTGCCCTTTACCCAGGCGGCGCGGTTGTATCTGGCTTCTGGAGGCTCGCCCGGTCACCTGCGGGAACTCCTGGCTGTACCTTACAACGGCAGCGAGGTACCCCTGCCCCAGCGGGTGCGGGCCCAGGTGCAGCTCGAGGCCCGGATGCTCTCGCTCGAGGCCCGGCTGGCTTTGGAGCGGCTCTCGGTACACCCTGGCCCTTATAGCCAGGGTCTGCTGGACGCGCTGGAGGCTACGCCTTATCTGGACGAGCTCGAGCGGCGGGGCTGGCTGGTCTACACTGGGCAGTGGCAGTTCTCCGACGATGCTAGCCGCCGGGTTTTGTACCTGGGATTGCAGCCCGGTCGCCGCCAGCAGTACCACCGGCAGGCTGCTTTGCAGTGTGCCATGGAAGAGCAGCGCATGGCCGAGGCCTACCACCGCCTGATGGCAGGCGACACCGCCGACTGGGGAACCTTCGTCAATACCCTGACCGGCTGGATCCGCTACGGCCTGAAGGCCTGGCTGGGTATGCATGAACCCCTGCCTACCGGGCCTAGCACCAGCGAGCTGGCCCGGGGTAGCGAGCTGGCCCTTCTGGAGGAGGCTCGCTTTGGGCCGGGCTTTGAGGTGGAAGGGCGGCATGTGCGCTGGATTCGCGCCCCTTCCCAGGCCACCACGTCGGGCATTATCTGGGCTAGCCACGAGGAGCCCTCGTTGTTGCACCTCCAGGGCTATGCCTACGTAGAAAACCCCTTGGGGGTGGGTATCTCGGGCCGGGCTGCGCCTTTGATGTTAGAAATTCAGGAGCCCCGCGAGGCCCGGGCGATCTTCCTCTCTGGGGTAAAAGCTGGAGCCCTCGCCGATAACGCGTTGTTGCTGCCCTTGCAGGAAGAGATGGACCTCTGGTTCCGTGTGCCCGCAGGGGCTAGCATCCGCCTCACCAGCAGCGCCGAGAGCGCCCTGATTGACCTCGAGGTAACCTCCTACCGCATCGCTCCATCCAGCTTAGCCTCTTCTTTGCCGAAGGTAGAGGTACTGGAATTTTTTCGTAGTGCGGTAGAAGCCGCGAAAAAATGACCAAAGCCAAGGCCCCCCTGGCTGTCCCGGAAAGGGGCCATAAACCCCTAGGCCGCCCCACACACAGGGCAGCCTAGTTCGAGCGTGGAGCGAAGCCTTTAGCAGAAGCTATCGGTAGGCTTGGGGTTGGATAGGGCAAACCAGGGCCTGAGCCATAGCCCTACCCAGGTGCCCAGCAGGGCCATACCCAGCCAGACCCAGCCGTGCAGACTGAAGGAGGCCACCCCGCCGATGTAGGCCCCGATGTTGCAGCCGTAGGCCAGGCGGGCCCCATACCCCATCAGTAGTCCCCCCAGTACCGCAGCCAGAACAACCCGCCAGCCCACCCGAGGGTTTTGGCCGAAGGCCCCCGCCAGCGCGGCGCTGATCAGGGCTCCCAGCAGGATACCCAGGTTGGTTAGGGCGGTAGGGTGGCCCAGGGGGGAGAGGGCCAGGGGCGACTGTCCGTTCCAGAAGCCCCAGAAAGCGGGCTCGGCCAGCCCCAGGGCCTCCACGGCCTGGGAGCCCCAGAGGGTCAGGCCGTAGGTAACCCCCCAGGGCCGCCCGCTCACGTATAGCACAGCGGCATTCAGCACCGCCAGCACCAGTGCCGCCACCCACAGTGGCCAGGTTCCCCGTAGCAGCCGGGCCCAGCCCTGGGCTCCTTTAGGTTGCTTGGGGGGTGGGGGCTGCCGTTTGCGCATCACCCATTCGGCCAACAGGGCCAGACCCCCCACCAAAAGCAGGGTCAGGGCCAGGGCACCCCCCAGGCCGAAGTGCGCCACCAGCGAGACGGGGGGCAGGGTACCAGCGGCCCCGGGCCCGTTGGTCCAGAACTCGAGGTTCCAGGCCCCCACCACCGACCCCGCGATAAAGCTGACCAGGGCTACTAAACCCAGCAGACTACCGCTGCCGCTAGCGTAGAGGGTGCCGGAGGCGCACCCTCCGGCGAGCTGCATCCCCACCCCAAACAAAAAGGCCCCTAGCAGAAGGCCTGGGCCGATGGGGGCCAGGTAGCCCGCAAGGTTTTGACCGCCCAGCCCCTGGCCCAGGGCAAAGAGCAGGGCGAACAGGGTAGCCGTGCAGCCCAGTAACAGCATATGGGCCTGCAAAGCCCGCCCCTGCCCCACGCTGAGCAGCTGGCGGAAGGCCGAGGCAAAGCCAAAGCGAGCGTGAAAGAGGGTGAAGCCCAGCCCCACCCCCAGCAGCACCAATAGCCCCTGAACCGAGGGTAGCTTGAGCAAAAGCCAGCCCAGCCCCAGCAGGCCTAAGGCCACCAGGGGGTACTGCGGACGCACCTCGGGCCGGGCCGGGCTAGGGATGGATACGGCTTTGACCGGTTTGCGCAGTAGTGACATGCTTCCTCCCAGACTGCAAAGGCCGCTGCAAAAGCAGCGGTAGGGTTAGGCTAGCACAACTTACAAGATTTGTAAACTTACAAAATAAATCAACTTATTGGGGGAGTACACGGCCCCTTTTGTGTTGGATGAAGCCCTAGGCCTGCTGGGGCAGTAGCCCCACCTCCAGGAGCCAGGCTTTGAGCCTGCCCAAGGAAAACCGGCTCATGGAGACCGCGTGTGGGCCGTATACGAGGGTGGGCACGCTCTGTTTGCCCTTGTTGATCTTTACCACTAGTTCAGCCGCAGCGGGGTTCTGCTCGATATTGATTTCCTGGTAAGGGAGGCCCAAAGCGCGCAGGGCTTGCTTGGCGGCGTGGCAGTCGGGGCACCAGGAGGTGGTGTACATAGTAATCATGACCAGCCAGGAGTGTACGCAAATGCCGCGGGGGATTTTGTGTTTTTGGCAACGCTGACTAGGCCTCACCAACCTCGAGGGCTGCGGTGAGGGCTGCCCCCAGAAGCCCTGCCTCGCCGCCTAGTTTGGCTGGCCGGATAGGTGGGGCCACCCAGTGTTCCATATAGCGCTGGTAGGTACGCTCGACCTCCTCGAGGTAAGCCGGGCCCGCATTGAGGGCAATACCTCCGCCCAGCACAATTACCTCGGGGTCAAAAGTCTTGGCCAGTGAGGCCAGGGCAATACCGACCCAGCCTGCGGCTTGCAAAACGATACGGGCTGCCCGGGGGTCGCCTTGCTGAAAGAGGGCGAAAAGCTCACGGGTGCCCACCTCGCGCTTAAAAGCCGCTAGGGCCATGCGCTCCATGGCGGGGCCGGTGGCTAGCGCTTCCAGGCAGCCATCCAGCCCACAGCCGCACATAGGGCCGCCGGGTTGCATGGTGATATGCCCAATTTCGCCGCCCTGCCCATGCGCGCCCCGCAGCACCCGGTTGCCCCAGACAAAACCGCCCCCTACCCCGGTGGAAACCGTCATAAACAGAGAGCTTTCTGCCCCTTGGGCGGCACCCAGCTTGTGCTCGGCCAGCGCTGCGGCGTTGGCGTCGTTCTCCACGTACACCTTTAGACCGGTGGCCTGCTCCAACCGATGGACGATGGGAAAATCGTTGAAGTTGGCGATATTGGGGGTGAACTTGATCACCCCCCGCCTAAAGTCCAGCGGCCCTGGGGTACCCAGGCCAATAGCCCTGACCTCGTGGTAGATGCCCGCGGCCTCCATAGCCGCTCGGGCGGCCTGGGCCATGGCCTCAATCACCGCCTGCCCCCCTGCTTCCGGTGTGGGGAGGGTTACCCGGGAGCGAATCGCCCCGTCCCGGAATACCCCCGCCATGATTTTGGTTCCGCCTAGGTCAATTCCCACTACGCTCATGAGGGTTCTCCCTGGTCGCGTGCTGCAATCAAGATGGCCTCCTCGTACAGCGTCTCAGGCACCCAGAGGCTCACATCCCCGGTGTAGGTGCCTAGGTAGGCTTCAGGCAGGCCAAGGTGGGTGAAGGGGGTCTCGAGGTGCACCGGAATCCGGCGCTCTTGCAGGCGGGTTTTGATCCCCTCCGCCACCACCCGAGGTGCGGAAAGGAACAGCACATAGGCGATCTCCCCAATCAGGCGACGGGGGGTGCTGGCCTCTTCTTCCTCACCCATCTTGAAGCGGTCGTTCATTGACCCACAGCATACCAGCCAGCGGGGCTTCGGCGGTCTACATGACCCAAGGTTTGGCCTACCGGGCCGCTAAGCTATAAGGCAGTGTATGCTGGCTCAGATACGAACCTATAGCCTATTTGGCCTCGAGGCCCAGCCTATCACCGTGGAGGTGGATGTTTCCCCGGGAATGCCTTCCTATGCGGTGGTGGGCCTGCCGGACAAGGCGGTGGAGGAGTCGCGGGAGCGGGTGCGGGCCGCCTTGAAAAACACCGGTTTCCCCTACCCTCAGGGCCGGGTCATCATCAACCTGGCCCCAGCAGAGCTACGTAAGGAGGGCACCCACTACGACCTGCCCATCGCCCTGGGGCTGCTGGTAGCCCAGGGGGTGCTGCCCCCCCAGGCCCTGCAGGGCTTTGCGGTAGCGGGGGAGTTGGGCCTAGATGGTGAGCTGCGGACGGTGCCAGGGGCGGTCAATATGGCCCTGGGTGCTTTGCAGGAGGGATATAAGCTCCTCATGCCCCAAGTCTCTGCGGCGGAGGCTGCCCTGATTGAGGGTGTGACAGTTTACGGCGCAATGCAGCTGGGGCAACTGGTGGGCTTCTTGCTGGGCCAGGAGCTGTTGCCCCTGGCCCAGCCAAAAGAGGCCGAGGAGAGCTTTCCCATCCTCGACCTCCTCGATGTGAAGGGCCAGGCCAAGCCCAAGCGGGCCCTCGAGATCGCCGCCGCCGGAGGGCACCACCTTTTGCTGACCGGCACGCCCGGTTCGGGCAAGACCATGCTGGCCAAGCGGATGGTGGGGCTGTTGCCTTCCCTTTCACGGGAGGAGGCCCTCGAGGTCACCCGCATTCACTCCGCAGCAGGACGGCTGGTGCAGGGCCTCATCCGGATGCCTCCCTTTCGCAGCCCCCACCATACCGTTTCCGATGTGGGCTTGATCGGTGGGGGCTCGATCCCCAAGCCGGGCGAAATTTCCCTGGCCCATCGGGGTATTCTTTTTCTCGACGAGTTCCCCGAGTTTTCCCGCGAAGCTTTAGAGGTGTTGCGCCAGCCTTTGGAAGACGGGGTGGTGACCATTGCCCGGGCTAGGGCCAGCTTCACCTACCCCGCCCGCTTCTTGCTGATTGCCGCCATGAATCCCTGCCCCTGCGGCTGGCACGGCGACCCGGAAAGACCCTGTAGCTGCACCCCCAGCCAGCGCACCCGGTACGTGGGCCGCATCAGCGGCCCCCTGCTCGACCGCTTCGACCTGGTGGTGGAAGTCCCCCGACTCACCCCCGCCGAACTCGCCCGCGCCCCGGAAGGGGAGTCTACCGCCGCAGTGCGAGAACGGGTGCTGACAGCAAGGGAAAGGATGAAGGCCCGCCAGGGGAAGCTCAATAGCGAACTCTTCGGCAGGGCGCTGCGCCAGCACACGGTGCTTTCCCCCTCTTCCGAGGCCCTCTTGCAAGCCGCCACCAAACGCTTAGCCCTCACCGCAAGGAGCTACGACCGCATCCTCCGGGTGGCCCGCACCATCGCCGACCTCGCAGGGGCCGAGAACATCCAGGAGGCCCACCTGGCGGAGGCGCTCACCTACCGGCAGAGCCAGCTCTAATGCACCACCCCTATAGCCCAAGCTTTTATACCGGATAGGAGTTACGCAGTTGCAGTTGACTGGACATTCTTCTGTGTGCTAGGAGGAGAGTGCTTAGCCAAGCTTCTCCAAAGGGGGTGATGCCCATGAACCCACCGAAGTGCGATGACCTGGACTACATCCACTTTCTCATCGCCGCTCAGCGGGTCTTCACCTGTACCGAGGCCGCTCGCTGTAGTCCAAAGGAGAAGAGCCCTCCCGCCCATGATGCCTTT